>CAZULW010000111.1:0-5670 GCA_964621455.1 uncultured bacterium
CCTACAGAATATACCGGCTCAGGTCCTGGTCCTTGGCAATGGCCTCTACCTTCTTCTTTACCATCTCTTTAGTAACGGTAACCTGTTTCGCCTGGCCTTCAGGCTGCTCGAATAAGACATCCTCCAGCAGTGTGGTGAGGATGGTGTGCAGCCGCCGGGCGCCGATGTTCTCCATGCTCATGTTCACATCGTAGGCGACCCGGGCGATCTCATTGATGGCGGCCCTCTCAAACTTGAGGTCCACACCTTCAGTGGCGAGAAGGGCGGTATACTGCTTGATGAGGGCGTTGCGGGGGTGGGTAAGGATCTTGACGAAGTCCTTCTGGGTCAGGTCATCCATCTCGACCCGGATGGGGAAGCGCCCCTGCAGCTCCGGGATCAGGTCTGAGGGCTTGCTCGCGTGGAAGGCCCCGGCCGCGATGAAGAGTATGTGTTCGGTACGCACCACGCCGTACTTGGTAACCACGTTGCTCCCCTCGACGATGGGTAGGATGTCCCGCTGGACCCCTTCCCGTGACACATCGGGACCGGACGTGGCGCGTTCGCCGGCGATTTTGTCTAGCTCATCAATAAAGACGATGCCCATTTCCTCCGCCCGATGCAGGGCATCGCGGATCACCTCCTCCATATCGATGAGCTTGCCGGCTTCCTCGACAGCCAGGATTTTCCGCCCTTCAGCAACCGTGGTTTTCTGGGTGCGGCGCTTCTTGGGCAGGACATTTCCCAGCATCTCCTGCATGTTCATGGTCACGTCGTCCATACCGAAGGGGCCCATCACCTGAAGGATAGGTGTGCTATCGGTGTGGGTCTTTATCTCCACCAGGCGGTCCTCATACTCACCCCCTTCCAGCCGCTCACGGAGCTTTTCGCGGGTGCGCTGGTGCCGGGCGTGCAGCTCCTCCGCCTGATCAGCGTCAACAGCTTCGGCATAAGCGGGCTTGGGACTGTCATCCACCGGGAACAGGATATCCAGCAGCCGCTCGTTGGCCAGCTCGAAGGCCTTCTCTTCCACCTCGGCCTCTTTTGCGTGTCGCACCACGCCTACCGACACTTCCGTCAGGTCCCGGACGATGCTTTCCACGTCCCGGCCCACGTAGCCCACCTCAGTGAACTTGGAGGCCTCCACCTTGATGAAGGGCGCACTGGCCAGCATGGCCAGCCGCCGGGCGATCTCCGTCTTGCCTACTCCGGTGGAGCCGATGAGGATGATGTTGTTGGGCATGATCTCTTCGCGGAGATGATCGGGGACCTGAAGGCGGCGCCAGCGGTTGCGCATGGCGATGGCCACGGACTTCTTGGCGGCCTGCTGGCCCACAATGTAGCGGTCCAGTTCCTTCACAATCTGGCGGGGCGTCAGTTCTTTCATCCCAGCTCGAGGATGGTGAGTTGGTCATTGGAATAGATGCAGAGGTCGGCGGTAATTTCCAGCGCCGTCTTGACGACGGTTTTGGGATCCTTCTCACCGACCTTGATCAGGGCCCGGGCCGCCGCCATGGCATACCCGCAGCCCGATCCGATGCTGATAACGTTGTCCTCCGGGTCGATAACATCTCCGGAGCCGGAGAGGATGTAGCTGTTGTGGGTGTCCATCAGGGCCAGGTAGGCATCCAGTTCCCGCAGGTACTTGTCGGTGCGCCACTCCTTGGCCAGCTCAACGGCAGCCCGTTGGAGGTTCTGGCTGTACTCTTCCAGCTTGGCCTCGAACTTTTCAAACAGGGTGAGGGCGTCGGCCACCGCCCCGGCAAAGCCCCCCAGGACCTTCTCTCCGGCAAAGACCCGCACCTTCACCGCCTTTGATTTAAGCTGCATCTCCCCTATGGTCACCTGGCCGTCGCCGCCCATGGCCACCTTGCGGCCGAGGCGCACGCCCAGGATGGTGGTTGAGTGGATGGGTGTTTGGTTCATGGCAATACTTACTCCTTACAATCTAGCTAGGCAGAGCAACCTTGGATTCTTCGTGTGCCTCTTGGTTTATTGAACTTCGCCACGCGTCGAATTCGTCCGGCTCGCTTGCCGCTGGATTATACTTGTCCAAATGCCAGCGTTGGGGGTTGTAGTAGATGTATTCCCGAATCCTATTTAGAGCGTCGTCATCGCGGATGATGTGCTCGAAGTAGTTCCTCTGCCAGACGGGTCGTCCGGGGGTGCCCCGCAGCTGATTAATACACCTCGCAGAAGTGGACTTGAAACCGCGAATGATGGCCCCCAGTCCCACTGACGGCGACTGGAATCCAGGGGTAGGGGCGTATTGCACAATACGCCCCTACCTACCATTGTCCGTTATCAAGACAATCCCATGCAGGTGGTTAGGCATGACGACATACTCGTCCAATTGAACATATAATCGGATTTGCGCAGTTCGCAGCCATTCATCCTGCACCACCCGTCCCAGGGGATTCAATATCATCTCGCCATTGATAATGTCCCCAAATATGTTTGCCCATTGGTGCGTGCAAACCGTCACAAAATACGCCCCCGGCTGGGCGTAGTCGTATCCCCTCAGGCGGATGGATCGGCGGCGGAGTTTGCTGGGGGTGTATATCATGACTATGCAGAGAGAGAGCTACCCCCGCACCTTCACCGCCCGGGATTTAAGCTGCATCTCCCCCCTGGTCACCTGGCCGTCGCCGCCCATGGCCACCTTGCGCCCCAGACGGACTCCCAGGATGGTGGTGGTGTGGATGGGTGTTTGGTTCATAGCATTCCTTCGCTCCTCATGTAAAGGAAATCCAAATCTATGAATTAAGCCACGAATTCACACGAATTTTCACGAATAAATATCATATAATCATTCTTTCATGAAGTTTTTTTCATTCTTATAAATTAATTCCTATCAATTTGTGTCAATTCGTGTGAATTCGTGGCTGAGTTCTCACAGCTCCTTCCTCAGCCTGGCCACGGGGATCTTCAGCTGCTCGCGGTACTTGGCCACCGTGCGGCGGGCCACTGGGTAACCCTGTTCGTTAAGCCGTCCGGCCAGGGCCTCATCGTTCAGGGGCTTCTGCTTGTGCTCGCCATCGGTGAGCTTCTGCAGCGCCTCCTTGATAATGCGGGTGGAAACCTCTTCCCCCTGGTCGGTGGTCATACCCTCCGTGAAGAAGTACTTCAGCTCGTAGACCCTGTGCGGCGTCTGTACGTACTTGCCGTTGGTCACCCGGCTGATGGTGGAAATATCCATGCCCACATCCTCCGCGATGTCCTTCAGGACCATGGGCTTCAGATGGACCATCCCTTTCCGGAAGAAATCTTCCTGCCGGGTAATTATGGCTCTCATGACCCGCAGCATGGTCTCCCGGCGCTGCTGCACCGCCTGGATGAACCACCGGGCCGACTCCACCTTATGCCGCACAAACTGCCGGGTCTCGGAGTCCAGTCCCTTTCTGCTGGAGAGCATATTCACGTATATGGGGCTGATATTCAGTTCGGGGCGCGTGGCATCGTTCAGGGTGATCGTCCACTTGCCGTCCTGCTCTTCCACCAGGAGGTCAGGCACAATATACTCCCCAATCACCGTGGCACCACCTATCCCTGGCTTGGGGTTAAGGCGGGTGACAATGTCGATAGCCTCCTGGAGCTCTTCTTCACTACAGCCCAGGGCCCGCATAACGCGTTGATACCTCCGGTTGGCGAAGTCCTCGAAATGGCCTTCCACGATTTTCATGGCCAGGTCCAGGCCCTGGGCCCTGGCCGTTCCGGCTACGGGGAGGCCGTCCCCGCCTCGGGGGGTCCCGGACAGGCCATCCTCACTTGAGACCTCCAGCTGGGCCAGGAGGCATTCCTGCAAGTCCAGGGCACCGACGCCGGGCGGGTTCAGGTGCATGATCTCGTGCCGCACCTTCTCCGCAGCTTCCTCCGGGACCTGCAGGCGATCAGCCACCAGGAGGAGTTCTGCGGTGAGGTAGCCCTCGTTGTTGATGTTACCCATTATCTCGTCGGCGATCTCGAGCTCCTTCTCCGACAGACCCAGATCGACCAGCTGCCGGGACAGGTTCTCCACAAACTCTTCGGAGGCTGCCAGCTGGAACTCGACCTTTTCCCTGGAATGATCCTCAAACCGGGAAACGTTGTAGTCCTCGGGACTGTTAAGCAGTTCCTCCCAATCGAATTCATCTTCGTCGCCCTCACTGGTATCGGTTTCCTCATCGGAGTCGGCGGGCAAGTCCTGCTCATCAATTTCCAGGGCCGGGTTCTGTTCCAGCTCCGCAAGTATCCGCTGCTCGAGCATGAGGCTGTTCAGCTGCAGGATACTGGACTGGAGGATCTGCTGCGGAGATAGATGCAGGGCCAGTCTCTGGGTTTGCTGGAGGGTCGGTGCCGACATCTCTCAGGCCCTTTTTTTCTCCAGCTTGAAGTTGCGGCCTAGATAGAGCCGCCGCGTCTCCTCGTCCGCGGCCAGCTCTTCGGCAGTCCCTGATTTCATCATAACGCCATCATACAGCAGATAGGCCCGGTCGGTGATGCTGAGGGTCTCCCGTACGTTGTGATCGGTAATAAGCACACCGATGTCCCTCTCCCGCAGCTGCAGGACAATATGCTGGATTTCCTCCACCGCAATGGGGTCCACCCCGGAGAAGGGTTCATCGAGCAGCATGAAGCTGGGATTGGCGACCAGGCTGCGGGCGATTTCCGTGCGGCGGCGCTCGCCCCCCGACAGGGTGGTGGCCCTGCTCTTGCGGATATGGGCAATGTGAAGTTCCCCCAGCAATTTCTCCAAACGCACTGCCTGGTCCTCCTCGCTGAGGTCACTCATCTGAAGGACCAGGCGCAGGTTTTCTTCCACCGTGAGGCGGGTAAAGACCGACGGCTCCTGGGCCAGATACCCGATCCCTTTCCGGGCCCGCAGGTACATAGGCATCTGGGTGATGTCTTCCCCATTCAGCCCCACCTTCCCGGCGGTGGGCCGGATCATGCCGGTGAGCAGGTAAAAGGTGGTGGTCTTCCCCGCGCCGTTGGGGCCCAGGAGTCCCACGATCTCCCCTCGATGAACTTCCAGGGAGACATCCCGCACCACCTCACGGTGGCCATAGGTTCGGTACAGTCCCTTCCCCTCAAGAATCCGCCGATTGTCCGAACGGATCCCTTCGGGACCGGCTTTTTCATCATTCTTTGATGCCAAAACCTCGCTCCGTTACTCCCCAGGGTCGGTAGATCTTCCAGTGGGTCAGGTCCACATCCGATTCAAAACCGATGCCGTAGAGGGTATCGCTTTCGGAAGTGGTGAACAGGACCGTATCATCGGTTGCCATCATCTCATATTTGTCATCCCACCTCAAGGTCTCCGTCTCCAAGACCAGGCCACTATCTGAACGTATGACCACCTGCCCGAACGCGCTCATCGTGCTGGTCTTGTTATTGACCTCGGCGCTATCGGCGGACAGGTGGCTCACGTGCTGACCCTGTTCGTCATAGAAATCGACATTTACCTGGCCTGTGAGGTGGGCGACGTTCCGGTCGTCATACTTGATCATCCGCTCGGAATCAGCCACCGCCACCAGCAGCCCGTTCCGGGAGATAATGATCGTACTCTCCCAGCTTTCATGATCGGGGTACATGTCCTTGGAGCTGCCGCGCTGCTTGACGACCGCCGGCTCCTGACAGGTACCCAGGATCAACACCAGGGTTGTGAGCCAGACGTTTCGTATTCGCAGGGCCATCACCGGCGGATCCCCG
>CAZULW010000112.1:0-5559 GCA_964621455.1 uncultured bacterium
GGGATTTTGTTATGGTTACTCTTGATCCCCAGTCAGGTCATGAACAAAAGGGCAGACGACCTGCATTGGTAATCAGCAACACCCTGTTCAATAAGCACACCGGTCTTGCCATCGTGTGCCCAATAACAAATACCGACAGGGACTTCCCATTCCACGTAAAGGTGACCGACCAATCATCAATCACCGGGTACATTATGGTTGAGCAGGTCAAATCAGTTGATTTTGTAAGCCGGAAAGTTCGTTTTGTTAAAAAAGCGCCTTCAGCTATACTGAATGAAGTCCTCGGCATTCTGGATGCCTGCATATATTAATATGCCCGACGATCTCTTCAACACGGACGGGTAAAGTTTGGTGGCTGTTCCCGGAAGGTTAGCCGATGCTTCAGTCTGCTTGGATGTTAAAGGAATATTTGCTACCTTATAACTATGCCGGAAATATCAAGATTTCTTGGAATTATCATTGCCATGTTCTATAGAGATCATGACCCGCCGCATTTTCATGCAGTCTATGGTGATTTCGAGATCACGGTGGAGATCGAGTCCGGCATGATCGAGGGGCAATTCCCTAAACGGGCACAGCGGCATGTTCTCGAATGGTATGAATTGCACAAGGATGAGCTGCGAGAAGACTGGAAGCTGGCTCGGAACAAACAGCCCCTTTATAAAATAGCCCCATTGGAGTAGATCTATGAGACCAAGATTAGTCGAAGCGAAACATGTTCATGCTTTCACTCTCCTCCTCAGGTTTTCTGATGGTACTGAGGGTGAGGTTGATCTTGAACAGGAACTGGACGGTGAGGTGTTTAAGCCGCTCAAGGACCCTGCTTACTTCAAGCAGTTCACCGTGCACCCTGAGCTGCATACTGTGACCTGGCCGAACGGCGCCGACTTTGCCCCGGAATTCTTATACGACAAGGTACAGATCCCGGCCTGATTGGGGATTTAACACCAGTCACTGGCTAATTGCTGAATACTCCACGCTCACCCGTAGGCATGTGGCGGGGAGATATGGATATTGATCTGTGCGCCCGGGAAAGGCTCTAACCAGCTCCCCCTCCTGGCCACCCAGCCACCGCTAGCCCCCCGCTGGCAACATCTCTTGCACTATTTCGACGAACACGCTGGCTCCCACCGCCAGGGCCCGCTCGTCGAAGTCGAAGTGGGAGCAGTGGTGAGGCACTTTCTCGTCCTTGTGCTCGGGCTTGGCCGACCCCACGAAGATGAAGCAGCCGGGGACCTCCCGCAGGAAATAGGCCATATCCTCGCCGCCCATGGAGAGGTAGGGCTCGCCCACACCATCGCCGACTACCTTCCGGGCGGCCCGGGCGGCTACCTCCGTCATGGCCGGATCGTTCAGGGTGATGGGATAGCCGTCGCGGTAGTCCAGGTCGATGGCGGCACCATAAGTTGCGGCGATCCCGTCGCAGATGCCTTGCAGCCGGGACTTGATGAGCTGGCGGTCCTCCTCGCGGTAGGCCCGGGCGGTACCCTTCAGGGTCACCTCGTCGGCGATAATGTTGAAGTTTTGCCCGCCCTGGATCTGCCCGATGCTGACCACCCCCGACTGGAGGGGGTCGAGGTTGCGGCTTATGATGGACTGCAGCGCCACCACCAGCTGGGCGGCCACGTACACGGCATCAACCGTGCCCTGGGGCATGGCGCCGTGTCCCCCCTTGCCCTTGACGATGATCTCGAATTCGTCCGCCGCCGCCAGCACCGGCCCGGACTTGATCCCGATAGTGCCAAAGTCCTGGTAATTCCACAGGTGCAGGCCGAAGATGGCCTCCGCGTCCGGGTTGTTCAAGGCCCCCTCGGCCATCATGTACCGGGCACCTCCTTCGCCCTCCTCCGCTGGCTGGAAGATAAACTTGACGGTCCCCTGCCACTGTTCCCGGAACCGGTCCAGGGCCAGCAGGGTGCCCAGCAGGATGGCCATGTGGCCGTCGTGGCCGCAGGCGTGCATCACACCGTCGTTCACCGACCGGTAGGACGGATCGCCGGTTTCCTGGATGGGCAGGGCGTCCATGTCGGCCCTGAGGGCGATGCAGGGGCCGTCGCCGTTACGCATGGTGGCCACAATGCCAGTCCTGGCCACCGGGTGGCGGATATCCAGGCTTCGTCGTGAGCGCCCTTCGTCCCGCTCAGGGCGGGGCTCAGCCGAACGGTCCAGGTCCTTGACCTGCCCCAGGATGTACCGGGTGGTTTCCACCTCCTGGAAGCCCAGCTCCGGGTGCTGGTGGAAGTGCCGCCGAGAGGCGATGATGGTCTCCTCCAGCTCAGCGATGGCGGGGTGGATGTTGAGGGAAGGCATTGTAATTCGCTTTGAAATATGTGTACCTGCTGACCGTTCAATTTAATAACAGGGACCACGCAGCTGGTGCATTTCCGGGGCTGGTGACAGGGAGGTCAGCGGTCATCGCGGGATCGTAGCAGGGGTCGTGGCAATCTGTTATTGCGAGGGAGTGCAGCGACCGTGGTAATCTCTCGTGTGGGGCCGAGACCGCCACGCCGCGCCAAGCGGCTGTTACATTACTTCGGCACCTTCGCGCGCCGGGTGGTGACCATCGCCTTGCTGTCGATCTCCAGTCTCACCTGCCCATCAAGGGTCAGAGCGATGCCCTCCTCGTACTCCTGTTCCCGCTCCGGCAGGGGGCTTCATCAGGCAATCGACGGCTCAACGCCTCAAGGAGTGTACAGGTCAGGGGTTGGAAAGTAGTCCAGAGGTTACCGAAAGCCCCCGCATCCTGCGGGTTTAAGCCCCGCCACCGGCGGGGACAGCCCTTGGGGCTATTGAAACTCACCCTATTTTAAAAGTAAAAACCGTCTTCACATTGAGGGAAGCCCACTATTTTTTCATTAGAGACGGTTCCCTAGCCTGTTTTCGCCCAGGAAAGGGATCACTCCTGGAGCGGGAGGATCCAAACATCGCGAAACCGCGTCCTGCTGCCGTGGTCCTGAAGCAGAAGGGGAGCGGATTCGGGGCCTTCTTCGTCGCCATTGCCCGTTTTACCCAGGATTTCCACTTCGTCATGAATCAGAACGTTGTTGTGCAGGACCCTGATGCGCGCATTCTCAATCTTCTGGAATTGTCCATTTTTCTCCGCGAAACGCGCGGCGTGGAAAGTGATGTCATAGCTCTGCCAGTCGCCCGGCTTCCGGCTGACGTTAACGTCAGGCTGTTTCTGTTGGTAGATAGCCCCGCAATTGTTGTTATTTTGTCGGCCCGCGTAAGAATCCACAATCTGGATCTCGTAGCGCCGCTGCAGATATACCCCGCTGTTGTCTTCTTCACCGGGTGGTACATTGAATTCCACATGTAATACGAAGTCCTGGAATTTCCGTTTGGTCTGGATCCCCACTTTCTTCGGTTTCTTTCCCGCGAAGTCCTCTTGAGTTTGGGGAACGACCTCCATCGCGTCACCGATAATCCTCCACTTGACGGAGCCTCCGCTCTGATCGGTCCAGTGTGAGAAATCGGTGCCATCGAAAAGGACGACAGCCTCCTTCGGCGGTACCGGCGCGTCGGTTTGCACCCCTTTTTGAGCACAGTCGGTAAATGTTACTACCATCCCCAATACCAACACCGATCTTAATCCAGCGCTCTTGAAATCCTTCATTGGATAGTTTCCTCCCTATTGAAGTTAGCGATCCTGCGGCAAGGTTTCACACAACCTCCGGTACGACGAAGGGCTCGCGGTAATCTCGACTTAAGAGCTCGTTTGCCCGCTGGAAGTTGACCCCGCCGACGAATTTCTCTGTGTCAGGGTCCATTTCCAGCGATGGGCCTAGAACCGCGGGCGTCTTGCTGAGGTCCACGCCATTAGCCTCCAGGTGAGTCTGAAACCGCTCGAAGGCCTCCTGCGCACCTTTATCATCCTGGGCCATTTCCTTGATCTCATCGGGCGTAGCTTCCTGGCCGAGCCGGTAGGAAATGTTCGCCATGTGACACAGAGAAGTAGAGAGGTGTCCCTCGAGAATGTCAATCCGCAGATCGCTTAGTTTGCGAGTGCGCATTCCATTGGGAAAGTGAGCCCGTGCCAGTCCCTTTTCGGCTGAGAAGCGCTTGATCTCCTTGCCATCGTTATCGTATACCACTGAACCGACCAGGTAGCCATGTTCGCAGATGAGCACCGCGCTGTTGTTGGGTGACGCGCGGTCCTCGCCGACCTGAATCGGCACGCCGGTGCTGCTCGTCATACGGTTGGCGTCCATCAAGGTATCATCCTGCTTGCGTGGCAGGCCGCGTACCTCGAAGATGATCGGGGCTGGTTTATAATCAAAAAACACCACCTGGGTGTTGGGGGTCTCTCCGTCGTCGTCGTAGCCGAAGCGCCCGCCGTAGCTCATGACCCTCGTCGGCAGGCCGGGTTGTCCTAACGCCCAGCGGAGATCGTCCAGGTTATGGGGGCCATTGTTACCGGTCTCACCGTTACCGGTGGCCCATTGCCAGTGCCAGTCGTAATGGAACTGCTGGCGCATCAAGGGACCTTTAGGGGCCGGTCCGCACCACAGGTCATAGTCCACCGACTTGGGAGGCTGCTGCGGTCCGGCGACCTTGCCCATACTCTTGCGACGCTTGTAAACAAATCCATGTGCCCGCAGGATCCTGCCGAGGTTGCCCTGCTGGACGTACTGAATGGCCAGCTGCCGCGCCTCACTCCTGCGCCGGTCGAGGTCGGCCTGCACGATCCGGCTGTATTTGCGGGCCGCCTCCACCATCTTGCGCCCTTCAAAGATGTTGTGCGAAACCGGTTTCTCGACGCAGACATCCTTACCTGCCTGGCAAGCCCAGACGGTTGACAGCGAGTGCCAGTGATTAGGGGTTGCGCCGGAAATGGCGTCAATGTTTTTATCCTCCAGCAGCTTGCGAATATCGGTATAGGTATCCACCCGTTCATTGCGGCTACTGAAATCCTTGACTCCCCAGTCCAGAACATCCTGGTCCGGGTCGCACAGCGCTACGATGCGGACTCCGGGGATTTCGCTGTAGCCTTTAATGTGTGACTTGCCGTGTCCGTTAAAACCCACTATCGCGATGCGGATGTCGTCGTTCGCCCCGATTACGCGGGAAAACGGCGGCCGTAGACTCATGCACCCCGGCAAGGCCAGCGCAGCGCCAGCGGCAATCGAGCTCTTCAGGAAATCCCGGCGAGTGAGTTTAGTCATCATACCCTCCTTCTCGATAAGCATTGGAGTGGTTGTATGCCGCAGGAATTTAATTCACAAAAGCGCATATCAGTCAGATACAATCGAAAGTCTAGCAGATGCATAGTCTGAAATCAAGCTTATTACGCCGTCAAAACAGTCTGGACAGATTGAACCAAAATCTAAGCGACACATGTCCTTGACCCAAGTTTTATCTTGCACCTCGGCAGTGCAATCAATTCCTATTGAAAGGTGTCTCCCGGGTTTGGCTTGCTGACGGCTGCCTGCTACTGGTTCAGCTCCATTTTGAAAACGCTCACCGACCCGAATACCCCATAGCCGCCGGTCACGGTGGTGACCGTCTCCAGGTAAGTCTGATATTTGATGGTTGTGACAGCAGTCAGGTACTCAGCAA
>CAZULW010000113.1:0-5511 GCA_964621455.1 uncultured bacterium
CGGGGGCGCAACTGGTTCGGCCTGTGCCCCTTCCACCAGGAGAAGACCCCCAGCTTCAGCGTCAACCCGGAGAAGCAGATCTTCCACTGCTTCGGCTGCGGCAAGGGCGGCAACGCCTTTATCTTCGTCATGGAGATGGAGAAGCTGGAGTTCGTGGAGGCGGTCCAGCGGCTGGGGGAGCAGTACGGCATCCCGGTGGAGCTCTCCGGGACCACCGATCCCCGCAAGAAAGCCACAGTGCAGCAGGTCCTGGACCTTTGCGAGCTGGCCGCCGACATCTACCGGGAGAACCTCCAGGGCGTCGCCGGGGCTGAAGTGCGGGCCTACCTGAAGCAGCGGGGCGTCACCGACGCAAGCCAGGCCCTCTTCAAAATCGGCTATGCCCTGCCGGGATGGGATAACCTGCTGAAGGCTGTGGGAACGCAGAAGTTTACCCAGGAGGCCCTCAGCCAGTCAGGGCTGTTTGCTTCTGGCGAGCGGGGACCTTATGACCGCTTCCGCAGCCGCATAATGTTTCCCATTGCCAATGTCACCGGGCGGGTGGTGGCCTTCGCCGGGCGTGCCTTCGAGTCCGATCCGTCTGGCCGGTCCAGCCGGACAGGTCCGCCCGGAGGGGACAGCCAGACAGGCGATACCGCCAAGTACATCAACTCGCCGGAGACACCGGTCTACCACAAGGGCGAGATCCTCTACGGCCTGTCGCTGACGCGTAACCATATCCGGGAAACGGAGCGTGCCGTCATCGTAGAGGGCTACCTGGACCTGATCCAGCTCTACCAGGCCGGGATCAAGCACATCGTGGCCATCTCCGGCACCGCCTTCACCGACCGCCACGCCCGCGAGCTGCGCAAGCTCACCGGCAACATCTTCCTGGCCTACGACGGCGACGATGCCGGGATTCGCGCCGCCATTCGCGGTGGCTATACCCTCCTGAGAGGCGGCCTCAGCCCCCGGGTGGTGACCCTGCCGTCCGACCTGGACCCCGACGACTGGGTGCAAAAGGAGGGCCCCGGGCCGTTCCTGAAGGCCGTGGAGGCCGCCGCGCCGCTGCTCGAGTTTCACCTCGCCCACTTCCAGGGCGATCTGAAGGAGACCGGCGATATGCGCCGCTTTCTCGATGAGACCCTCCGGGAGCTGGTTCAGGTTCAGGACCCCCTGGTACGGGAACTGCACCTGAAGAAGGTGGCGGACCTGGCGAGCATCGACGAGCGGCGGCTGTATGAGGTTCTGCAGCGCATCCCCAGGGCGCGGGCCAGGGATGAGGGGGGCGAGGCCCAGCCGGAAAAGGGCCGCGTGATCATCGAGCCTACCCGGAGCAATAAGGCCCAGATGGCCCTCATCAGCCTGGCTTTCCACGATAGCGACCGGGTCCTCAACCTGCTGCTTGATCATACCAGGGAGGAGCTGTTCACTCACCCCGTCCTGAAAAACATCTGGCGGGTCGCCAAGGCGGACCTCCAACAGGGGACCATTCCCGACCCCGGCGGCATCATGGACCAATTGTCAACCGAGGAGGAGCGCCAGGTGCTCAGCCAGGTCCTCATGTCCGAAGGGATACCCGCGGGAGATGCTGAGAAAGCAGGGGATATTATGGCCCTGGCCATCGACTGCCTGACGACCCTCCACCGGGATGCCCTGCAGCGGGAGATCGATCAGCGGCGCCAGGACCTGCGCCGGGCCGAGCAGCAGACGGGCCAGCCCCCGGCAGAGATCGTGGCGGAGGTAGCCGCCCTTCAGCGCGAACTGGCCGGCCTGGGGGAGCAGTTCAGCGAGTACCGGGGCGGGTGATGGCCCGGGAACAGCCACAACTTTCACATTTGGAGCCCGCATGTCCGCCATACTGATCTTCGTGCAACGAACTTCGTCGACCACCGGCCTTACACTCGCCGCCCTTATCCTCGCCTCCGCCCTCTCTGCCCAGGTGAACACCGAGGCCCTACGCCGGGAGGACCTCTCCCCCGGCCTGCATACCACCCTGGGCGCGGACCTGGGCCTCATCGCCGGCAACTCGGACCTGCTGCAGCTCAAGTCCAACCTGCGCTTTGACTATCGCAACGGCGGGAACCACTTCTTTCTGGTAACCCAGTACCAGCGCGGCAGCACGGATACGCTGTTCATCAACAAGGGGTTCGCCCACCTGCGGGGCGTCAAATGGTTTAGCCCGCGCCTGCAGGTAGAGGGTTTCCTGCAGCGGGAGTTCAACGAGTTTATCAACCTTGAGGACCGGCAGCTGGCCGGCGGGGGTGTGCGCATCAGGTGGATTCAGCGACTGGAGCCGGCGGAGGAGCCCCCGCCGCTGCAGATCAACACCGGCATCGGCCTGATGTGGGAGCGGGAGCAGATCGACATCACCGGTCAAGCCACTGGCGATCCATATCACGGGGCCGTCGCCAGCCTGCTCCGCTCCACCAACTATTTCGTGGTGCAGTGGAATATCGACAGCCGCCTGGCCCTCTTCTCCACCACCTACTACCAGGTGGACCTGGGCCGGTTCTCCGATTACCGCGTCCTGTGGGAGGGCCGCCTGGGTGTCAACCTGACAAAGAGGCTTTCGCTGACCCTCAACCTTAACCTGCGCTACGACAGTGAACCGCCCGAGGGGATCAAGCCCTACGACCTAGAGCTCACCAATGGCATTTCCTACCGCCTGTAGGCTTGTCCTGAGCTTGTCGAAGGGGCCGAACGCGTCCCCTTGACTATCCCCTGGTGAACGGGTAGCTTCCCCTCCCGAAGGAACTCGGTATGGAACGATGGTCACAACCCATGCGCCGCCTGACTGTCCCCCTGATCCTGGCATTCCTCCTTGGGGGAAACCTCCAGGCCCAGGAGGAGGGCAGCGAAGCCACCGTGGGCTATCTGCGCATCTTCACCGACGCCGACCGCGTGCAGATCTACATCGACGGCGAAGTGATCGGCTACACCCCCATACCGGAAAAAATCCCCGTCACCCCGGGATTGCATCACGTCAGCTTCTTCTCCCCCGATTTCAAGGAGGAACACTGGACCCACCGCCAGCGGAGGGTGCTGGTGGACGTGGTGGAGGCCGGCACCTACCGTGTGTTGGTCGAGCCGGGCGAGCTGGAGGAGGTGCACATGAAATGGCATGACCTGGAGCGGGTACTGCTGCGCTACGAGTCCGGCCGCTGGATCAGCGCAACGGTGGGAGTGGCTATGGTGGCGGCGGTGTTGATGCTGCTGGTGATGGCGTCATGATCAGGTCAACCGGCGCGCTCCTGCTTGCTGGCGTCTTGACGCTATCGGCCACGGGTGTCTCCGCCCAGGACAACGCTCCCCAGGAAGTCTCTGATTCCCTCAAGAACCTGGCTTTGCCACCTCCTCCCGCCGGTCAGGAGGACATCCCGCAGGCGGTTCCGGATTCCCTGCCGCCGCCGGCAAGGCCTCAACCGCCTACAAGCCTCCCAGCCCAAGGCGGACCTGTATCCCCGTTCTACCACCCGCCCGTGATACGGGAGGTGTTCAGCCGCTTCTACCAGCTGGTGGATACCCTCGACGACCAGGCCCTGACCAGGCGTTTCGTACAGGCGCTGCTGGATTCCCTGGCGAGCTCCATCCAGGCCGATTTCGACAGCCTGGCCGTGCGGGCCCGGGCCTTCGAAACCAGTGAAAGCGGCTACACCCACCGGTTCTACCGCAGTCCCCTCACCCGGGATGAAATCCTGGGAGAGCCGATTTCCGAGCAGGAAGCCTCGGATATGCCCCACTTTCATGCCGTCTACGATCCCCAGGGATACCTCCTGAGGGTGCGCTACGTGGAGCCCCGCCGGTGGCGGGCCAGGCAGGAGCTGCTGGCCAGAGGAACTTTCCAGTCCGAATCAGGCTCCCCGCCGCTGGTGCGCTACTTCCGGGCCTGGGACGTCCGCCGCCTGGAACCGGTGGACTATACCCGCAGGAAGAAAATGCCCGAAACCGGGGCCTACATCCGGGTCATCTATGACCGGGAGGATAACATCCAGTCGGTCTGGCGCTGGGATGAAAAAGGGGAGCTGGTGTATACCGTGATCTACCCCGCCTCTGGCGGGGCCGACAGCAGCAGCTATGCCAGTCTCGAGTTCGCCGGGGACAGCTCCGGTTCCCTGCTGGCCGTTCACCCCTACCTTTATCTCCGTGACTGGAGCATCGTCAAGCCGGGGTGGAAGGTCGCCCTTACACGGGATGGAAACGGCAACCTGGCATCCACCCAGGTCTTCAACGAACATAACCAGCTTTCCTACTATTACACTTTCAGCCTGCGCAGCGATACGCTGACCGGCAAGAGCATACTCCGCGGAACGGCCCTCTCAGATACCGGCAAGATTGAACAGGTCTTTGCGCTGGTCTACGATGATAAGGACCGGTTGGTGCGGCGCTCGTTCTACACCACGGAGGGCCAGCTACTGGAGACCACTACCTACGACTATCATCCCCTGTCATCAGAGCTGGTGGTGATCACGCGCAACGCCGCCGGTATCGTTACCTCCCGGCAGAGGTTTATCGATCCTTCTTTCTGGAACTGAGGTGGGCGGTACTCTCTTGATTCGCCTCGCCAGGGCCGCCCCAACCACCGCCTTCGCGGGCGTCCTCACGGCGCTTCTATTGTCCACATCCGGCTGCAGACAGCCCGACGATACCGACACCATCATTCCCGAAATCCAGTTTACCTTCCCGTCGGAAGGCGTCGATCTTCTCGACGATATCGCCACCATCCGCGTTAAAGCTCGGGACAGCGGAGGAATTAAGCAGGTGATTTTCATGGCCGAGGGGGACACCCTCGCCAGCCTGGCCGAGCAACCATCCCAGCTTTATGATCTTTCCTGGAACACCACGGCCTACCCCGACTGCACCGACGCCGATTCCTATGTCCTGCTGGCGGCGACGGCGGAGGACTTTGCCGGCAACAGCAGGTCTACCCACAGGAAGTTCTACCTGGATAACGAAGGCAACCCACCCATCCCGGTGGAACTGCTTGCGCCCACCGATGTCACCAAGCATTCGGTGACGCTTTCCTGGGAGCAGTCGGTCGACTACGACTTCTCCCATTATCTCCTCCGCCGGGACGTAACCAGGGGTGTGACCAGCGCATCCGATTCCCTGGTTCGGTTCGATGAACCGGAATCCACCAGCTTCACCGATCAGGGTGAGGGTGTGAGTCCCTTCGGGCTCCTTGAAAACACGTATTACTACTATCGCGTGTGGGTGTATGACGGGCTCGACTCTTCTTCTTTCAGCGATTCGGTGGTCTCTGCCCGTACCCTCCTGCCCCGGCCCGTCACACTCAGCGCGACCTCCACCATTACCAAGTACAAGATTG
This sequence comes from uncultured bacterium, assembly GCA_964621455.1. GTDB lineage: Bacteria > Fidelibacterota > Marinisomatia > SCGC-AAA003-L08 > TS1B11. Next base: position 5,309 of record CAZULW010000113.1, read on the forward strand.
GGTTGGAATGGACGCCCAGCACCGAGGACGTAGCCTACTACCGCCTCCACCGCGGGCTCTCAGCTCAGCAGGCGGCCCGGGACTCCATCGTCGGTTTCAATCCTGATACCCTCAGCTATCTCGACACGGGCCGGACCGCCAACACGACCTACTACTATTACCTCTACCTGGTAGACGAAGCCGGGTACGAAAACACATTCCGC
>CAZULW010000114.1:0-5470 GCA_964621455.1 uncultured bacterium
TTCAGCTCCGGGAGGGGTGACCGGGAATTAACCCTGGTCCATATGACCAGATTAGCGCGCTTCAAGGCACCAAAGTGCTCACGCAAAGCACCATAGGGAAAAATGCGGTAGTCCGATAGGGGCGAGCTGGCATTCAGGAGGACAATATCGCAGTTACGGGTCAGGCCGCGGTGCTGGAAAGCGTCGTCCAGGATAAGGACGTCAGGCTTGAAGCGTCCGACCATCGCTGTCGCGCCCCGGTAGCGGTCTTCATCCACCAGAACCGGTACGTGGGTCAGGCGGGAGGCTATCAGGTAGGGCTCATCACCGGCAGCGTCGGGCGTAGCCAGGATACCCTTCCCGTCGCTGACCAACAGCGTACCTGACGATCGCCGGCCGTAGCCACGGCTGACGATACCGACCTTGTAGCCCAGGTTGATGAGGTGCTGAGCGACAAAGATGGAGGCGGGTGTTTTTCCCGTCCCCCCAACAGACAGATTGCCGATGGACACCACGGGAACCGACACCCGGCGGGTAATGAAGAAACCGGTGTTATAGAAGAAATTTCGCCACCACGCGACGCCCCAATACAGGAGGGAGACGGGCCAGAGCAAGGGCCGGAGCTTAGCCCAGGTGCGCTGTGAGGGCATCAGCCTGCTCTTCCGCCTCGCTTATCTGCTGGCCCATGAGCCGGGCCAGGTCCTCGTCATCAATGCCGGGCTCCATCCTGACAGGCGGGCCGAATTGGATTGCGACCCGGCCAAATGGCTTGGGAATCTGAAAGCGGTCCCAGCTGCCCTTGAAAATCCACCGACGGCTGGCTGCTCCGGCGATGGGGATAAGGACCGCCTTTTTCCTGGCTGCCAGTGCCAGGCCGCCTACCTTGGCTACCCTGGCCGGCCCCACGGGACCATCCATGGCATTCGCCATCAGAACCTCGGGCTTATCCATGATGCGCATCATGGCTCGCAGGGCTTCCTGGCTGCCTGTGGTGCTGCTGCCGCGGATGGTGGCATAGCCCCATGACTCAAGCAGACCGGCTATGATATTGCCATCACTGGATCGGCTGACCAGCACCAGGGGCCGGTAGCGGCGCAGATACCAGAGCGGGTAGATCATCCCGCCGTGCCAGAAGCCTAAGAAGACCGGCCTGCCACTGGTGCGGGCCTGGGTCAGGAAATCTTCTCCACGCACAATGATACGGTTGAGAAAAAAGAGAATGCCGAACAGTACCCGTCCCAGCTGCCCCAGCAGCCTTGACCCCAAGCTCAGGCCCCCTTCGGTTATTGCGTTCATTCTGCGTGCAAAATGGCCCGGGCCGCCAGGTAGGAGGCCCCCTGATCCCCGGCAGAGGCCTCCAGGGACTGCCGTAGTTGGGCCAGTTTCCTGAGGACGGTTGCCCGGTGGGCACTCTCCTGATAATAAGTCAGGACTGCCCTGGCAATCGGTCCCGGCTGCGCTCGTTCCTGAAGGAATTCAGGCACAACCTCCTCCCCTGAAAGAATGTTGACCATGCCTGCATGCGACAGGTTCACCAGCCGGCGGCCCAGCCACCATGACAGAGGTGCCACCCGGTAGACCACCACCATGGGAACGCCCCAAACTGCCCCCTCGAGGGTAGCGGTGCCGGAGGCCACAATGGCCGCGTCGGCATAGCGCAGAGCCAGGCGGGGCTGGGTGTCGGCAATTACTATCTCACGACGCATGTCCGCTGGCACCAGGTCCGGTGTGAGACCATGGGCCAACCCAAGCACCACCTGGAGCCGGGGCAGCTCCTTCTTCAAAAGGCAGGCCGCATCAAAGAAAAGCTTCAGGTGGCGGTCCAGCTCCTGCCGGCGGCTGCCCGGAAAGAGGGTCAAGACCGGCTGCTTGTCGTCGAGGCCGAGCCCTTTGAGGTATTCCTGCCTGGATGTTTCCGGTGGCATCTCCTCCAGGATGGGATGCCCTATGAACCGGACTTCAACACCACGTTGGCGGTACCAGTCCACTTCGAAGGGAAAAATCACCAGTAACTGATCCACACACTCCCGAATGGTGGTGATACGTCCCTCCTTCCAGGCCCACAGCTGGGGGCTGATATAATAGGTAATCGGAATACCAGCCCGATGGAGCCGCCGGGCCAGGCGCAGATTGAATCCGGGATAGTCGATGAGTATCGCCCGTTCAGGCCGCCAGTTTAGGACGTAGTCGCTGGTCCGCCGAATGGCCCGCAAGAGAAATGGGAGCCGCCGGAGTACCTCCCAGAACCCTACCAGGGCCATCTCCTCGGCGTTATAGAGACATTCCATGCCCAGCCCCTGCATACGTGTACCGCCAATGCCAGCGAAATGACTCGACGGGTCCAGTTGCTGCATGGCCGCCATCAGGGCGGCACCGTGATGATCCCCGGAGGCCTCACCGGCGACGATGAAAAAGCGGCGAGCTGAAGAAGCCATTGTCTTTACGCTTTCAAATGGGTGGATATCAGAGTCAGGGTAAGGACGGCAGCTATGGCAATAAACGTGCTGCGTTCCGACCTGAAAGCATAGCGCCAGTGATGGGTGACACCCCTCCGGGCAATGGTCGCATTGCTGGTGGCCCCGGAGGCCTTGCGCAGGCGGGGGATCACCCTGGGCACCGACTCACGATACACGTCATAGGATTCGCCAAAAAGCTCCGCCAGTGTAGCCTCTTCAAGGGAAATAATCAGAGTATATTGGACCAGGAACAGAATAAACACCGCTGCGAGCAGCCACGGCGTATACGGTCCACCGGCAAAGATAACGACCCCTGTCCAGAGCAGCAGGTTGCCGATGTAGAGCGGATTGCGGGTATGCGAATACAGGCCCCAGGTGACGAGCTGCCGGGCACCAACACGACGAGTGCGAGTGGCATTTCCGGCAGACCGTACGGCCGTCAGGCGGAACAGTTCGCCAGCGGTCATTAAGGCCAGGCCCCAGAGGACCTGCGGATAGGTGGCTTCCGCCTGCCAGACCAGCAGCACCGCCAGCGGTACCGGCGTATAGCTCCGGTGGCGAAACAGGAAATCGCCCACCCGCAGGGCCAGGCGATGAAGGGTGTCAGCGGAAAGGACCGCTGCTCGCGCAGGCTTATCTTTCACTCTCGTCCCAGCCGTGGTCACAGTCGTCCGCTTACCCCGGGCCCTCTTCCGTCTCATTGCTGCGAGCAATGGCCTCCTGAATGCGGATAGCCACATCGAGGGCGGCCCGCGCCGAGTAGCCATCAACGACCGGCTCTTCCAGACCAGCTACTGAGCGGATGAAATTGCCCAGCTCCAGGTAGAGGGCATTGTCTTCGTGGATCTCCGGCTTCTCATAGGTGATCAGGCGCCTGCGCCCGTTAAACTCGAAGGGCATCGTGAGGAGGGCCTCGGGCGTAGATTCCTCCGGGTCAACGAGCCGGTATACCTCGGTGAGCTGCTGGAGGAAATCGACCCCGATGTAAATGCGACTTTGAAAAAGACGCAGTTTGCGCATCTGTTTCTGGGCGATGCGGCTGGCTGTCAGGTTGGCCACAGCGCCGTTTTCAAACTCCAGGCGGGCGGTGGCAATATCGATGGAATCGGTGATGACGTTGACGCCGTTGGCCCGAATCTCACGCACGGGAGATTTCACCAGGTGCAGGACCACGTCAATATCGTGGATCATCAAATCCAGGACCACCGGCACGTCGGTTCCCCGTTCAGAGAAGGGGGCCAGGCGGTGGCCCTCGATGAAGCGGGGCTCCAGGGCGTACTTCTCCAGCGCCCGGGCGGCGGGGTTCAGCCGCTCGATGTGCCCCACCTGGATAAGCCGCCCCCGGCTCTCTGCCAGGCGCAGGAGCCGGTCGGCTTCGGCCAGCGTGTGGCTGATGGGCTTCTCGACAAATATATGGCATCCCGCTTCAAGCGCTTGGGCCGCCACCTCGAAGTGCTGCTGAGTGGGTACCACCACCGACACGGCTTCCGCCGCCGAGAGGGCTTCCTCGCAGGTCGCGAAGGCGCTCACATTGTATCGCCGTTGGACCTCCGCCGCGACTTCCGCCTTAATATCGTACACTCCCACCAGGTCCGCTTCCGGTATCCGCAGGAGTTGTTCCACGTGGTGGCGGCCCAGGTACCCCACGCCGATGACGGCTGTCCTGATTTTTTTCTCCGGCATTGCCGGTGAAATTATAGCCGGTGGCACTGAATGTCCACACTCACGTCGCTTTGCCTGCGCCCGAATTCACCCCTTATTATTAACTTCATGGGGATGCGAACCGGCGCATATTAGACCTTGCTTTTTGTCGAAAGGGCGTGGAAATTTTAACATAGAGTCAATGCTATCCACCCAACCCCAACTCGCAGCATTAGCATCCGTCGTTGCTATTCGGAAAGTGCGTCCATGTCACGGGAATCACTGATCATCATCAGCCGGTTGATCGTCGCCGCTGTTTTCATCTCCAGCATCCTGGCGATGGCACTGGGGGACTTCTTTATAACCCTCATCACCGTGAGCGGTGGTCTGATTGTCTGGCTCCTTTATCTCCTGGCGGCCGACCTGGGGCCCAGCCAGGAAGCGAGCGCGGCGGAGACCACCTTTGGCAAGGCACTGAGCAAAGTCGTGGCCGGCCTCGGCGGGATTCTGGCCGTCTCCGCTTTTGTAACCTACGGTGTGGAGCAGACCATGTGGGGCGGCTATGCCTTCGATCTGGCGGGCCTGGCACTGGCACTGGCGATTCTATGGGTTACGCTCATGCCCCTGGTTATTCTCCAGCTCCTAGGCAAATCCTGGATGCCGGCGGCACCTGGGACCGGGAGACCGGAGGCTGCTTTACCCGAAGACGCCCAACCCCCGTCAGCGACTGCCATGCCGGAGCAGCAGATCTACTACGGCGGTCCCTACCCGCAGGAACCTGATGCCTACGAGGGAGACTATATCGAGTATGACGAAGAAGGCGAAGAGTGGGAAGGAGAAGAAGAGGAAGGCGACGAGGACGAGGATGAAGATGAGTATGAGGAAGACGAGGACGAGGACGAAGATATCCGCTAGGCCTGCCCTGAGTTAACCCCGCGTAGCAAGGCGTAGCGGGGCCTGCCGAAGGGGTCTGCCCGCGCCTGCTGAACAGATTTACCCTCCCACTACTTAGCCCACCGAACTTCAAGTATTACTTTAACACCTCATTTACCCCGTTCACATACCATTCCATCCACGGCAGCCGCCGCACCGCCTCAGCCCCCAGGAAGCCGTTCAGGTCCTCATCCGAAACAAGGCGGTGATAGTACTTCCGCAGCAGGGGCCGGGCCAGGGGTTTGTAGGACCAGTGCCACGGCTCGTAGCGATGACCTTGTTCCCGGTCCGGGGGATAGGCCATGAAAAAGCCGTATTCATGAGCGTTGTGATCGAGCCAGTGCAGGGCGGCCAGGCCGCTGCCGGTCCGCCAGTAGGCTGGGTCGGTGCTGTCAAGGTCTACGTCGGTGCCCCAGTGGTGGCGGGAGGTCCCCGGCGCTGACGAGTACTGCAGGATAGCC
>CAZULW010000115.1:0-5468 GCA_964621455.1 uncultured bacterium
GCTATATCGTTTATGCTTTAGCGACGATGCCGGTTGAGTCCCTGAAGGAACAGGCTCAAAGGACGCTTGAACAGAAGGAAATGCAACGGCAACTCAGCATCGATGAGCAGCTCCAAAGGGTACTTGAAGAAGAAGTCGCCAAGCTGAACGGCCGGCGCGAGTGATGGCAAACAGGACTGCCCCCAGGAAGGTGAACCCCAGGGCGATAAAGTAGGTGGAGATATCCTCATGGTGCCAGCCCAGGAGGAATCCCACCGCCATACCCAGGGCCGCCACCTGCGCCAGGGCCAGGTCCACGAAGATGACCCCCCGCATCACCACGTGCAGGCCCAGGTAAACGTGAATGCCGGTGAGTACAAAAGTTGCCAGCAACGGCCAAAGAATGAGATCCAGCGATTCTAACATTTCAGTCTCCTAAGATCATTGCGAGCGCCCTAAGATTGTACTCGAACATTTCCAGGTAGGAGTCGGCTTCCGGCAAGGCCCCCACCGATTGGGCCAGTTTTACCACCTGCACCCCGGTCTTCCGGGCCAGGAAACTGGTGGCCTGGTCGCTGAAGTACGGTTCCATCGCCACCAGCTTCACGTTGTCCTCTTCGATGATCGTGAGAAGCCGGTTGAGGTGGGTCGGTGAAGGCGGAACCCCCGGCTTGGGCTCCAGAAACTGCACTGTTTCCAGGCCGAAGCGCTCCGAAAAGTAGGGCCAGGAGTTGTGGTAGAAGATCACCTTGCGCCCCTGCAGGGATGTGTACTCCACCAGCCAGCGGGCCAGGGCTTCGTCCACCCGGCGCTCAAAGGCCACCAGGTTTGCCTCAAAGACCGAACGGCCAGTGGGGTTGGCTTCGGTGAGGGCCTCGGCTATGGTCCGGGCGATAATCTTACCATTGGCCGGGTCCAGCCAGTAGTGGGGGTTGCCGAACCGGTGGATGTCCCCCAGGCTGGCGTCCACCTTCCGGGTGGGGATTTCCAGGCGTTCAATGTCCCGCGAGCAGTCCACAATGCGGAGCTTCCTGTTGCGCGAGCCGTCGATGATCCGGTCACTCCACAGGTCCAGCTCCATCCCCACCATCAGGTATAGATCGGCCTTTTTGACCTTCAGCATATACGAGGGCAAGACTTCCACGTAGTGTGGGTCCTGGTTGCCCCGCGCGATGCTGACTACCGAGACCCGGTCGGCGCCAACGGCTTCCGCGATAGCCTTCAGATCGGTGGTGGCCGCCACCACCCGGACCTTCCCGGATACGGCACCCACAGCCAATGCGAGAAAAATGATCATCCGTTTCATGACGCCCTCCTAAAATCTGTGTGGTTTGTGAGGCCCGAGGCCCCAGATAATCTGACCCATAATGGACAGCTCCGGCGCCTCGTCTCCATGAACAGCCCAGTGAACCCGCAGCCGCAACACGGATGACTCCTCTACGGGGCTAGAGCCGAAAAAACCCCCTGCCGAGGCGTAGACCGCTTCCTCAATATCCGAGGCATAATCCAGCACAACCCCCGCATTCCACACTTGATTGAACTGCAGGTTGACGAAGGTGTAGGCGGCCCAGGTGGGTTCGGATTCCTCACCCCTCAGGGCAAATATGTCACCTTGGCAGGTGAAGGAGCGGAAGCGATCCGGGCGCCACTTGAACTTGAAGTCCAGCCCGGCCAGATGGCGGGGGCCGTCTATCACGCTGTCGGCGGCCAGGCTCTGGTAATAGCCCGCGCCTACCTCCAGGTGGGTTACCGGTGTCAGATCGAAGAAATGGGACCACCGGGCATTAAAGGCCGGGTACTCTTCACCGGCCTCATGGACATGCTCCGAATCCTCCTCGGCATGCCCGTCCTCATCATGATGATGGGGGCGGATCCCGTTTGCGAAGTAGCCCGCTGAGAATTTGCTGTACCAGGGCAGGGGCAGCAGAATGTCGCCCCCCAGCCCGGTGCCGCTCCACATGTGTTCACCCAGCACGCTTTGCACCGCTTTCGGGGCCACGATGAAGGGGTAGGTGTGCATGTGTTCCCGGTTTATCTTTCCCAGATCGGGCCGCAGCCGGCCGCTCCGCAGGCCCAGGCCGAAGGGCAGCCCCCGCTCGATGCTCAGGAAAGCCTCCTCCAACTCGATGGCCTCGTGGCCGCTGTGCTTATGGAGGTAAACGTCGGCCCGGGCGAAGGGATTTACATATCCCTGGATGGCTAGCTCCACCCCGGAAGTGGTAAGCTGGCTGCCCTCGATGATTAGGTCATCGATGACGCTGAAATCGGGATTCACCGTGGTCTGGGCAAGAGCGAGGGTCGTGCCGGTGAATATCGTTAAGGCATACTTGCGCATAGTCTCTCCTTGAAATGCAGATTACTAGTAATGAACCTGCCAAGTCCCAAAGGCTCAATGCGGGAGCCAGGGTACTTGTTATTATGGCGGGCCTGGTATGGGAATCAGGAGAGAATATTCGGCGGCGCGCGGCTATGAAAAGCCGAGAGGGAAAAAGTGAAGCAAGGACGCGGAGTGTTAGCGACCCAGGGTGAAAAGTCATTAAACCCGAAGACTATTGCGGTGAGAGTCAAGGTGGCCTGGACGCCGCCCGTCCCTACGAGCCATTGGCAGTCCTTGTGGTGCGTACTCCTGCCTGGGTTCCCCTGACCTAGGTCGCCTCCCACCTCCTCGACCCGGTCACCCAGGTAGTGGGCGTGCCAGTCGGTGAGGTAGGGCACCACGGTGAAAGTGACCACCGCTGCCAGGGTAAATATGGCGCTGAGGGTGCGCATCGTGTCAATAAGATAACAATTAATCGAGGCCGGAGTTCCAAAAACTTGGTTATGCACGTGCGAAGGAAATCCTAGAGCGAATCTCGAAACGGGCAACCCTTTTTTACTGTGGACTGGCCGCCGTTCGCCGTACCGGTGGTATCAGAACCAGGGTCAACGCTGTGAGGGCGGCCAGGGATACGTAGGCTGCTGTGAAAACCCAGGCCGGGAAATCGTAATAAAGCAGATCATATATCAGCTGGCCGATGAAGGTGCGCTCGTAGCCGCTCTGGCCGGAACCCACCAGCAGCCAGTTCTCGAGGAGGGTGAGGGGGCAAATCAGGCCGACCACGGCCTCCACCGCCACCAGAGCGATGCACCCCAGGTGGACCCACCTGAAAACCGGGTTCCCGATCCAGCGCCATTTGAGCAGGGCTCCGACCAGAATGAGGACAAATCCCACCAGCACAAAGGCGGCGTACGCCAGGTGGATTATAACTACCAGGTCGGATAGAAGGGATAGCAGGGGGGAGGTGGTAATCAGTTACGAGTTACGAGTTACGAGTTTCAAAGTTCCTGGTTTCGAGTTCCCAGCCTCCAGCCCCTAGCATCTGGCTTCCATCTCGTCCAGCAGGGCCAAACTTTCCTTACCTGGGGTACGACTAACTCGGGCTCCAGCAGCAACCCGATATTAGGCGGCATGCCTCAACCTTTTCAGTTTCATTACGGTAACAAACCTAATTTATCTAGTCGAGACCGAATGGCACCTGGTTGCCTTTGAAAGATACCTGCTATTTCTGTAACTCCGATTCCTTCGCTGTGTTTTTTCTTTAAGCGCTCGTCTTCTTCTTTGGTCCATTTTTCATAGGCTCTTGGATATTTCTGTCTCATTTCATCGAGGCTGTATGTTTTCGATTTAATTTGTTTATCTGTAGGCTCAGCATCCATATCAACCGAATTCGCAAGGCAATATTCCTTGATTGCGGCCAGGAAGGCAGCGCCGTACTGTTCGCTCTTTGTCTCCCCCACTCCGCTGACTTTGAGAAAGCTATGGGGCGTGGAAGGCTTTCGTCGGGCCATCTCACGCAGAGTCATATCGCCAAAAACAATGTAGGCCGGAACGCCCTTCTGGTCAGCAATCTCTCGGCGCAACTTTCGCAACGCATCAAATAAGTTCTTATCAACACCTTCCCAGGAATCTTTAACGGCTTTGGGCGCCCGGGCAGGTCTTTTCGCCGGCTTAAGGAGGCGCGGGATCTCTTCTCTTTTCAAGACGAGATTCCCCTTTGCCGTAACCCCCAGGATATTGAATTCCCCGGTCTTTTGAATGTATCCCTGTGCCACGAGCTGCTCGATCCAGTTACGTGTGATGTGCTTCTTGAAGTCGGATAGGATGCCGTAGGTGCTCAGGGAATCGTGGCCGTTCCTCAGGATCCGCTGCTCGCGCGAACCTGTCAGCACCGAGGCCGTGTAGTCGGCGCCGAAGTGCCCGCCCAGGCGTATGATGCAGGAGAGAATTTTTTGGGCGACCACCAGCGAGTCTTCCATTAGGTCCAGTTCGCCGAGACAAACATCGCAAGCAGCGCAATTGCTTTTGTCCAGATCCTGGCCGAAGTAGCTGAGAAGCGCCTTATGCCGGCAGGTAACGCCCGTGCAGTAGTTGTATATATCGTTCAACTTCCCCAGGGCGATTTCCTTCGCTTCCGGCTCCTTATCCCGAAAAATACTTTGCCAGGTCCCATAGTCGCCGCCGGAATAGAATAGGATGCATTCGGCCTCAAGGCCGTCGCGGCCTGCTCGACCGCTTTCCTGCTGGTAGTGTTCGAGCGACTTGGGCATGCCGGCGTGAATCACGTAGCGAACATTCGACTTATCAATACCCATACCGAAGGCGACGGTAGCCACGATAATGTCGACTTTTTCCTGGATAAAGGCTTCCTGGTTTTTCTTTCGGTCTTCGTCTTCCATGCCCGCGTGATACGGTAGAGCGCTGTAACCCCTGTTGATCAATTTCGTGCACATACCATCGACATCTTTACGTCGGATACAGTAGATGATACCCGATTCGCTTTTATGGCGATCAAGCACAGCGCAGACTTGGTTCAGTATTTTCATACGCCCCTCGACCTTATAAACGAGATTGGGGCGATCGTAGGAGCCAATTATTACTGCCGGATTTTCGAGGCGCAGCTGCCGGGCGATGTCGCCGCGAACCTGTTTAGTTGCAGTGGCGGTATAGGCGTGTATTGCGGCGCCCGGAAAAGCTCCCTTCAAACGCCCTAATTCCCGGTATTCCGGTCGGAAGTCGTGCCCCCATATGCTGATGCAGTGGGCCTCATCCACAGCTACGAAAGAAATTTCGGTTGTTCTCAGGGACCTAATAAAATCGTCCGTGACCAGCCGCTCAGGTGCGAGGTAAAGGAGTTTTAGTGTCCTCTTATGAATTCGGGCGAACACGGCCTGCCGTTCCTTAAAAGACATCGTACTGTCGATACGCGCCGCCGGAACGCCACATTCGTTCAGAGCGTCGACCTGATCCTTCATTAGTGAGATCAGGGGAGAGACCACCAGGGCCAGTCCCGGCGTGGTCACAGCTGGAGCCTGATAGCAAAGCGATTTCCCGCCTCCCGTCGGTAAAACCACGATTGAATCCCGCCCACCCAGAACGCACTCCATGGCTTCCTTCTGCAACGGCAGAAAACCGTCATATCCCCAATACGTCCGTAATGCTTTTTCAATAT
>CAZULW010000116.1:0-1771 GCA_964621455.1 uncultured bacterium
GTTGATAGCCTCTTCCGACTCCCGCCCCAGGTATAAGCTCACCTGATAGAGATGAAACTGGGCATGAACGAAGGTGGAATCCATAGCGGTGGCCGCGGCCAGGGACATACCCGCCCCGGCCAAGTTACTATGGAAATAATATTGATCAAGACCATCGATGTAATAGGCCAGAGCCCGGGGATTCTCGGAGGAAAGGGCCGCCACGGGCAGGTCCTCCACCTCGTCGATATGCGTTCTGGATAGCTCCAGGTCTCCCTTGATGTCGATGGAAATACGGTCGATGATGTTTCCCAGGTCCTCTCCTTCGTACCGGTGCGAGGCCAGGAGGCGTCCCCCCTTGGTAAGATAGAGGCGGGTCTCCACGTCATAGGGTTGGGCGGCATGGACACTCCCTTCCAGGAAATGGCGCAGGTGCAGGTTCCGGGCGACCTCGCGCATGAGGACCAGGGGCGCTTCGCCCCTTTCGGCGCCGGCCTCGATCATGACCCGGCTCATCTGGTACGGATTGCGGTTATCGAAGAACAGATCCTGGATAAGGTCCAGATAGATGCCGTGAGGCAGCCAGCGGCCCACCCAAACCGCATCCGGATCGCCGGTCTCATTGGCAAAGAAAAACAGGGCAACCTGGCGGCGGAAGTTGGCCTTAGGAACCACCCGTTCGATCCTGGCACCGGTTTCGTCCTCCGCCGTCACCACCAGCGTGGTGGCGCCCAGGTCCTTCCCACTGAAGAAAACCAGGATCAACCCGATGGCCAGGAGCACGTTCACCGGCACCACCACCTTTTCCGTTGTGGTCCACTGGTCTCTGCCCGGTTTACCGTGGGTGTAGACCAGGACCAGGACCGAGGGCACCATAGCTCCCATCGCCAGGAAAACCAGGTCTATGAGATATGGGGAAAGGGCGTAGCGGTCGGTAAGAAAGTCCAGAAACTCGATGGCAAGCCATGAGGCGGCTATATAGACCCCCACCAGCTGAATAACCCGCCGCTCTTTCAGCACACGCCAGAAGCTTATCCTTGGCTGCTCACTCACAGCCTAAATCTAATCAGTGGATGCCCGATATACAAAAGGCCCGTTATCATGTCAGGTAGCATGAGTGACGGATGTTTTTTTTAACCACCAAGGAAATTGGTGACTGGTGACTGGTGACTGGTGACTGGTGACTGGTGACTGGTGATTTGTGATTGACGATTGACTATTGATGACGAGCTAAACTGCCTACCGCCACCCGGCTACACTTGCGTTACCCGGCTACACTACGTTACGCCGGACAAGCGTCGGGCAGGCTGCCATTGCCGCTTTTTAGCGCCCTGGCCGGGTTCAGCTTGTGCCCAGCATCTCGGCGAGGTCTTTGGGAGTGGATATCCTGATCTTGGCGTAATTCGGGTGCTCAGGATTGAGCAGGTAGTTGTATCCGCCGCCTTTGATAGCGCTGGGTACTTTCAAGACAGCCGAGGACTGCCGACGGATCCATTCATCCCCCAGCTTCCTGGTTTCGGGTTTGTGTGGACGCACATCCCAGTCCTCAGGAAGATCATCCTCCGACAGTTCTTCGACCAGATCCTCGTCAAACTCAAAGGATACGCAGGAGTGGGTTCCCCTGAGCGTCTCCAAATCATCGATTTCCAGCCCGACTTCACACAGGGCCAGCGGCAAACTATCAGAAGAATACACAACGGCGGTCCCTCTGTTATGCCACCGGCCTGGGTGCTCGCGGGCGCCAATGCCGCTGGCGGGACCTCCGCCGTACATCGCGTCGAGAACACGCCAA
>CAZULW010000116.1:1871-5462 GCA_964621455.1 uncultured bacterium
CGCCAACCTTGATAGCGTCTTCGTGGACCACGCCCTTATAAGCCTCGACGTGGCCCTGCTCATTGTAGATGTCCCACCCCAGAGCCTTGAACAGGGGATCGATAAACTCCAGGCGTACCGGGGTCTCTTTGTAGCGGCCGGAGCGGTAGGCATCCAGGTTGTGGTCAAACCGCTCGATCAGTGCAAGGACAGCTTCCGGGGCGGGCATGGCGGCTAATATGCCTTACGTGCTAAATACTTTATTGGCGGCTCCACCTTCAACCCCCCGATTCTCTAGAAAATTGTTATATTTTTCCCCGTGATATTTTTCCCGATAGTATAACAATAAAGACTGCTGGGTATATATTCGACGAGCAAGCCTTTGATCGTACGTTCCCCAGTCTTGGTTTTGGTTGTGATCTTCGGCTTACCTTCCAGGTTGCTCGTACGGGCAAAATCGATTATCCCCTTTACTGTATCCGGATGAGTATAAGCTCGATCACTCCACTTGATCTCCAAGGCCCATTTCATCTGCGGGGAGGTGTAAATCTGGCCGACAAAATCCACTTCTCCACCTTTCCAGCGGGCGTAGTTGATGCTATCGGCCAGGTATTGCTGGTGGAACCACTGCGCGAATATGGCCGTCTCGGTCAAATGCCCCATATCCTCATGATCGCCGGTAATGGGTCCAAACAGGGCTGCACGAATGGAAGGATTCGTAAGATAGACTTTAAACTGCCGATCTCTTTGGAAGTGTTTACCCGTTTTATCAATTCGCCTGATTTTTCTTATAAGGAACGCCGCTTCAAGGTAGTCGAGATACCTCCTTACAGTCTCTTTATTCACCCCTGACGATTGCGTTAATCCTCCCATGCTCACTTCCTCACCCGTATTATAGGCCAGGGTCGTGAAGAGCCGGTTCAATTCCTGTATGTCCCTGATCCCATAGAGGCTCGGCAAATCCCTAAGTAAGACCTTGTCAAGAATGTCCCCCTTGATGAACCTGGCAGGATTTTTCCTTATCTCCTCTGAAAAAACCGTCTCGGGATACCCGCCATAGTTTATATAATCGACAAAATGCTCATTCAACTGGCCTATATCGGTGCTTGTATAAGTACACGGGGCTACTTCCTCAATCAATTCATCTTCCACTTCCCGGAACTTCAGGAATTCCGCAAAAGTCAGTGGTGGCAGCAGAAAATCGGTAAATCGCCCGGCACCGGATTCGGTGCTCTTCATCCTCAACGCGGCGGCTGCCGAACCCGAAGCGATAAACTTGAAGTTGTGATACGTATCTACCAGGCTTTTCAGCTGAGCTTCCCAGGCTCGCAGATACTGTATTTCATCAAAGAAAAAGTAAGACTGCTTGCGGGGATCACCCACTGTGGCTTCATATATTGCGCGAACTAAGGTTTCTAAATCCATTCCAGTGTAAATCGGAGTATCAAGAGAGACATACAAAATGTTATTCGCAGGTACCCCACCAGTCTTGATCAACCGCTCAATGAGATGATGGATCAGTACCGTTTTCCCTACCCGCCTGGGCCCCATAAGCACAACCGCCCGTCTGGGTTCTTGTTTCACCACGAGCTCTTTGAAGGGCGATAGATAATCCCTTGGTGTCCGATATGAAATGACCTCTCCCCCCTCTCTCCACCAGGGATTATCCAAACGAAGTCTTTCGACTCTTTCTTCTCCAGCTATCGGCTTCATCATTACTCCACTATTTAGGCTACTATAATAACGTTAATGCGCTTGAATTATGTATTAGCGCTGTCATACTGGCGTTAATTTAAGGCCTTGTTAGCCCAAGGGCAATGCAATAGCGCTACTAGCACCTATATTCCTTACATAGCAGGTGTTTTCCCAGCAGCCGGAAGTGGAGGCGTTTCAATACAAACTTAAGAGCGGTTCGATACATCGCATTTATTGTAAGTTGATAGACCCTTTTTATCTTGGCGTCCTTGGCGGTTCCATCCACTCAATCCTCCACCATCAGGCCCATGAAATGGTGGATGCCCGGCAGGGTCTCGCAGGTGAAAATCGCGTCCTTGATCCGGCTGCGCCCCTCGTCCGTCAGGTGCGGGGCGGTCAGGGCGGCGAACTTACCGTCCAGGTCATCTTCCGTCATCGGCTCACGAGGATCACCTTTGGGGTATTCCAGGTAGACCGAGTGCTCCCGGCCATCGGTAGTACGAATGGTTACACGCGAAGGCTGCTTTTCCGGGAAAATCTGCTCGAACTCCTCGCTGGCCTCGCCCTTGATCTTGTGGATGAGCTCTTTCAGCCGGGGATCGAAGATCTTCTCATCGTCGAAGGTCTCGGTAGTGATCTTCCGGTCCAGGATGGCGCGGACGATACAGTAGGGCAGGCTGTGGTCGGCCGTCTCCCGGCTGGTGGGCTCGTACTTGTGGGGATCAAACAGGATATCACACGCACGGGCGATGGTGGTGACCCGCACCTCCTCAATCTGCTCGGGCTGGATGTCGTTCTCGGTCACCACCTTCAGGGTGGCCGTGATGTGGGTATGGGTGAGGGCCTCGGTTGGGAAAGCCTTCATGGAACATTCCATGATCTTGAAGGCGTCTCCCAGGCCGTCAACCAGTTTGGATACGTCCCAGTCGGGGCCGTAGACGTCCATGAGCCCCTCTTTCCCCTCGAAGACTTCCTCCGTGCCGGTGTAGCCCTCCTTGGCCATGAGGGCGGCAAAGACGCCGGCCTGCACCGCCAGGGGGTCCACTGTGTTTTTCATCATGGTGAGTTTCCCGGCGGTGGGACAGCCGATAGTGTGGCTGTGACTGCCGGAGATGCCGATGGCATTGACCAGCTGGTCTTCAGACAGGCCCAGCAGACATCCCGCCACGATGGGCGAGACGAACTGGGTGATAGTGGCGTGGTGCCACTTGCGCTCCCGGAGGCCGGGCACGGCGAACTCGCACAGGCGCTGCTCAAATTCGTAGGCCAGGACGATGGCCACGATGACATCCTTCATGGTCGCCCCCACCAGCTCACCAACGTTCAGGGCGGCGGGGATGAGGTCCGAGGGGTGGGACGGGTCCTCTTTCCAGTAGATGTCGTTGAAATCCAGGGCCCGGATGGCCAGCGAGTTCACCAGGGTAGCATTGACGGCGGGCATGCGCTCCCCGCTCACCAGCAAACTGGCCTCGTGGGTCCCTTCCATCTGGCGGTAAAGCTTGCGCATGATCTGCACGTCCCTCGTATAGAATCCACCGAAGGCACAACCGATGGAATCATACAGGTACCGCTTGACCTCGTAAACCACATCGGCGGGCAGGTCATCATACTGGAGATCGAGGGCGAACCGCGCCATCTGCCGGGAAATACTCATATCCCCTCCTATTTAGTAAAACCGCAAAGCTAGTCCTGAGCCCTGTCGAAGGGCCCGCCCGTTCGGCTGAGGCTTCGACGTGAGGCTTCGGCGTGAGCTCAGCCGAACGCTCAGCCGAACGTTCACGACGAAGCCCGATCCGGGCCGAACCCCGCCGCCCCGCTTCCTGCGGGACTGGTCCCGCCTAGTGGCGGGGATGGCGGGGGATGGGGCGCAAAGAACGCAAAGAATGGAATCAGAGTAACTCTCCTGACGCCATGCTT
>CAZULW010000117.1:0-5451 GCA_964621455.1 uncultured bacterium
CTTTCAGGTCGGGACTTTTTTTGACTCAGCGAACTCATTTACCTGTCCGGCGGCCAGACGGGTCCACGTCGCTCTGGTAGGTACACCCCGCTTCCTGCGGGACTGGTCCCGCCAACGGCGGGGAGCCCGGGGTGGTATTCTAACCAGCCTGGCCCGAGCCTTGTCAATAACCTTTTCCAAGGCTGACTTTTTAAATAGATCTGGGCTGCTGCTCACATACTCGGTGCCCTCTGGCCGTAGTCCCGGCTAACGGGCGAGGCCATAGTCGGTCTGTCGAGCTTACCCACAGGTTTTTTTCAGCGCTTGCCTTCCCGTCCTCAGTCCCATAGGTTAATAGGTTGCACAGGGGGCCATTACCCCGGAAAACACCTGCCATTCTGCTTGCCAAAGGGAGGTACCCGAAAGTAGTTCCTATATTATTATGACCGCTAAGAAACTTCCCATAACAGCCTACGAACCGGAAGAAGGCGAACAGTACATCTCGTTCACCTACGGGCAAGTCCTTACCGAGTTCACCCTGAAGGCCGCGCTCGCCGGTATCATCCTGGGACTCTTATTCGGCGCGGCGAATACCTACCTCGGGCTCAAGGCCGGACTCACCATCAGCACCTCTATCCCGGTGGCCGTGCTGACCGTGGTCGCCTTCCGGGTGTTCACGGGGATCGGCCTGCGGCACAGCATCCTGGAATGCAACATGTCGCAGACCATCGGCTCGGCCAGCTCGTCGGTGGCTTCCGGCGTGCTGTTCGGGGCGGGACTCGTCGGAGGAGGTGGGCTGACCGGTGTCCTGCTGGCCCTGTGGGTCGGTATCCGGGGCGGGAAAAAGATCGAGGGCTTTCCGCTGGATCTCCCTGAGCCTGCCGCCGAAGCACTGGCCCTGCTGGCTATCGCGGCGATCCTGGGCATCATGGCCGTATTCGTCAATGGTCGCCGGCAGGCCTGATTCACGACTTGTGTAAGGGGCACAATAATGAAATTCGATTTTTCCCTGCTGAAGTATTGTTTTGAGTTATGCGTACTGCTGGCCGCTATGAGCTTGGTAGTCGCGGCCGCCGAGCCCCAGCGGCCCCGGGCCAGGGAGCTGGGCCTTTCACCAGGGGTGATGACACCCGGCCCCCTGAATGCCATCACCGACGTGGCCGGCGTGAAGGTAGGGCATCACACCCTGATCAAGGGCAAATCCGTGCGCACCGGCGTGACGGCCATCCTGCCCCACGGCGGCAATCTCTTCCAGGAGAAAGTCCCCGCTGCTGTGTACGTGGGCAACGGCTTCGGCAAGGCCGCCGGGTTCCTGCAGGTTCGGGAGCTTGGCGTCATCGAAACCCCCATCGTCCTGACCAATACCCTGAGCGTGGGTACGGCCGTTGAGGCAGTGGTGGTCTGGACCCTGGCCCAGCCGGGCAACGAGAAGGTTATCTCCGTCAACGCTGTAGTAGGCGAAACCAATGACGGTTACCTGAACGACATCCGGGGTCTGCACGTCACCCGCAAAAACGTAATGGCGGCCATAGACGCGGCCAGAGAGGGGCCGGTGGAGGAAGGTTCCGTCGGGGCCGGCACCGGCACCACGGCCTTCGGCTGGAAGGGGGGCATCGGCACCTCCTCCCGCGTCCTACCCGCAACCCTGGGCGGCTATACTGTGGGCGCATTAGTTCAGAGCAACTACGGCGGTATCCTCACCATGGACGGCTACCACGTAGGTGAGAAGTTGGGCCGTTACAGCTTTAAGGATTACCTGGAGGGTTCCTCATCAGATGCCGGGGCTGGCAGACCGAACGGGCAGGACGAATATGGCTCGTGCATGATCGTACTGGCTACCGACGCGCCCCTTTCCTCCCGGAATCTGGAGCGCCTGGCGAAACGGGCTGTCCTCGGCCTGGCCCGTACCGGGTCATTCATGAGCAACGGCTCCGGCGACTTCGTCATCGCCTTCTCCACCCGGAACCGGATACCCTATGCCACCGATGCCCGATTCCAGCTGGGTAAGTACCTGCGCAATGACGCCCTGAGCCCTCTCTTCCTCGCCGCCGTGGAGGCCGTCGAGGAGGCCGTTTATAACTCGCTACTGAAGGCCGCCACGGTCACGGGCAGAGATGGCCATACGGCGGAGGCGCTGCCGGTTGAGGAACTGAAAAAGATTATCACCAGTAAAAGAAACAACTAACACCTGAAAACACCACAAGGAGCACACCATGCGCTTAACCAGATTGGGGGTCATACTCATCACGGTTTTCGCCTTGCAGGACGTGACCGGCTCGCCCGTTGGGCTACGCCCAGAGGGCCATGCCCGTCTGGCCCCGACGGTTTGTCGGGGACAGGCCCAACAACAGGACGCCGCCTACGCCGAGAAAATCAAAGCATACACCACCGACGAGCGGTTCCTCTGGGACCTGGTGGACCATCTGCTGACCTCGGAGTCGGTGCGAACGGGGCGGGTGGTGAGTTTGTGAAAACCATCTCCAGAGCAAACCAAAAACCAACGATGAGGTAAGAGGAAACTCGTGAGTAGGACATTCCATCTCAACCTGAGCGTAATGATGTTTCTGGAGTTTTTCGTCTGGGGAGCCTGGTACGTTACCGTTGGCAACTACATGACCAATATCGGGATGTCCGATGTCATTTACTGGGCCTATACCGTAGGCCCCATTGGTGCCATCGTCTCGCCATTTTTCCTGGGTATGGTGGCCGACCGGTTTTTCTCCACCGAAAGGATCCTGGGCACACTGCACCTGATCGGCGGGGTGGCCATGTTCCTGGCGCCTTTCGCGGCTGAGAGCGGCTCCACGACAGGATTCATTGTCCTGCTGCTCATCCACACGCTCTGCTATATGCCGACCATAGGATTGGTCAACACCCTGGCCTTTCACCACCTGAGCAACCAGGAAAAGGAGTTTCCCCTCATCCGTGTATTCGGCACCCTTGGCTGGATCGTGGCCGGTATTCTGGTGAGCAAGGTCCTGCACGCTGACCTTACCAGTGTGCCTCTGTACGTGGCGGGGGCTGCCGGTCTTGTGATGGGTGTGTACAGCTTCTTCCTGCCGCATACGCCTCCGCCGGCGAAAGGTGAAGCTGTTTCCATACGGAAGATTATTGGTCTTGATGCCCTGGCTCAGCTCAAGAGTACGCCGTTCTGGGTCTTTATTTTCAGCTCGCTGCTCATCTGCATCCCGCTGGCGGCTTATTATGCTTACGCGCCGGTGTTTGTGAACGCTACGGGAGTTGCTAACCCGGCCTTCAAGATGTCCTTCGGGCAGATGTCGGAGGTGCTGTTCATGCTGGCCATGCCGTGGTTCTTTGTCCGCCTGGGTATCAAGTGGATGCTGGTGGTGGGCATGTTTGCCTGGGTATTGCGCTATGGCCTGTTCTCGGTTGCCGCGCCTGATGGAATCATGTGGATGATCATGTCCGGTATTCTACTGCATGGTATCTGCTATGACTTCTTTTACGTGTCCGGCCAGATCTACGTTGACAAGAAATCGACCGCCGCCATCCGCGGCCAGGCCCAGGGTTTCCTGGTGCTGGTAACCTACGGTATAGGCATGTTCATCGGCGCCCAGATTTCGGGATGGGTGTTTAACGCCGTGGTAGGGGAGTCTCAGAAGCTGCTGAGTCTGTGGCAGCAGTTCTGGGTGGTTCCGGCTGTTTTCGCCGGCCTGATTATGGTGCTGTTCGGTCTACTGTTTAAGGATACCATCAAGACGAGTAAGGACTGAAAAAGTCAGATAGCAATCCTGACGGTTTCTGTGGCTTGGACCGGTAGGTCCTATGCTTAGTGCGGCCGAGGATCACGAAACGTGTTAGCTCGAAAGGGAAGATTATGGTTGGAAAGCGAACCATCAGTCGTCGGAAATTTCTGAAAGGCGCATTGTTTGCGGTGGGGGCCTTCACCATCGTGCCGCGCCGGGTTCTGGGCGGGCCGGGATACATGTCCCCCAGCGATGAGCTGACCAAGGCGGTCATCGGCGTGGGCGGCATGGGCCGGGGGCACTTGAACTACCCCGGCGCCCGGCTGGTGGCTGTCTGTGACGTGGATGAGAAGCACCTGGAGACGGCCCTCTTCCTGGGTGGGGAAGGGGTCGCCGGCTACCGGGACTTCCGGGAAGTTCTGGAGCGGCCCGACATCGATATTGTCCACATTGTCACACCGCCTCACTGGCATGCTCTCATGTCCATCGCCGCCGCCGAGGCTGGTAAGGACATCTGGTGCGAGAAACCGATGACCCGCACCATCGGAGAGGGCCAGAAAGTGGTCGAGGCAGTGCAAAAGAATGGCCGAATCTTCCGCGTCAACACCTGGTTCCGGTTCCGCGATGATTTCTACAGGTTTGGAACTCCTGTCAAGCCTATTAAAAAAATCGTCGATAGCGGCATGCTGGGCTGGCCATTGAAGGTGATCGTCAACGGGAACACCGGCTTCAACTGGAAATTCATCTGGAGCGGT
This sequence comes from uncultured bacterium, assembly GCA_964621455.1. GTDB lineage: Bacteria > Fidelibacterota > Marinisomatia > SCGC-AAA003-L08 > TS1B11. Next base: position 4,442 of record CAZULW010000117.1, read on the forward strand.
CAAACCAACTTGATCCCGCAGTGGATCCCCAGCCAGCTGGACTATGATATGTGGCTGGGGCCGGCCCCCTACAAGTCCTACCATCCCCACCGGACTCACCAAACCTTCCGCGGCTATTGGGACTATGACGGCGGCGGACTGGGCGATATGGGCCAGCACTACCTGGACCCGGTCCAGTACATCCTCAGCAAGGACGATACCAGTCCCGTTGAAATCGATGTGGATGCCCCCCAGGCTCATCCTGATGCTGTAGGATCCTGGCGGCGTATCAGCCTGCGCTACGCCGACGGCTGCGAGATTATCCTCGACGGCGAGAACGTAGAGCCCGACCCTCCCTATATCGAAGGGCCGGAAGGCAGGCTTTATCCGGGACTGGAGTCGGATATCCCCGACCTGCGCCGGAAACTGGCCCAGATTCCGGACCCGGAACCGCAGGAGACCGATTTTGCCGAGGCCGTGAGAAACCGGCAGAAGTTCGCCCTGAACGAGGCCAATGGTCATCGATCCTGCACCCTGGTTAATCTGAGTAAGGTTGCAGTGCGTCTGGGCCGGCGACTGCGGTTTGATCCCGTGGCCCAACGATTCATTGATGATGAAGAGGCTAACCGCTTCATCAACCAGCCCATGCGGGCCCCCTGGCATCTGTGAGCCTGCCGTGGGCAAAGGTTGTGTTCTCGCAAATCTCATAAGTAATAATAACATGTGGACCTGTATCATGATTCGTCGATCAGCATTGGCTTTTCTCTTTTTGTCAATTACTTTCTTCACTGCCTGCTCGGACAGTGGTTCCGGCGATCAACCCTATTACGGCGGCCGCTCTATCGCTACGGTAGAGGAAGTGCTGGCCCGGATGCCGGCCCGCAGCGTAGAGCGGGGAGAGCAGGTATTCGCCGCGCTGGTCAGGCTTGGTCCGCGCCACATCCAGAGGATATGCGATCGGCTGGTTCCGCTGGGCACCGGTGATGATACGCGGGAGCGGCTGGCCTTAAGCGGCCTGGCTAAATACGTCA
>CAZULW010000118.1:0-5404 GCA_964621455.1 uncultured bacterium
TTGTCGTTAAATTGAACCTGGAAAGGAGCTGACTAAAAAAGAGCCATGTCCGGTCACAGCAAGTGGTCCAGTATCAAGCGCAAGAAGGCGGCTGTCGATGCCAAGCGCGGCGCCGTATTTACCCGCGCCATCAAGGAAATCACCGTCGCCGCCCGCCTGGGTGGTGGCGACCCTGACGCCAATCCCCGCCTGCGAATGGCCATCGCCCAGGCTAAGGCGGCCAATATGCCGGCCACCAATATCGAGCGGGCCATCAAGAAAGGCACCGGCGAGCTCCCCGGTGTGCGTTATGAGTCGGCCGTTTATGAAGGGTACGGGCCCGGCGGGGCGGCCATCCTCATGGATGTCCTCACCGACAACAAGAAGCGCACCGTGGCCGACATCCGCAATCTCATGGCCAGATACGGCGGGAACCTGGGTGAGTCGGGAAGCGTGGCATGGCAGTTTGAAAACCGGGGGACGCTGACCGTCCCGGTGGAGCAGGTGAACGAAGATGACCTTTTTGAGGCAGCGGTGGATTACGGTGCCGAAGAGATAGAGCAGGAGGACAACCAGTTCGTCATCTCCGTGCCGGCGGAGAAAGTCTACGAGCTGCAAAGCGTTCTTGAAGAACGCGGCTTCTCCATAGACTCGGTAGAAATAGGCCTCGAACCCACCAGCACGGTGCAGCTGACCGGTTCCGATGCCCGGCGGCTCCTCAATCTGCTGGACGCCCTGGATGAGCTCGAGGACATCCAGAAGGTCTATTCCAACTGCGATATCGCCGAGGAAGAGCTGGCCACCTGTAGCACTCGGCCTTCGGGTCGGGTGAGGATTGAAACAGACTGATGCGGATTCTCGGCCTTGATCCCGGCATACGGTGCACCGGCTATGGTATCATCGCGGTGCACAGCCGGGAGCCGATCCTGGTGGACTACGGCACCATCACGCCGCCCACCGACGCCACTATGGGCGAGCGCCTGTCCGTGCTCTACGATGACCTGGCCCAGCTCATCGATATGACCAAACCCGACGAGTTCGCCATTGAAGCCACCTTCTATGGTATCAACGTCAAGTCGGCCCTCATCCTGGGTCAGGCCAAGGGGGTGGCCCTCCTGTGTGCTGCCCACCACCGCCTGCCTGCCGCCGAGTACGCCCCACGCAAAGTCAAGCTGGCCACTACCGGTAACGGTCGCGCCGCCAAGGAACAGGTGCAGTATATGGTTCAGCGCATCCTGAACATGGATCACGTCCCTGAACCCATAGATGCCTCCGACGCCCTGGCCGTGGCCCTGTGCCACCATCAACAGTGCCGCCTGGCAGGAGCGGACCTTTCCGTGAAAATACCCGCCGGATGATTGTCCGTCTGACTGGACGCCTGCTGGAGAAGAACCCCGACCACGTGGTTGTGGACGTACAGGGGGTGGGCTATCACGTATGGATAACCCTCAATACCTATGAAGTCCTGCCCGGTCTCGGCCAGGAGGTCACCCTGCTCACCTACCACCAGGTCCGCGAGGACAGCCAGGACCTCTTTGGTTTTGCCAATACCGAGGAGCGGGAGGTTTTCAAGCACCTCATCACCATCAGCGGGATCGGGGCGAAGACGGCCGTCACCATCCTGAGCGGCGCTCTGCCCGATGAGCTCCGCCGTAGGGTTCAGGAGGGAGATGAGGACGCCCTGACGGCTATCCCCGGCGTGGGCCCCAAGATGGCCCGGCGGATCCTCACCGAATTGAGGGATAAATTCGGCGCTGAGGTGCCGGCCTGGAGTGGTATTGCCGGGGCCGCGGCGGCAGGCTCGCAAGACACTTTTACGCGGGCGGTGCAGAGTCTGGTGGCCCTGGGCTACAAGCACCAGGAAGCCCGCCGGGCGGTCCAGTCGGCCCTCAAGCAGGTTGACGCACAGGCGCCGGTCGAGGACCTCATCCGGGCCGCCCTCCGGGGGAAGTAGTCCGATGAAGCGTACCCCCCTTTATCACCAGCACGTCGCACTGGGGGCGCGGACCGCCCCTTTCGCCGGATACGAGATGCCCGTCCAGTATACCGGCATCAACGCCGAGCATCTGGCCGTACGGACTACCGCGGGCCTGTTCGATGTGTCCCACATGGGAGAGTTCCGGATCAGCGGCCCTGATGCGCTCGCTTTCCTCCAGCACGTGACGGTGAACGATGTGGCCGCCCTGGAGGAGGGGCAGACCCAGTATTCGGCCATGTGCTACTCCGACGGCGGCATTGTGGATGACCTGCTGCTCTATCGCCGGGCGGACCATTACTTCATGGTGGTGAATGCCGCCAACATTGACAAGGATTTTGAATGGCTCCGATCCAACGTCAAGGGGAACGTCTCCCTGGCGAATGTGTCGGACCAGACGGGCCTGATCGCCGTGCAGGGACCGGTCAGCCGGGAGCTGGCGGGCAAAGTACTGCACGTGGATCTCTCGGACCTGGCCTACTACCACCTCATGGAAGGTAAGGTAAATGACCGGGAGGTGATGATCAGCCGTACGGGCTACACCGGTGAGCTGGGCTTTGAGCTCTACACGGATCCCGATACGACTCACCGCCTGTGGGAGGACTGCCTGGTAGCAGGTGAGGGGCTGGGGGCGGTGCCGGCGGGCCTGGGAGCTAGGGACACCCTGCGGCTGGAGATGAAGTATTGCCTTTACGGCAACGACATCACCGCCGAAACCAACCCCATTGAGGCGGGACTGGGGTGGATCACCAAACTGGACAAGGGGCCATTCATCGGCTCCCGGGCCATAGCACGGGTGAAGGAGGAGAAGCCCACCCGCCGGCTGGTAGCCTTCTGGATGGAGGAGCGGGCCATCCCCCGGCCCGGGTATATCATCCTCCAAGATGGCCGGGAAGTCGGCCAGGTAACCAGCGGCACCCAATCACCCACGCTGCGGCGGGGGATCGGGCTGGGGTATGTGGCGCGGGAGCACGCCAAGGTGGGCACGGCACTGCAGTTGGACATCAGGGGCAGAGCGGTCGGGGCTACGGTGGTCAAGCCGCCCTTCGTGAAAGAGACGAGTTTGATGGACTAGCTGAATCGTCTGGCGTTTGCTGTAGATTGTTTCCTGGAGTACCCTGAGCCGCTATTTGGTAATAAGTTTGCACCGAAGATCGTAGACTCCTGACTGATAACATGAAAGCCTCCCGCCATAAAGACCGCCGGGTGGAGGTGTTCGCCATTCTCTTGATGGCCCTCTCCGTCCTCACACTCCTCAGCCTGGTGGCGTACAACCCCCTGGAAGAGCCTACCATCTCGGAGCACATGGCCATCAAAAATATCATGGGCATTGTGGGAGTGTACGTTTCCTATTATCTGGTCAAGTTCACCCTGGGTTACGCGACGCTTGTATTCCCCATCCTGGGGCTGATCTGGGGGATGGGGCTGCTGCTTAAACGGGATCACAAACCCATGTGGCGTATCACCTGGTACGGGCTTATCCTGGCCCTGCTGACCTCCTTTGCGGTGGGCCTGCCGGAGGCACCCCTGGTATATGAGGGCCGGGGGGACTTCACCGCCGCCGGGATGGTGGGCGGTATGGGAGCCAAGGTGCTCCACGATTTCCTTGGGATGATAGGGTCGGTGGTAGTGCTGGTGGCCGGGTATTTCCTGGTGGTCAGTGGCTACCTGCGCTGGGAGGTGCGGGCCTTCCTGGCACGGCAGGCGACCGGACTGGAAGTCTGGTATGCCGAGTGGCGTGATCGGCGGCGGCGGGATAAGACCATGGTGGAACCCCGTGCCTACGCCCGGAAAACCCGTACCTCCTCAATCCGGTCCACCACCCGCAAGAGGCGCAAGGAACCAGCCGCGCCAGCCGCCCGCCGTCGGGGTTCTATCGGCGTAGCGGCCGAAGAGGGTCAACCGCCTGGAACCGGTGAGGAGATCCCCATCGAAGAGCGGCGAGGCATCAAGGGGGGGGATATCGATACCATGGATGAACGGCGCACTCGCCGGCAGCGGTACCAGTTCCCTCCCCTGGACATACTGGTGGAGCCGCCGCCGGTGGAGGAGACCGAGTCCAGGGAAGAGCTTCTGGCAAAAGCCCGGGAATTGGAGCGTGCCCTGGCAACCTTCAAGGTGGAGGGGAAGGTGGTCAGTATCTCCCCGGGACCGATCATTACCCTCTTCGAGGTGGAACCGGGCGAAGGAGTGCGAGTGAACAAGTTTGTCGTCCTGGCCGATGACCTGGCCCGGATCATGAGTGCCGAACGCATCCGGATCATTGCCCCTATCGCAGGCACCAAGCACGTGGGGGTGGAAATTCCCAACCGCCGCCCATCCACCGTTTACCTGCGCAGCATCATCAGCTCCGATGACTTCGTTAGATCCCGGTCACCCCTCACCGTGGCCCTGGGCAAGACCACCTCCGGCGAAGCCTACTGCTTCGACCTGGCCCAGATGCCCCATCTGCTTATTGCCGGCACTACCGGCTCCGGCAAGTCGGTATGCATCAACTCCATCATCACCAGCTACCTCTACCGGATCAAGCCCGACGAAGTAAAGTTCATCCTAATCGACCCGAAAAAGCTGGAGCTCTCGTCCTATCGCGCCCTGGAGGGATACCACCTCATCACCACTCCCGGTATCGGGGAGTATGTGCTCACCACACCAAAAGGCGCCGTGGCGGCATTGCGCTCGGCCCTGGTGGAGATGGAGCGGCGCTACGCCCTTTTCTCCGAAGCCACCGTGCGCCATATCGATGAGTACCGGGCCAAGGCTGCGAAAAACCCGGAGCTGGAACCGGTCCCCTACATTGTCATCATTGTTGACGAGCTGGCCGATCTGATGATGGTCTCCGGCAAGGACGTGGAGGAGCCCATTACCCGCCTGGCCCAAATGTCCCGGGCGGTGGGTATTCACCTGGTCATCGCCACCCAGCGGCCGTCCGTGGATGTGATCACCGGTCTCATCAAGGCCAACTTCCCGGCCCGCATCGCTTTCCAGGTGGCTACCAAGGTGGACTCCCGTACCATCCTGGACCAGATGGGAGCGGAGAAGCTACTGGGCCGCGGTGATCTGCTGTTCCTGGTACCGGGTGCCTCGGAACCGATCCGCCTCCACGCCGCCTATGTCTCCCTTAACGAGATTACGGACATCCTGGACTTTATCCAGCAGCAGCCCAAACCGGATGAGTTCTTCCTGCCCGAGCGTGTGGAAAACGGCAAGGAGGGTGAGATCACCATCGCCGGGGAAGAGGACGATCTGTTTGAGGAGGCCGCCCGCCTGGTCATTTCCCAGCGGCAGGCATCGGTATCCATGCTCCAGCGGCGGTTCCGTATCGGCTATAGCCGGGCCGGGCGCCTCATCGACGAGCTGGAACGGGCCGGCATCATTGCGGGCTACAGCGGCTCCAAGGCCCGGGATGTCCTGGTGGATCAAAGCTATCTGGAAGAGCTGCGGGCCCGGCGC
>CAZULW010000119.1:0-5352 GCA_964621455.1 uncultured bacterium
GGGCATCAGGATCTACTTCTAAGTGCTGAGCCAACCCGGTAAAAGTTGGGGGACGGGTGTTCTTAGGTCAGAAGGGGCCGAGGGTGGTGAAAAGTCGCCGCGAAAAGCAGCGTGCGATCCTACCCCCGGCCCCTTTTTTCCTGTCCCGAAGAACCCGGAGACCAGTAAAGAGTGCAGAGAGATAATGAAAACCGCTGAAGCGGTTCCACGATGTTTTTCTATCTGATTGTTAACCCACGACTTAAGTCGTGGGCTGATAGGCCAGGCAACCCCAAGGCAAACCGTTTCTCCCGAAGGGATGCCTTCGGCAAACGGTTTGATGATAGGCTGTAACACATGTTCTACTACATGACAGCTAGGTACGGGCGTATTTCAATACGTCTATACGTCTAAAGGCTATGCAGATCCTTCTAATGATTTTACTTTAATAATAAGGAGAGTGTTATGCGTCAACATTTTACTAACAAGCACCCACTATCAGGCGGTTTGGGCTTGGGACTGCTGCTGCTTTTCGCTGCCAGCACTGCCCTGGGGCAGGTGAGTAGAACCATCAGCGTTGGTGAATTTATTTACTTCATCAAGGCGGGATTCTCCGACGCCAACGTCATCTATCCGCACTGGTGGGCCCATACCCCCTCGATCTACAGCGGACATGGCGACGACGATCTCGACATGCTCCACGCTCAAGGCGTTTGCATCGGGCTCAAGCGCACCTGGACGGACCCGATCGGGGTCGAGTGGGACCACCAGATCGCCATGGCCAATGAAGAGAAGTTTGCGGATATAGAAAATGTGATTGTCCCGGTAGGGGATGGTATTGTACGGACCTTCCGGAACCCGGTTCCCACCAAGACGCTCGATGGTAAAGACTGGACCCCGAGCAAAGCGGCGGGTGATCCGGTCGATGCGAGTATCCCCGCGGACGTGGTCATCTACAGCCACAGTGAAGCATGGCCGGAATTCGGTATGGGCATCGACATCCAGCGCTGGGACTACGGGTTCGCCCACGAGGACTACGACGATTTCATGATCAGCGAGTACTTGTTTACCAACACTTCGGGGGGGGCCCGGGACAGCGTGTACTTCGCCCTGAGAGCCGAGACCTCCGCTCACGAGTACTACAATGATGCTGACATCTGGGGTAACTACTACGGGGTCACTTACTGGAAGTATGCGGCCGGCGACGCTACGGCCGACTCCATGCGCATCTGGTATTCCTGGGACGCCAATGACAAGGCCGAAGACCCGGATACGAAAGGCCGGCCGGATGGGATCTACGGCAACTTCAAGGAGCCGCAGTACATGTCTTTCGTGGTGATCCATGCGGACAAGAGTCCGAGTGTCGAAATCGACGATCCGCGCCAGCCGGTAAAAGCGGGCTGGTCCCAGCGCGATTTGTCCCCGGACTTGAGTATAGCGAACCATCCGACGGTCTACAAGTTCATCTCGGAGCCGTGGGACAAGGCAAATGTCAGCACCTATGCGACGACAGTGGATTCGGATAAAGTCGAGGTGCCGGAGGGCATGTACCGGATACTGCGAGACGACAAAGATGTGAGAGATTACGACCTGGTGACCGAGCAGGAGAAGTCGGGGCTCTTCAGCTTCGGTCCCTATCAGATGGCGGCTGGCGAGGACGTGCGCATCGTGGTGGCCTTTGCCGGCGGCACGATCCCCCTCAGATGGGCCATCGACCTGGGCGCGGCCTACCAGAATGGCTACGCCGCTCAGCTAGGCCTGGTGCCGCTGCCGTACGACATTGTGGACCCCTTCACGGGCGATACACTGGTGCATAAGGGAGAGACGCTGGATGGCGGCGCAACTCCGAACACTTCGCCATTCACAGCAGGTAAGCTGGCCAAAGACAGGGTTATCGATCTCGGCAAGAAGTTTGCCTTTGCGAATGCCGCCAAGGCGATCGATGTCTGGAATAATGCGACCACTTCCGTTCGGGAAGGCGTGGGCGACTTCGGCATTCCCCTGGCCCCGGCGGCTCCATCTCTTACAGGAAATTCCGTGTTTGAGAAGATCGAGCTGGAGTGGGGCAAGGAAGCGGAGCAGGACGTGGAGGTCGGGAGTGACGTCATTGGCTACCGCATTTACCGCGACTTCAAGTGGGGATTCGACCTGCCCCAGGATACAACCTTCTTGCTGCTCAAAGGCGAGGACGACCTACCCGCCGGTAGCGTTGGGTACGTGGACGCGGAGGTCGCCCGCGGGCAGGACTACTACTACTACATCACTGCGGTTACCACCGACGGGGTCGAGAGCAGCCCGTTCGTGAACATGACCGGGACGAGCGCCGAGAGGACGGATCAGGCGCTCTCGGCCACCCGCACGCCAGCGACTGCTACCTGGCAGCTCTCACCGAAAGACGGTGGGGTGGTGGTGGTACCCAACCCGTATCATGCGAGCGGCGACCCCGATAAAAAGTATCCGGGCAGGAAGCTGAATTTCCTGAACTTGCCGGCCTACGCTAACATTCACATTTACACGGTAACGGGCGACCGGGTACAGACCCTGGAGCACGTCAAGGGTACCGGAGACAAGGACTGGGAGCGCCAGGACACCTTCAGCACCATGGAAATCGTGAGTGGGGTGTACATCGCCGTGGTAGAGGAGCTGGATGCCGCGGGTGGCAGCCCGACCGGTAATAAAGTCATCCGCAAATTTGTGGTGGTCAAATGATGGGCCGCTGCTCCACGGAATATAATTATGGGCGTAGCGTCAATACGCCCCAACAAAAAGGGATCGTTATGAGGAAGAAGATCATTTACCTGTTACTAGCAGCTGCGCTATATCCCTTCGTGGGGACGAATTACGTGGTAAAAGCCCAGCCCGATAAGCTCGCGCAGTCAGGGATGCCGTTCCTGAAGATTGACGTGGGCGGGCGGGCGGCCCTGGCCGGTACCCAGATCGGGACAGTCGGCGATGCCACGTCCATGTTCTACAACCCGGCCGGCCTGGCCCTGGTTCAGGGACTGGACGCCACGCTGAGCCTGAACCAGTGGATTGCCGACATCACGCACACCGGGGTGGCCGCTGCCTACCGGCTCGGCAACCTCGGGACCTTCGGTATCAGCTTCGTCACGATGGACTACGGGACCTTCACCAGGACTGTTGCCGTTGACATCCGCGAAGACCCGACCAGGGCGGGGTACAGGTTCGGAGAAGACTTTACCGTCACCGAATACGCGGTGGGAGTCTCCTATGGGCGGCAGATCAGCAGCGAGTTCTCCGTCGGGGGTCACTTAAGGTATGCCTACCAGAACCTGGGCACGAATGATTTCTTTAATGAGGGAACCGGAGAAGTCGAAACTGATGTGACGCAGGAAGTGAGCAATATCGTGGTGGATTTCGGAACCCTGTACTACCCGGGCTTCAAGGACTTCCGCTTCGGTATGTCGCTGCGCAACTTCTCCAACCAGTCGGACTACTACGACCAGCGTTTCGAGCTGCCGATGTCGTTCGACTTCGGCGTGGCCATGGATGTGCTCTCGCTGTTTGCAGAGGGCGGAAGCAGCAAGCTGACGGTGGCCTTCGACTGGGTGCACCCGCGTGAATTTGGGGAGCGCCAGCACCTGGGGGTGGAGTTCGCGCTCCTGGATATGCTATTCCTCCGCGGTGGTTACAAGTTCAACTACGACGAGGAAGGCCTGTCCGCCGGCGTCGGCGTTGAGAAGGCGTTTGGCGGTGTCGGGTTGAAAGTGGACTTCACCTACACCGACTTCGGTATCTTCGACTCGGTGACCCGGATTTCAGCGGGCGTTTTCCTGCCGTAGTAGTAATCACCGGCAAGGAGGTACCTACCGGCCCAGCTGTCGCTATTGGCCATAGTATGTCACCGTGCTTGATAAGTAACGGTGTATGCCCTTTGTATCTAACCTCTGAGAGGAAAATGAAGGCCATACACCGTTTATCGTTTCTGGTTGTTTCCCTGTGCCTGTTCGTCATGGCGGGGTGCTCCGATGATAACCCGGTGAAGGTGAAGCCGCCGGAGCCTCCGGAGACCCCGGATTTCGTCCTGAAAGACCTGGAGGGTGAGGAGTTCCAGCTTTCCGCCCAGCTGGGGAAGGTGGTTCTGCTGGAATTCTTCACGGACACGTGACCGTATTGCCAGGCTGAGACGGTCGTACTCAATAATCTGGACAGCGACTTGAATGGGCGGGGCTTAATTGTCGTCGGAATCGCCGTGGTGCAATCTACTAGTCGCGAGGCGGTTCAAGCCTTCGCAGGTCGATTCGAGGTCAACTACCGCATACTGCTTGACGAGGTTAAGGTTGTACTACCTGGGATAGCGGTTACGGTGGCCGACGCATACGGTTATGACTATAAAGTTCCTTTCGCGGTTATCGTCGATAGAGAGGGCTATATTTATGATAGAGAGGGCTATGATAGAGAGGGCTATATTGATGAGCGCCGGTATTGGGGCTATCACACCGAAGAAGACTTTCTCGAGGTCATTGAACCCCTGCTCTAGCACCTGTTGGCATTCCGCCGCAAAATGGAGTGAGTTATCATGTGGAATAAAACGTTGATCAGACCTGCCGCTGCTGGAAGGCGCGGCCTCATGTTGGTATCCGTCTCCTGTCTGCTCATGCTGGCTGTTCTGTCCTGTGCCTCAATAGAGAAGGCCGGAGCGCTTGAGGTGACTGCTCAGCCGTCGGCACAGGCGGCAGCGCCGGCCACCACGCTCACCGAGGCGGAACAGGCGGCCGGCTGGAAGCTGCTCTTCGATGGGAAGACCTTCGATGGGTGGCGCGGTCTGGGCAGGGATGTGGTCCCGCCCGGGCACTGGGTCATCGAAGTCGGCAGCATCAAGAAGGTGGCCAGTGAGGATGTGCCCCGGCAGGCCGATGGAAAGCCGCTCAGGGGCGGCGACCTCATGACTATTGATTCCTTCGAGGACTTCGAGCTGTCATTAGAATGGCGGATCAGTCTGGGTGGGAATAGTGGCATTAAGTATAACGTGTCCGAGGAGCTGTCGACCTCGAGGGGGGGTGGTCATTCGGCCCTGGGGTTCGAGTACCAGGTCCTCGATGATGACCGGCACCCCGACGGCGCTGACGAGGACCACAGGACAGGTTCGCTCTACGACCTGATCGCCCCGCAGAACAGGCAGCTGCGGCCCGTCGGGGAGTTCAATCAGTCGCGCATTATTTTCCAGGGCAATCACGGTGAGCACTGGCTCAACGGCGCGAAGGGAGTCGAATTTGATTTAGGCACGTCCCTGATGGATTCGCTGCTCGCCGCCAGTAAGTACAGCAGCATTCCCGGCTTTGGCGATAAAAAGAAGGGCCACATTGTCCTGCAGGACCACGGCGATACGGCCTGGTTTCGCAATATAAAAAT
>CAZULW010000120.1:0-5327 GCA_964621455.1 uncultured bacterium
CCCGATTATGAAAAATTATCGCTTGTTTCTTAACGCAGAATCTTTAGAGGGGTTTTCGCGATTAAGCGAAGGTATTTATGCCTTCGCAATCTCACAAGCCTCTAGTCTCAAGCCTCCAGTCGCAAGTGTAGTATCAGAAACGGTATTCATAACTCAATACGGGATATGGCCATATTTCTTCACCCTCTATAAAAAGTAGCCCTGCGCCAGTAACCAGAAAACCCCGTCGGCCTAGTGGCCACTGGTAGGCGATTAAAGTATTTGCGGTAAATTCCTCGATCATGAAGGAAAGTCCTACGGATGTCGAAAGCACGAGCCCTTTCTCGTTATAACGCCTGCGGTAGGCGATACCACCCGACATGTTTTCAAACACGACACCTGCACTGACAAAAAGTGAAAAATGAGACCCGACGAATAGGTCCTTTGTTATCTCAAGGAAGTTGGCATTCCGGGAAGAGCCAAATCCCGCATTAATAGACCAGGTCCGGGGTAGTTGATCGTCTGCCGCTCTACTTGCTGGTTGGTTCGAATCTCTAATATCGGGACGGCTTTCTATTGCGGTAGTGGCCGCCTCACCACCTGACAGCATCAACGCCACCTGCTTCATCCCCATGGTGAGCAACTCCTCCAGCCCGCCGCGCAGGTCGAAGTCCGAGACGCCCAGCAGCTTGCCGGTCTCAACGTCCACCACCCGGGCCGAGACGGTGAACATGGCACCAACCCGGCTGATCCGGCCCCCCACCACCTGCCGGGCACCCAGCAGCTGGCCTACCTCCACCAGGCATTCGTTGGAGGTGCAGCCGGTCAGCTGGAAGTCCTGCTCGGTGAGGATGGTCTCCATCATGCCGCGCTCGACCACCTCAAAGGCGCCCAGCCGGAAGAGCTCGTTGCGCAGGCGGTCGGTCAGGGCGATGGCTTCGGTCTGCGAAATACCGTTGCCTTCGAACTCCACGACGGCGATGGGGATATTCTGAGCTGGCAGGAGATTTGCCTGAAGCAGGACGGCTCCTGCGAGGAGCAGGCCTGAATAAGACCGAATTGCCTGGCGTAGATACTTCATCATAGCCTCCATGCCTCTCATGATAATGATTAACAGAAGCGCGTAAAGGTAATGCCTATTGCGGGATAAAGCCAAGGGTGAGTTGGGGATAAACATCCGCGAATCCGTCCGGCTGCCCTGGCCGTAGCCACGGGCGATGCTGACGGATGCCTTCGCAATATTAATCCAGCACAAATTAGCCTGGCGTTTCCGACACACTATACTTGACAGGGAGAACTCTTTCCAGACTCAAGTGTCTTGATGCATCAAGAATTTCAATACCCACAATTTTCTCCCCTTCACCGATATCAAGCACAACATCCTCTGAGACCCGCCTGTTTATGGTTTCCTGCTTTCTCTCGTCAAAGCGGATGTAGAGAAGATCGGTTTTATCATTATACAGGATATTCATTTATTAGCCTCCCACATTCCATAAACACATAAGCAGAACTATAGCCCTAGCTTACTCTCCGCCTGCCACCGCACGTCCAGCTGACGGTTGGCGCGGGTCTCGTCGAGGCGGCCAACGGGGGTGTGCAGTGGGGCCAGCAGCAGGGCGTCAGGGTTCTCGTCCACCAGGCGGTCGAGCTCGTGCATGACCTCAGCGAAGCGGTCCAGGGTAGCCTTGGTCTCGGACTCGGTGGGCTCGATCATGAGGGCTTCGGGCACCACGAGGGGGAAATAGACCGTCGGCGCGTGGAAGCCGTAGTCCAGCAGGGCCTTGGCCAGGTCCAGGGTCTTTGCGCCGCGCTCCTTCTGGCGGCTGCCGGAGAGGACGAACTCGTGCATAACCCCTTCGCCGTAGGGCAGTTCAAATATATCCACCAGACGGGCCTTGAGGTAGTTGGCATTCAGCACGGCCCCGCGCGAGACGCTTTGCAGCCCCTCCTCGCCCAGGCTGAGGATATAGGCATAGGCTCGCACCAGCATGGCGAAGTTGCCATAAAAGGCGTGCACGCGGCCGATGCTGTTCGGGCTATCCCCCTCCCATCGATAGCCGCCTTCTTCCGTCTTTACTACCAACGGGCGCGGAAGGAATTCCTCCAGATTTTCAACGACCCCTATCGGGCCGGAGCCGGGCCCACCCCCGCCATGCGGGGTGGAGAAGGTCTTATGCAGGTTGATGTGGGTGATGTCGAAGCCCATGTCCACCGGGCGCGTCAGGCCCATGAGAGCGTTGAGGTTGGCCCCGTCCATGTACATGATGCCGTCAATGTCATGGATGAGCCTGGTGATGGCGGTGATATCGTCCTCGAACAGCCCCAGGGTGTTGGGCTGGGTAAGTATCATACCGGCTACCTCGTCGCTGAGCTTGTCCTTCAGGTCCCCAAGATCCACCCTTCCCCGGGGATCGGTGGCCACCTTCAAGGTCTCGTAGCCCGCCATGACCACGCTGGCGGGGTTGGTGCCGTGGGCCGAGTCGGGGATAATCACATACTTGCGACGGGACCCCCTGGTCTCATGATACCTGCGCATAATAAGCACACCCACCAGTTCTCCCTGGGAGCCCGCCGCCGGCTGGAGGGTGAAACGGCTCATGCCGGTGATCCTTACCAGGGCCTGCTCGAGGTCGTACATCAATGCCAGGGCACCCTGGCAGCCCGCTTCCAACTGCCCGGGATGCAGCCCGCTGAATCCGGGCAGCTCAGCCATAGCATCGTTCACCTTGGGGTTGTATTTCATGGTGCAGCTGCCCAGGGGATAGAGGTTCTTGTCTACGTGGTGGTTCCTGGCAGATAGTTTAATGAAGTGGCGCACCACCTCCGGCTCGGAGACTTCCGGCAGTTGGGCCGGGACCTTGCGGATCAGGTGACCGGGCAGGACCTCGCTGGGTTCGGTGGCGGGGACGTCGGTCTCGGGCAACTTGATACCGATACGTCCCGCTACGGAGTGGTCGAAGATGAGCAGGGGTTCGCTACTCATCGGATTTACTGAGCATATTTATAATTACTTTTGGTGTCGCGGTAACGGCCGCATCAATTTCAGACACCTTATCGCCTCCGGCAGTCGCCATGATGGGTGTACCGCCACCGCTGCCACCCAGCATCTGACCGATCTCCCTGGCGATGCTGCCGGCAGGTATTCTATCCTTCTGGTCATCGGTAACGGCAACCACGGCTTGCGGCTTATTATTTACAACAATATAAAGCACAACCACAGATGACTTCAAGTGATGCTTTATGGCCACCGCCAGGTCTTTCAATTGATTCATATCCGTAACTTCATCCACGCGCCGGGCCACCACCATCACACCTCCGACATCCTCAGCCCTGGCCGCCAGCTCACCAACCAGGTCCTTGCTCTGCAGCCGGGAGGCCTGCTTCAACTGCCGCTCAAGGTCCCGTCTGTGGTCCAGGAGCTGTTTTACCTTCGCCTCCAGATCATCGGGGGAAGCCTTCACCAGATTCTGGAGGCTATGCAGCCGGTCCACCTGCCTCTGGGCATAAAGCAGCGCCCCTTCGCCCGTTGCCGCTTCGATGCGCCTGACCCCCGCCGCCAGGGCCGTCTCGGAGGTGATCTTGAAAAAGCCGATGTCGCCGGTGCGGTCTACGTGGGTGCCGCCGCATAGTTCCTTGCTGAAACCGGGCACCGCTACGACGCGGACCCGGTCCCCATACTTCTCACCGAATATGGCCACGGCACCACTTTTGCGGGCTGTGTCGTACGCTTGAATCGTGACCTTGACGGCATGGTTCTCGCGGATCACCCGGTTTACGATGAGCTCAATCTCCGCAATCTCGCTAGCCTTGATTTTCTCGTAATGGGTCAGGTCGAAGCGCAGGCGGTCGGGCGCCACCAGGGAGCCGGCCTGCTGGACGTGCTCGCCCAGCACCTCTTTCAGAGCCTGGTGCATCAGGTGGGTGGCGGTGTGGTTCAGGCGGATGGCCTGGCGGCGCTCCCGGTCAACGGTGGCGGTCACCTGCTTCTTTCCCCCCAGCGAGCCCTTCACCACTTTGCACTGGTGGACAATTTCCTCGGCCCCATCCACGGTAAGCTTCCGGGTGTCTTCCACGCGCAGCTCCAACCCTCGGGCGGTAATGGTCCCTGTATCGCCGACCTGGCCGCCTGACTCGCCGTAGAAGGGGGTCTGGTCGAGGATGAGGTCCACTTTGCCTTCGTCATACTCGCGGTGTTTGCGGATGGTGGCGTGACTTTCGCAGGTCTCGAAGCCGAGGAACTCCGAGCCTTTGCCCCTGGTGACGGTTGCCCATCCTTCAGCGGCGTCCTGGACCCGGGTTTTGCCGGCGCCCCGGGCCCGTTCCCGCTGAGCCTCCATAGCCCGGTCAAAGCCTGCGGTATCTACCTTGAGCCCCTTTTCACGGGCCATCAGTTCGGTGAGGTCGAGGGGGAAGCCGTAGGTATCGTACAGGCGGAAGGCCTCTTCACCAGGTATAACATCACCGGATGTGAGGCCCTTGACCGTCCGGGCGAACATCTCCAGCCCCCGGTCCAGGGTCTCGCCAAAAGCGGCCTCCTCCGCCTTGATCACCTTTTCGATATGCCGGCGCTTCTCTACTACTTCCGGGAAGGCCTCACCCATCACACCGCACACCGTGTCCACCAGTTGATAAATGAAAGGCTCGTGCCGGTCCAGCATGCGCCCGAACCGGGTGGCCCGCCGCAGGATGCGCCGCACCACGTACCCCCGCCCCTCGTTACCGGGCAGGGCGCCGTCAGCCAGGGAAAAGGACAGCATACGCACGTGATCGGCCAGGACCCGGTGGGCAACCCCATCACTTTCAGTGTATGGCATGCCGGTTATCTGCGCGATATGCTCGATGATCGGCGTGAACAGGTCGGTGGCGTAGTTGGAATCCTTCCCCTGGATGACGGCCACGATGCGCTCCAGCCCGGCCCCGGTGTCCACGTGCTTGGCGGGGAGGTCCTCCAGCGACCCGTCATCCCGGCGGTTGTTCTGGATGAAGACCAGGTTCCACAGCTCCTTGTATTCCGGCTCGGCGTTGACGCCCTCAGCCTTCATCTGGCTGATGTCCGGCCCGTCGTAGTAGTGGATCTCGGAGCAGGGGCCGCAGGGGCCGGTCTCCCCCATCTCCCAGAAATTGTCCTTATCGTCAAACCGCAGGACCCGCTCCGGGGGAAGGTCGGTAACCTGCGACCAGAGTTGGGCGGCTTCGTCGTCGGTATAGTGTACCGTGGCCCATAAGCGCTCCTTTTCCATGCCCCACACCGCGGTGAACAGCTCCCAAGCCCAGGCGATAGCCTCGGCCTTGTAGTAGTCGCCGAAGGACCAGTTGCCCAGCATCTCGAAGAAGGTGTGGTGGTAGTT
>CAZULW010000121.1:0-5295 GCA_964621455.1 uncultured bacterium
CCCTCGAAACGAGGCCGAAGATCCAGATGGCAATGGCCGTACCCAGCGAGAAGCCAATGGAAACCGCCAGCGCCCAGCCGATGGTCCGTAAGAATTGTATAAGGGTGTCACCAATGGATAGCACGTCAATCCTCCTTATTTAACTCCACTGTAATTGCCGTATGAATTCAGAAGACTTGATTTTCCCCAGACGCAACTGTTCCACCAAAGCCACATCAGCGGTGGTTATGAGAATCATGTTGTCTGCCTTGGGAATGGTCACGGTGATATTGATGGTTTTTACTTCCACGCCCGTGCGCGCGATGGCCTGAGCCGTGGCGATATACCCCACCAGTATCACTTCCTCAAAATTGTTACGCCGACTCTGAAGCTCGAGGGTGAAAGTGGGGCCGTTGCTTCCCGGTTGTTTCAGGTCCATCTGCTTCGTGGTAACAGGCACCCGGTAAGACTTGCAGATCTGCTGTACAATGGAGTAAAAACGCATATTGGCCCGGGCCGGTGTGGCCAATCCCAAACACCACCCCAGTACCAACAGGGCCGAGAGTAATTTCAGGTGTTTGCCAGAATGGAACACGTATCATTCCTCCTGCTTAGACCATTTGGGTGAACGCTTTCTGGGACATACTGGCGCTGCGTGATGTTAAGAGCCAGGCTCCCCAATGGCAAGAGATACCATCGTACTGTTTTTTTCGGCCCACAGCCAAAGGGGGCGAAAAAAACCCTGCCGGAGAGAGGGACAGGCAGCCAGCTGGTTCATGCGGGCATCCTGCTGCAGGATTAATTAACTTGCATGTGCCCGGCATACTAATAAACCGGGCCGCCGGATTTACAGGGAGAATAGAGCTATCAACGAAGGAGCACTTTGATCTTACTACTCATTCTCAATCTGATCCTGAGACTATTCCGGATTGATCACGGCCGGGATCGATACGAGGTGTAGCAGCGTGCTCAATCCTCTCCGTAAACACGCTTTCTCCTGCCTCTCAGGGGAACGTATGCCTAAGCCAAGGCTGATATTGTGGCTCTTAACCCGGTTCTGGCTGGGAATTCTGCTCTGGCTGATCATCGGTTGCGGCGGCCAACACCGTCTCGAACCCACGGTCCTGCTCATCTCCATGGACGGTTTCCGGTGGGACTACCTGGAGAAGGCCAACACACCGAACCTCGACCGCCTCGTGAGCACCGGGGTGAAAGCCAGGGCTCTCATTCCGGTGTTCCCTACCAAAACGTTCCTCAACCATTACACTATCGTCACGGGACTCTACCCGGAAAACCACGGCATCATCGCCGACACCATGTTCGATCCGGCCTACGGCGACACCTTCGACCTGAGCAAACCGGAAGCGGTGAGAGACGGCCGCTGGTATGGTGGAGAGCCCCTGTGGGTCACGGCGGAAAAGCAGGGCCAGATCAGCGCCACCCTGTTCTGGCCGGGGTCAGAAGCCGAAATCGGGGGTGTCCGGCCAACCTACTGGTATAGATATGATCGTGACCTGCCCCACGCTGACCGGATTAATCAGGTGCTGGCCTGGCTCGATCTCCCGCCCGACCGCCGTCCCACTTTCATCACCCTGTACTTCCCGGACACGAACGATCAGGGAAAGCGATTCGGGCCGGACTCTCAAGAGCTGGCAGCAGCCGCAGAAAAAGTGGACAGTACCCTGGGTACCCTCTTCCAGGGGCTGATGGAGCGGGGACTTATGGAAGAGATCAATATCGTTGTGACATCCGGCCACGGAATGGCGGCCATCGACTCAACCAGGGTAATTTTCATTGATGATTATATCGACCCGAAACAGGCCGGCGTTATCGACTGGTCGCCCGTACTGGGTCTGCGCCCTCCCGAGGAAGTGCGAGGGGATATCTACGAAGCACTGAAAGGCGCCCACCCCCACTTGCAGGTATACCGGCGTGAAGAAATGCCCGGCCGGCTGCACTATTCCACCCACCACCGGATACCTTACATCATCGGGATCGCCGACGAAGGCTGGAGCATCACATCACACGCTTTATATGATAGGGACCCGTCCCACTTTATGGGCGGTGCCCACGGCTATGATAACCGCTATCCCTCCATGTCGAGCATTTTCATCGCCCGGGGACCAGCCTTTGAAAACGGCCTGGAGGTGCCGCCCTTCCAGAATATCCATATCTATAGCCTCATCACCAAGGTCCTGGGGCTCAAGCCAGCCCCCAACGACGGCAGCCTCGATTCGGTGAAGGTGCTGCTGGATTGAAAACGGAGTGACCAGGACCGGCCTTCACCACCGCGACCACCGCATGACTATCCCTTTCAAGCGCGGTTGACCCTGACTTAACTTTTTAGGCCATGCTGTCCCTTTCCAATGCCGGCTCGCTTGCGGGCATATTGCTGGCCGCCGTCCTGGGGGCCTTGCCACCCCTCCTGGGCCGCTGGAGCGACCGCCAGCTGCACCTGTTCGTGGCCTTCGGCGCCGGTACATTCCTCGGGGCCGTATTCTTCCACCTCGTCCCGGAAACCCTCGCCAATCAACCCAACCTCCTGACCAACTTCATGATCCTGAACGGCTTCATGGTGGTCCTTTTCGTCGAACGGGTGCTGGTGCGCCACCGCCACCACGACTGCGACGACGTGGCCGAGCACCGTCATCAGGTAGTCGGGATCAGTGCCTTTATCGGGCTGAGCATCCACAGCCTCATGGCCGGCTTTGCTCTCGGCGCCAGTTTTGTCGCCCCCCGGCTGGCCCTGGTGATCTTCCTGGCCATCGTCAGCCACAAGTCCGTGGCGGCCTTCTCCCTGGCCACCGTATTCCGGCTCTCGAATATCCCCTTAAGGCGGGCCCTGGCGATGCTGGCTGTTTTTGCGCTCTGCACCCCCGTCGGCGCCCTCCTGTCACTGCCGCTACTCCATACCCTCAGCGACATCCACGTCACCATACCCACTGCCTTAGCAGCCGGCAGCTTCATCTACGTGGCCACCATGGACCTGCTGCCCGAGGCCTTCCACGACACCCGCAAGCGCCTGGGACCGTTCGTCGCCCTCAGCATCGGCATCCTCGTCATGCTGCTGGTCACCAGGCTGGCGGGGTAGGGGAATTGATGATTGATCCGTCAGCCAACGGATTGACGAATGTCGATTAAAGAATTTGACAGGATAACAAGATTTACGGGATATACTGAGAAGAAGTTGTGGCAGTAGGTAGTGGCAGGGAAAAGGGAGGTGGCGACGCTGGTGGACGGTTATATGGAGCCGGTGTACCATGCGGTGGTGTGGAACGGAAAAACCGCCAGTGAGCGCGAGGTCCCCAGCGGGATTTACTTTGCCCGTATAGTACACTCAAGTACGTCAAAAGCATCAAGATGCTACTGCTGGAATAGTATCAAACGATACCAAGCGGGCAGGCATTTTACGATTTCAACGGGATCAGATCAACGTATTGATTGACGACCCGTTCGGATAAACGGCTGATCAAGCTGATCGTTTCAAGGTCATCGAACTTTGAGTGAAGCAATCGGATCGCCTCAAAGTCCCTGATATAGCGTTCAACGGCTTCTTTTGAGTGATTCGTTTTTTGACAGATAGCAGGGACCAGGTATCCCTGCAGATACAGGCTGATGATCTCCTGTTTGTGCGATTGGCCGCCGCCGATGAGTTGCACGTTTCCCCTGGTAGGGAGAGGCCTGCCATAGAGGGAATGATACTCCCGGGTATAGATACCGGCGGTCTGCTCTTTGACGCCTAGCAGGACGGCCAGGTCAAGCTGCGAGAGCAGGGCTCCCTGGTCGTAGGCCTGATGGGTCCAGCCTCGGCGTAGCCCTCTGGCCGTAGCCAACGGGCGAGGCCGCCTACGGCGAGCCGCGTTCGATTTTCCTCATGCGCATGTGCCGGTAGTAGACGCGGGTTTTCATGGCTTCGATGTCCTCATCGGCTATGATATCAAGGACCACCGGTTTGAGTTTGGTCTGGGCCATGGATTTGCCTTTCTGAGGGTATTCGTCTACGGGGACCGCCGGCCAGACCATCTGGCCCTGCTTTAAGAAGGAGTTGTCCGTAAAGCGGTAATACTGCTGGATGATACCGAGCAGGTCCTCCACGATGGCCTGGGCGGTGACGGTGCCTTTATCGTAGCCGTACCGGTTCAGGAAACGGTCCAGCAGAATATGCTTGAGATTTTTACCCTTGATCCTCTGGTACTGTCTCAAGGTTGCTGCCGGAGCTGAGTGGTCTCGGGTGTCTCTTGATATAAACTTCAGGTTAGCGGCCGTCATGATGCCTTCTCCATCTGGTTTTTTTTAGAACTTTCCATGATGGCCAGTAGCCTGGGGTTGCGTTCTTTCTCATGGTGCTGGTAGAGGTGGATATACTCGCCAATCAGGCGGTTGGAGAAGCCGGTGGAGATGCGGATCTGGTCGACGGAGAACTCCTTCAGGTGGAGCAGGATGATCCGGGAGAAGTCCTGGATGTAACGCTTGACGGCGGTCTCGGAATGGTGGGTGCGCTTCTCGATCTCTGAGAACTGGTATCCGCCCAGATAAAGCTCGAGAATCTGGGTTTTGTGGGTGGTGCCGCGCCCCATATCGTGGCGCCAACCCCGGGTGGGAATGGTAAGTCCCGCCCTGCGCATGGTGGCCATATCCCGCTTGATGGTGGCCGTACTGCTGGTGAGGATAAAGGCGATGTCTTCGTAGGAAAGCAGTGCCCCCTGTTCAATGGCCTCTTTTGTGATCCGCAGGAGTTTATGCCGTCTCAGGCCCATAAGACCTGACTTCCGGTGGACCTCCACGTCTTCATCCGGATCATGCAGGGTCAGTTTAACAGAGACCTTCCGGCACAGGTCCACCCGCTTGCCAGCTGGCTCCCGGTCATCTATAGCCAGGCTTCGTCGTGAGCTCAGCCGAACGGTAGTGGATCTGACCTGACTCAAGCGAGATGTTGGTGTGTTCCAGGAAGTAGCCTTTGATCTGGCTGAAGTAAGCCTCAGCCAGGAGAGGAGTTAGATTAAAGTCCTCAGCGATCTGGTTAATAATAGCATTTCTGACTGACTTGGACTTTAACCTCTCAGCAAGTTGTCTTTCCATGATACCTCCAGCATTTTGTCGGTTAATTTACCGGTTGCCCGCTTTGGTATCATTTGATACTAACTTAAAGTGCCTCACAGGGCCACACGGCTTGTCAGGCGAAGCTAAGACGGAAGTCTCTCAGGGGCTTGCCTGGCGTAGTTCGCCAATCGGCGAACGAAGACAGGTTGGCAGGCCCGTCAGGATGCCGGACAAGCTGCCGGACAAGGCCGTGGTCAGTTGTCCGTCGTCCGTTGT
>CAZULW010000122.1:0-5223 GCA_964621455.1 uncultured bacterium
ATGGGTCTTATAATGATCCCCCTCTATTATAAAGCCAGCTTATTATGGCTCTTCAGCCTACCAGCCACTACTCACCAGCCCCCAGCATCCAGAATCCAGCTCACGCCCGCGCAAACCGCTTCCCTGCTGACTGGATCACCAGCCCCTTCATCTCCAGGTGCAGAAGGACACCCAGGAGCTCGGAGATGTTCCGCTGCAGGTCCTCGGCAATGCGGTCCACCAGCACGGGTTCCCCTGTCAGATACTCCATGATCTCTCGCTCGGTATCAGTCAGGTCCACCTCGCGCAGCAGGTCTATCTGCTGGCCCGGCCGGGCGGAGTAGGGCGGTATCAGTTCGGACAGGATGTCCTCCACCTTTCCCACCAGCTTGGCGCCCTTCTGGATGAGTTCGTGGCAGCCGGCGGACTTAGCGCTGTCCACCCGGCCGGGCAGGGCGAAGACTTCCCGATCCTGGTCGAGGGTATGGTAGGCGGTGATCAGGGCGCCACTGCCCTTCCCGGCTTCCACCACCAGGGCTCCCAGCGACAGGCCGCTGATAATTCTGTTGCGCTGGGGGAAGTGATGGCCGTCCGGGCTGGTGCCGGGCGGGTATTCCGACACGGCCAGCCCCTTTTCGAGCAGTTCATGATAGAGCTTGCGGTTCTCCATCGGATAGACCACATCCACCCCGCACCCCAGCACGGCGATGGTACTCCCTTCGGTCTCCAGGGCCGCTCTGTGGGCCGCCGTATCGATGCCCCGGGCAAACCCGCTCACAATGCCCAATCCGGCAGCCACCAGCTCCTGGCACAGGCGGCGGGTCTGATCCCGGCCATAGGTGGTGGGCTGGCGGGTACCCACCACAGCCAGAAAGTCCCCTTCAAGACTTCCCGCCCCACGGACATACAACCCCGCCGGGGCATCATAGAGCGCTTTCAACTGGACAGTGTAGTCCTCATGCCAGTAGTGGATATATCGGGTATTAAGTCGCGGCAGCCGCTCCAGGATTTGAGGCCCGGTGTCCGGGTCGGCCGCACGCAGCCGCTCAATCAGGGTGCTGGAGATACCCTCGACCCGGGTCAAGTCCCGCTCCAGCAGGTCCCGCCAGTCGGTGACATCGGGAAAGGCGTTGAGGAGCGCCCGTACTTTCCGGGACCCCAGGCCGGGCACCTCACCCAGGGTAATAATGACCCCCTCCGGCGGCAGCGTCGAGCCCATTATCTGCTGAGGGACGGTGACAGCATCACCGCATTCAGAAACAGTTTGCTCATACCCCGCCAATATCCACGGAAGTTGGGATCATCGGCAAACAGGATCACGTGGCCCTCCCCGATGTGCTCATCAACCAGGAAAACCTTCTCCGACAGCTGGGAATCGGCGCCGTCCCAGGCGAATCCGCTCACCTTGCCGCCTCCCTTGGGGAAGACCGCCACATTCACACCCTCCTCGCTGGGGAGAAATACATAGCTGGATTGGATGTGTACGTAAGTATCCTCATCGTATCCATAAGTCAGGTAGTGGTATCGGTTCAGGCGAACCTCAAAAATAGCGCCGGGAATCGACTTGGGCCGGTGGGCGTGGGGGACTTTTTCTCCCTTCTCCCGACGTGCCTTGATTTTTTCCCCGGACTGCTCTTCTGGACGTATATCATCCACCAGAAGGACGGAAGTCAACCCCAGATCATCCCCTGTTAGAAACACCGAGCCGCCTTTCAGGCCGATCAGCGTTCCCCCGCCTCGTACCCACGCCTTAACCTTGCTCATCACCTGATCGCCCAGAACGTCCCCGTAGTTGCCCGAAGCGTGAGGCAGCACCAGCACGTCATACTCATACAGGTCCACTTGTCCTAGTCGGCCAGGCCACACCGCCGTGAAGGGTATGCCGTAGGCCTGCTCCATGAGCCAGGCCGTGGCTCCGTAGCTGTAAGAGGATACGGGTCTTTCCGGGTACAGGATCAGGACCTTGGGCCTTTTCAGGTATACCACGTTCCGGCTCCCCAGGTTCACCCCTTTGTCCATCCAGCCGGTGGTCGTGGCTACGACGTCCACCGGATGAGCACCGGCCACCAGTTCCATCACCCTTGGCAGGTCGGCCCCATTCCCCGATGGAAAGACCACCAGGCTCCCCCTTGAAAAAGGCCGACCGTTCTGGGTAAAAGGTTCCTGGCTGATATGGACCTTCACCTTTTCCTTCCAGAGGTGGGCCAGAGCCGCCAGGGCATGATGGCTGGCATAGGGAATGAGATAGGCGTAAACATTTTCCGTGGCCCCGGCGATCCCGGAGTACCCGGAGAGTCCCCTGACAGCATCAAAGGACCCCGTCTTGACCTTCGATGGTTCCCCGGCGATGTAGACCCTGGCGTCGTAAGCAAACGGCAGGGACCAGGCCGTAACATCGTAGATTCGGTCGGGGAGTCGTTCTTTGTGCCGCTCAATCTCTTCCTTTATAAAGGCCTCATCCATGGGAGTATGGGGTTCAAATAGGGCCTTAAGGAGAATGTAGCGCGGCTGGTTCGTGGGGATAATGAGGGTACCATTATCAAAGGTCTTTCGCTGCACAGGCTGACCGCGGAACGTAGTCAGCCGCCGGTTGGAAAATGGCTCCTGGGCCTGCCGTATCTCTATACCAGCCTGCTGGAGAACCGCCGCCAGGTCCAGGTTAACCCGGCTCTCCGGGTCTAGCGGCAGGATGTACTCCCGGACAGCGCCCTTTCCCCCTTGATCCATACCATCTCGAAAATGCCGTTGGAAGTCCTGAAGAAGCTTGCGGCGGTTCCCGGCTGCCGTTACCGCGGTTGTGACGCCGGTGATAAAGTGATGCTGCACCGCCTCCTCGAGGGTCAGGACATGTCCGTCAGGACGCTCGATCTGACGCCCAGCAGCCGACGCCTGTTCGTAGGTCATACCGACAACGCCGTTCAGCGCCGGCCACGACTCGCCATAGCCGGGATAAAAGGCATCAAAGACTTCCTTGGTGAAATAGGTCCAGCCACGCTCATCAAAGGCCCGGGCGTTGGCCTTGCCGAAAACCTCCCACCACGATACGATACGGGCAGTGATATTGACGTTGATGGCCTCGGCGGCGGGCGGGAAGTAATAGGTAGACTGGTAGCCCATTTCGTGAAAGTCCACCAGCACCTGGGGATTCCAGTACATAACCTCCTTGACCTTGGCCTGGCTCTCCCGCTGGGTCAGGGGAAACCAGTCGCGGTTCAGATCAAACAGGTAATGGTTGGTGCGACCAGTGATCCATCCCTCGTTATGTTCCACGGCGTTGGGATCGGGGTTGGCCGGCAGGGCCTGGGTGTTCTCATAATAGCTTATATAGCGCATGCGTCCGTCGGGGTTCTGCAGGGGATCGATGACCACCACGGTGTTGTCCAGCACTTCCCGCGTCTGATCGGAGCGGTCGGCGGCCAGGTGGTAGGCCATCAACAATGCGGCTTCAGTGGTGGAGGTTTCATTGCCATGAACGCTGTAGGCCAGGTAAACCACCACGGGCGAGCGGTCCAGGATCCGCTTGCGGTCACCAGATCGCCGGGGATCGGCCAGGAGCTGCAGGTCGCCGACGATCCGGTCCAGTTCAGCGATGTGCCCGGGGCTGGATATCGCCACGGTCACCAGGTCCCGGCCCTGGTAGCTCCGGCCATAGGTCCGCACGATCACCCGGTCACTGGCCGCCGCCAGGGTCTGGAGGTAGCGGAGCATCTCACGGTGGCCGGTGAGGGCCTCGCCGGGAGCATACCCCAGGGTCTCGGTATAGGTGGGGATGTTCGGATCGTAGTCGCTTTCCGGCAGCCACCCCTTGATGGACGGGTCAGCCCTGGCCGTAAACGGCTCGGGGAGGCCGGCCAGGGCGGGGGCAGACAGCAGCAGTAGCAGTAGCAGTAAGCAGCTTGCCCGGCGTAACGGAGTGTAGCCGGGTGGCAGTAGCAGAATACGATTAGACGTCATACGATTTGTCCTCCTCAACGGCCGCGGCTTCTTCTCGCCGCTGCTCCAGTTCAGCATCGATCAATTGTATCAGCTCCGGCAGTCCCTCACCACTGACCGCCGAGATGCCTACCACCCGATGACCTTCCCACTCCAGGGTGGCCGTGTCCGGGGCCTCGGCCCAGGCGTCCAGCTTGGTTAACACCACCAGGGCTTCGCGGTCCGACAGGTGGGGCAGGTATGCCTCCAACTCCTGCCTCAGTACCCGGTATTGCTCCGCTACTGGTTCCGGTAGGGTGGCGTCGATGAGGAACAGGAGCAGGCGGGTGCGTTCGATGTGCCTCAGAAACTGGATCCCCAGCCCCTTTCCCCGGCTGGCCCCCTCGATCAGGCCGGGGATATCGGCCATGACGAAGCTGCGGTACTCCCCCACTTTCACAATGCCTAGATGTGGCTCCAGGGTGGTGAAAGGGTAATCGGCCACCTTGGGCCGGGCCCTGGAGAGGCGGGACAGAAGAGTGCTCTTGCCGGCGTTGGGAAAACCCACCAACCCCACGTCGGCCAAGACCTTCAGCTCCAGCTCCAGTTCCCGTTCCTCGCCCGGCTTGCCGTCGGTGGCCTCGTGGGGGGACTGGTTCCGGGCCGACTTGAAGTGGGCATTGCCGAAGCCCCCGGCGCCGCCCCGGGCCGCCACGAACGTCTGTCCCGGCTCGATCAGGTCTACCAGCATCTCGTGGGTCCCGGCGTCCTTCACCACCGTGCCGGGCGGTACCCGGACAATAACACTCTTCCCATCGGCGCCGTGCTTGTTGCCGCCCGAACCGTGGCGGCCCCGCCGGGCCTTATATACGCGGTGGTAGTGGACGTCCTGGAGGGTGGCCAGCTGGGGGTCCACCTGGAGTATGACGTCCCCCCCGCACCCCCCGTCACCACCGGATGGACCGCCCTTGGGGACATACTTCTCCCGGCGGAATGCAATGATCCCGTGGCCGCCGTCGCCGGCCTTGACGATGATCCTGGCATAGTCGATGAACATGGGAGTGGAGCGTTTCTGGCTGGAGGGAAGTTACGACCGGAGTGGGCGATCAGGTAGCCGGAGTCATAGCTCCCCCACCCTTTCCCCCACGACCAGAATAAGGGAACACAACGTAGGGACACGGCGCGCCGTGTCCTTCAACAGCTGCCGGCCAGTCCTACGGGGGCGGTTTCCTTTGCCACCGCTCCCGCTAGATTGCCACAGTCGTCCCGACCGAAGTGTCGGGATTCCCAGCGACAGAACAGTGAGATTGCCGTGCTCCCCCTGGCTGGGCA
>CAZULW010000123.1:0-5205 GCA_964621455.1 uncultured bacterium
CCGGGGTACGACTTTCAGTTACGAGTTCCTGGTTACGAGTTACGAGTTCCTGGTTACGAGTTACGAGTTCCTGGTTGCCAGCCGCTAGCCTCAAGCCCCAAGTGGCAGTCATCAGCCATCAGCAGTCAGCGGAGGGCTTTTACTTGCGTGGGTCGTGGGGGAGTTTATCCCGCGTAGCATAGCGGAGCGGGAAACTTGTCCGGCGTAGCGCAGCGGAGCAGGATCCCGCTCCGCTGGGCGTTGCCCAACGGGCAGAGCCGGGGTACTCCTCTAAAGCCCCTTTTCTCGACATGAGAGCGGGGCTTTTTGCTATCCACAATTATCCTTGTTCTAACCCGCTAGGTAGCATCGGCACGTCTCAAATATGTCACAATTGACTGAGTAAATTATCACAGCCTATCGAGATAATCCCTGGCCAGGTCTTCGTTAGGGTGAATATAGATTTTAGTGGTTGTGGCAGCGGAAGGGCTTGGCACCCTTACAGGAGTACAGGCTCACGGTGAAGCCGTCAATGGTGGCGGCAGCTCTTCCCGCAGCTGCATTACCCAGTCGAACATGGTGGTATCGGTGAGCAGCCCCCGCAGCTTGGGCAGGTGGGCGTTGACCTCATCCAGGATGGCGTGGGCGCGCTGCCTGCTGACCTTCAGGTGGATTTTATGGCGCTGGCCAGGATCCCGCGGAGACGGTAGTCCAGGACGTAGCCGCGATCACCAAGGAGGGGGCGGAGGGTGGCCAGGCGTACGTGATCAAGCCAGGCCTGGTCGGGGATGAAGCCATACTTCTCAGCCCACTGCTGCAACGGCGGATTGTCAAAGGTCCACATCCCTTCATCAGCAAAAGAAAAGAAGGGGACGAGAACAAGGGCCAGAAGAGAAATAATTCTTCCGAAACTATATTTCATAACAACACCCCTTTGACCATTCAATCGGATACTCTTTACAGCTCCCAGCGCCATCAGCGCCTGCTGAATTAATAACCGGAATGCGGATAAAAGCTGCCCGGAGCTCTATCGTTGCCCCGGGTTCATGTTTCACGGTGAAGCCGTCAATGGTGGCGGCAGCTCTTCCCGCAGCTGCATCACCCAGTCGAACATGGTGGTATCGGTGAGCAGCCCCCGCAGCTTGGGCAGGTGGGGTTCCAGCCAGTTGCGCCACTGCTCCCGGGTCTCCGGCTTGACCTCCAGGACCGTAAGGCCATACTCCTTCATCACCCGGATGGCTTCATCGTCCATATACCGGATTTCATTATTGATCCGGTCTTGGTGACGCTCGATGGCTGCCCTTAATTTGGGCCGCAACTCAGCCGGTATCCGTTCCCAGGCCTGCTTGGTGATGACAATTCCCCCCGTCATAACTGACCACTTAATGGGGTTCATATACTTGGCAATCCCGAACCACTGAAAGGTAGCGGCTGTCAAGGGGGTAGTGGCAAAGGCATCGATAAGACCTGTTTGTAGGGCGGGCAGAATGTCCGTCGCGGCGATGCTGACCGAATGGAACCCTCCTGACTTCCATAGCCCCTCAACGTTTGGCCCACCAGACCAGGTGAAAATACGCCGGTTTTTAAGGTCTTCAGGAATATAAATGGGTTCCCGGCCAAACCAGTAGGCCCAGCCCACATCGACCCAGGCCAGTATCACAAATCCGGCCTCGTCAAGCCGCCGGGTCAACTCCTCATCAATCTGGTCTCGGAGCCAGTCCAGTTGGTTAAAATCCTGCAACATGAGGGGCAGGGAAAGGCCAAAGATACCCTTGTCAATATCACTGATGCCCGTGGCCGTCATGGCAGCTGCCTGGATGTGATCGAGACGCATTTTGGTAATAAGATCCCTTTCGTCGCCGGCAATACCGCCGGGGTATAACTTCACCTGCACCTGATTGTCGGTAATCTCCTGCCATTCCTGAACCACATCCAGAAGTACATCGTACCAGGGCGAACCAACAGGAGCTAAGGTCGCTAGCTTGATAATGACAGGCTTGGGCGGGGGAGCAAGAGACAATGTGAGAAGTGCTGCCACAACTACGAGGAAGAGGAAATAATTGCGTGAGGAAGTATACATAATGAACGCGCTTGTTTTATTACTGGTTGTATTAATGTTTGAGTGGGGGGAAGATACACTCCATATTTTAAGCTTACGAGTGATTTTATTTCCCTGGCATGAATTTTTTTTGCCTTGGCCCCTGGTTGCGGTTACATTGAGCCCATGAAACCGGGCAGCAACGCCATCAAAATCATTCTCTCCACCCATGACGACCTGCTCCAGGCCCAGGAGCTGGCCCGGCTCCTGGTGGAGGACCGAGCCGCCGCCTGCGTGAACCTGATTCCCAACGTGACATCGGTGTTCCACTGGGAAGGCAAGGTGCAGCAGGAGGGCGAAATCCTCCTAATTATCAAGACGACAGAGGAAAAAGTGCCGGAAGTTCAAGCATTGCTTGAAGAGCATCACTCCTACGAGGTGCCGGAGATCGTGGAGCTGGATGGCGAAGTGTTGCATCAGCCATATATGGAATGGGTGCGGGATTGTCTGGGATAAATTAGGCCTGCTAGCCTTGTGATACGAAGATATAGTATTAATTATTAATACTTTCAGTCAAATTGTCAATCTATCGCCTGGCGTTGCAGTGAAACCCGTTTCGAGTAAATATACGAAGGGAGTTAAAGATGAATGAGCATAAAGATAATCAGATGTCCCGGAAAGGCTTTCTGGGTAAGACTTCGGCAGGATTATTGGCATTCAGCCTTTTTCGAGGAGAACGGCTCAGGTTATTTGACACACAAACCGAAGACAAGCAGGCTTTTCCCGAATACCGCCTGCTCGGCAGGACTGGAATTAAGGTTACGCCCATTGGCTTCGGCGCCTCCCGGACAATGGAGCCGATGCTGCTGAAGAGCGCACTGGATGCCGGGATAAACTTCGTCGATACGGGCCGCTCCTATTTTAACGGTCAGAACGAGGTGATGGTTGGGAAGGTGATTCAAGGAATGCGTAAGGAAGTGATCATTCAATCGAAAATAAAATTAAATCTCCAGGGAATAAGTGAGGACCTCGATTCAATCGAGGCATCTGACAGGATCACAAACCTGATGCGATCCTTGCTCGCTGAAAGCCTTAAAGCCCTTCAGACCGATTATATCGATGTGCTCCTGGTTCACCAGGCAAACTCGATAGACATTATTAACCATGATACCGTAGTGGAATTTTTTCAAAATGCTAAGGAAAAAGGCCAGATAAGAGCTTGCGGTTTCTCATCCCATTCCAATCAGGTAGAACTTCTCAAAGCTGCCAATGAGAGCAGGTTATATGACGTTGTTATGGTCCCATACAATCACAGGGGTTCATACACGCATTCAAATACCGGCGGATATAGTGAATGGGATCAACCGGCTTTAGAAAAGGAGTTAGAGAAGGCTGAAGAGAATAATATCGGGATAGTAGCAATGAAAACCTGCTCAGGCGGCCCTTACGCGTTTGAGGGTGAAAGCAAGCCTTCATATAGTTCGGCCCTAAGGTGGATACTGAATCACAGCTATATCAGCTCAATGGCGGTAGCTATGGGGAACCTGGGCGAATTAAGCGAAGATATGCAGGCGATGATGTAAATGTTGGCTGTAGCCCGAAAATGGATTTACATTATGCCATCATTATGACATCATATAATGAATTCATTGTAGGGAAGTAAATGAAGAACATCACCATCCGTGGCGTTGACGAACCGATGTCTAAGACATTGCGGGAACGCGCCAGGACTGAATCCATGAGCCTGAATCAGTATGTTCTAAAGCTGCTGCGGGAATCGCTGGGATTGGCGAAGGAGAGGAGCCATACCCGCCGCTATAGAGATCTTGATTACCTAATAGGCAGCTGGACCGAAGAAGAATTCTTGGAGTTCGAGGAAAGTCAAAAGCCCTTTGCCGTCATTGATGAGGATCTATGGCGGTAGGGGCCTATCCGACCAGGGCGTATCTGATCGATACCACTGTATACAGCCATGCCAGGCGCGGCGGGCAATGGGCAGCGGATCTTCTGGAAGAATCTGACCATCTCGGTATTTCAACGGTATCTTTAGGCGAGTTACTGGCCGGCTTTAAAGTCGGCAGTAAGATCGAGAATAACCGGAAAATTCTTTATGAATTCCTAGATGAACCTCGTGTGCAGATTTATCCGGTCAGCGAGAGGACTGCCGAATTTTACGGTGAGATCTATAGGAACCTTCGCAAGCAGGGCACACCCATACCAACAAATGACATGTGGATTGCAGCCACCGCCCAGGAAAACGGCTTGGTGCTGGCATCACATGACCGCCATTTTGAGAATATTCCCGGGCTGATCTGCCGGATTGGCTGATGGGTAGGTGCCGTGCCAAATGTGTATGAAATGAGGGCGGGATTGCCTAAGGGAGCCTTTGCAAGATTTATATGTGAGAGGGGCAATATTGTGCAGAGTAGGCTTGGAAGCATCTAATGGTTAGAGAACTACTTTATATCTAATTGCGCATAATATATATTATGTATAGTTGCCGACGTGGAAAGAAAAAAGCCGCCTGACACCAATGTCCTCCACCCCGCAGTACTTGGTTATTGCATTAACTCGAAACTTGTAACTTGAAACTTGTAACTCGTAACGCTAAGCCCTACCGAACCACGAAATTTACCACCCGGCCCGGCACCACGATCTCCCGGATGATCTCCTTCCCCGCCAGATGCCGCTGCACACCCTCAACCTTCCTTGATGCAGCCAGGACGGTGGCTTCATCGGCATCCTTGTCTACCGTCACCTCGCCCCGCCGCTTGCCGTTAACGGTCACGCCAAGGGTAATTGTCTCTGCCTGGCACAGCTCGGGGTCGTAGTCCGGCCAGGTTGAAGCAAAAACGCTTTCAGGATGGCCTGACAATTCCCACAGCTCTTCCGCCAGGTGCGGCATGAACGGCGCTACTAGCTGGATGAAGCGGTCGCGCACCTCCCCATTAACAGTATCATGCCCGGAAAGGGCGTTGGCAAACTCCATGAGCCGGCTGATGGCGGTGTTGAAGCGAAGCGCCTCCAGGTCGTTGGTGACTTCCCGGATGGTTACGTGAAGCAGCCGCAACAGGTCGGGATCGGGTTTGGGAGCTTCACTGTTAGGCAGCCCCGCCTCCGGCGGGGGAACCTGCACCAGGCGCCAGACCCGCTCCTGGAAGCGGGCCAGGCCGGTAATGCCGCTGTCG
>CAZULW010000124.1:0-5181 GCA_964621455.1 uncultured bacterium
GTTGGCAGTTGGCGACGTGCCACGGACTATGAGCAACGGACCACGGAGAGTTATCGGTCATCCAGGCTCTTGCGATAAACCTCCACGAATTCAACCGGGGATACCACCCTGACCCTCCGGCGGCGATTTTCAGGGTAGTGTCTGACGTTGCCGGTGACCAGGTATTCGGCCCCTCCCGCCAGGGCAATTTCCAGGAAAGGCTCGTCGCTTTTATCCGGCAATCCTGCATAAAGCGGCACAGGAACAACCAGGTAACCCGAGGACTCCACCTCATCGAGCAGAGCATCGACGTTGTTACGATTAAAGGAGAATTCTGGTCGTAAAAGCACCCGACGGTACTCCCATAGAATGCGGGCGTCGTAGCAGAGATTAAGTGTCCCAGATAATACCATATGTGTGATCTCACCCGGCACTCCATAAGGATTCAGGAATCCAGATACAAGGACATTGGTATCAAGAACGACTTTCACTCAGGGCGTTCCCTGCGGACTTCCTCGATTATGGCATTTATCTCTTCCAGTGTCATGGCATCGAGACCCATCTTCAGCGCACGCTGCTGCATGGCGTCCACCGCGGCCATGGCCCGGGCGCGACGGATGGCCGCCAGGGTCTCCTCCAACTGGCCTTCCAGAACAGCCGACAGAATGGCGATGGGCTTGCCGTTGGACGTGACTACCAACTCTTTCTCTTCAGCAAGCTGTCCCCAGACCTGGGCCGACTTACTCCTCAAGTCTCTTACGGAAACGAAGCGCATGACTCCTCCTTCTGCTATCTGCCAGCAAGTATACACATATGTCACCCAATATGCAACACAATACGGTACACGTTACGGTTCACAAGTCGTTGAATTTGCTGCTGTATGACCCGGGTATCTTCGGGACCCCCGCGTGTTTCGCGGTGAAGTCCCTGCGGCCTTCTAAGGCTTGCCCCCCAGGTGCCGGGCAAAGAAATCAGCGGCGGCGTGGTAGGCCTCCAGCCACCGGCGGTGCAGCAGAAAGCTGTGCACCTCGTCAGGGAAGATGAGCTGTTCCACCTCCACCCCCTGCCGGCGCAGACTTTCCACCAGGTCAACCGTTTCGGTGAAGGGCACGTTGCGGTCGTCGTCGCCGTGGATCACCAGGACCGGTGACCGCCAGTCCTCGATGTAAGCCATGGGCGAGGACTCAAAGGCAAGGCGGGCCAGCTCCGGCCTTTTCAGGGGGTCGTAGCCGGGGGCAAAGTTGGGGATCACCAGATTCCAGTCGTGTACGCCGTGCAGGTCCACCCCGGCGGCGAACAGGTCGGAGGCCCTGGCCAATCCCAATGCGGTAAGGTAGCCGCCGTACGATCCACCCCACAGGCCGATACGGTCCGGGTCCACGTCCGGCCGGCTGCGCAGGTAAAGGCCCGCCCCCAGCACGTCGTTGAACTCGCTGGCACCCTGGGCGCCATAGTTGAGAGCCTCCCGGAACTCCAGGCCATAGCCGATGCCGCTGCGAAAGTTGACCGACAGTACCACGTAGCCCCGGCTGGCCAGGTACTGGTTCAGGGCATAGGCCTTGTGGTAGTAGCCCCCGTAGTGCCAGCCCAGCAGCATCTGCCGCTGGGGCCCGCCGTGGAGAAAGAGGACGGCCGGCCCCGACCGCAGCGTCGGGGGGCGGGTATTTTTCGGCAGGAACAGCTGGCCGTGGATGCGCATTCCGTCGGCGGCGGAGAAGATCACCTGCTGGGGTTCGACCAGCTCCCTTGTGGGGAAACCGGCGGGAATCGTGCCCGGGGCCAGCTCACGGGGCTTACCTCTACCGACAATAACAGCAGCGTGGGCGGGGCGCGTGGCCGTGGAGCGCAGAAACACCAGGGCCTGGCCGTCGCCGGCCATCCTGGGACTCCATTCGATGCCCTTCCCGGACGTGACCTGACGGGGCTTACCGCCCTTGGCTGGCACCCGCCAGACGTGGCGGCGATCAATATCACCCTGGTTGGAGGAATAGATCATTTCCTTCCCGTCAGAACTTATGGATACGTGCTCCACCTCAAATTCCCCCGGGGTCAGCAGGAGCGCCTTGCCGCCCTTGACCGGCACCGAGTACAGGTGGGTCCAGCCGTCGCACTCCCAGGGAAAGACCAGGCGGTCTCCTGCGGCCCAGAACAGCTGGTTCCGGGCAACAATCCCCCGGAAGGCGCTGCCAGGCCCCTCATTCGCCTGCCAGACCATCCGCCCCTCGCCGGTCGCTGCGTCCGCCACCCAGATAGACCACGGCTGGGCCGTGCGCTGCGGGGTAAAGGGCACCCGCTGCCGGTCGGCCGGGATGCGAATGAAGGCGATACGCCGGCCGTCGGGAAACCATACGGGCCTGCCATCCACATCCACGCTGGGGGCCATATATCGGACTTTCCTGGTCTCCAGGGTATAAATCCCGATGTAGCTGTGGCTGGCGCGGCCGTTCACGAAGGCCAGCTGCGACCCGTCCGGCGACCAGCGCAGCGACCAGCTACTGCCCCGAGCCTTGACCAGCTGGAGGGCCTTTTCACTGGTATCGAAAGGCGCCCACCAGATTTGACCCTTCTTGATAAAGGCGATGCCATCGCCCTTTGGTGAAGCAGCCGGTGCGGATCCTTCCCCCAGGCGCAGAGGTTCGCCGCCCCGGGCCGGGATCATCCACAGCGCCTGCTCTACGCCCTCGGGATCACTGAGGGGGTTGGGGTATCCACCCAGCCGGTTGGGGCCGCCGCCCCGGACGTAAACAATCCATTCCCCGCCGGGCGTCCACGAGAGCGAAGAGACAGCCTGGCCGTCATCTTCGGTATAGGCGGTGATGGCCCGGCCTTCATATTTGGGGGCCTCGGCCACCCAGATATTGCGCACCCCCTGGTCGTTCAGGACCCAGGCTGCCTTTCCGCCCTTGGGAGCGGCTGCCAGGTCGAAGGGGAAAGGTGCGCTCATGATCTGCTCAAGGGTGAACGACTGGGCGTGGATGGCTCCGGCTAAAAGCAGGACGAACAGCCCACTGAATTTCCTGCGCATAACGGTTTCCTCCTTCTTTTAGCAGCTACTGTTTACCGGTCCACCCCGGCCCCTTGACAAACCGCCCCGGCGTGGCGCCGGTGTGCTTCCCGTCCTTCAGCACCTGCACGCCGTTGACGAAGACATGCACCACCCCGGTGGCGTACTGGTGGGGCTGCTTGAAGGTGGCGTGGTCGGTGATGGTGGCGGGATCGAAGACCACCACGTCGGCGAAGTAGCCGGGGGCCAGCAGGCCGCGCTGGTCCAGCTTCAGATTAGTAGCGGGAAAGTGAGTCAGGCGGCGGATGGCTTCCTCCAATGGGATGATCTGCTCTTCCCGGACGTACTTGCCCAGCAGCCGGGCGAAGGACCCGTAGGCGCGGGGATGGGGGTTGGTATTGAGGAACACCCCTTCCGGAGCCAGCGCTCCGGCGTCGGAGCAGAAGCTCACCCAGGGCAGGGCCACTTTTTTGCGGATGTTCTCCTCAGTCATCGAAAAGCGGACGGTGCCGATGCGGCTGTCGTCCCTGATGATCAGGTCCATGGCCGTCTCCTCGGGTGAGGTGCCCCACATGGCCGCCACCTCGGCCAGGGTCCTGCCGGTGAGATAGCGCAGGCTGTCCTGCCGGAAGCTCACCAGCAGGATATCCTCCGGCGGAATCATGTACATCTCGGAGACCAGCCGCTCCCGGACAGCCGGGTCTTTCAGCCGCTCTACAAAGGCTTCATGCCCCCCTTCCTCAACCCAGGCGGGCATGACGTAGCTCAGGCCCGTGGAGCTGGCGTAGTAAGTGTAAATATCGGCGGTGACGGCCATTCCTTCGACATGGGCCGCCTCCACCCGGCGGATCACCTCGTCCAGCTTATGCCAGTTCTGTTTCTTGGAGGCCTTCAGGTGGTAGATCTCGCCGCGGACGTTCGCCTCCCGCACTGTGGTGAAAAATTCGTCAAGCGCCTCGAAGATGTGGTCGCTTTCGTCCCGGATATGGGAGATGTAAAAGCCGTCGTACTCGGCGGCCGCGCGGGCCAGTTCAATAAGCTCTTCGGTGGGGGCGAAATTTGCCGGCACATACGGGAGCGAGGAACTGAGACCCACTGCCCCTTCCTCCATGGCCCGGCGCACGAGCGCTTTCATGCGCTCCAGCTCTTCCGGCGTGGCGCGGCGGTCTTCGTAGCCGATTTCGTGGATTCGCACGGTAGTAGCACCAACAAACGAGGCCACGTTGGTAGAGATGCCCTTGTCTTCCAGGAACTGGAGATACTCGCCCAGGGTGGTCCAGATGATGTCGTACTTGATATCGCCCTGGCGCTCGATCCGTCGCCTTCTCATGGTCTCGTTCAGAGGGCCCATAGAGGTACCCTCGCCCATGACTTCCAGGGTCACTCCCTGGCGGATGTCGCTCTGGCCGCGGCCGTCCTCGATGAGGGACTCATTGGCCCAGCTGAGCATATTGATGAAGCCGGGGGCTACGGCCATGCCGGAGGCGTCTATCTCAATGCGGCCCCGGAGGGTGTCCAGGTCACCGATGGCGGCAATGGTGTCTGCCTGGATAGCCACGTCCGTTACGTAAGGCGTTCCACCCGAGCCATCGTAGATAGTGCCGTGGCGGATGATGACATCGTAGTCGTAACGTGGTATGCAGGCCGTTAGCAGAAATATAGCGAGTATACGCAAGGCAGTAAGCATGAACGATGATTTCATGGTTTATCTTTCTAATAGGAATGGTGGCATGAATAGATCATGGAAGTACCTGGAATATGCATCCGATAGCAGGGAATCGATATGGTCCAAGCCAATGCGATCCCGGGTATCATGTTCGGTTTTTATTCCAGCGCGGCCCTGGCGGCTGCCTCCAGCACCCGGTTGTCCAGACGTACCCGGTGGTCGGGATTGACGTACTGGAACTGAATCTCACCCTGCCGGTTCAGGATGAACACCGCCGGGACCGGCAGGACCCGTTTGTTGCGCGGGTTCTCCCAAGCCAGGCCGAAGGCCTTGCTCCCGGCCATGGTATGGTCCGACAGCAGAGGGAAAGTGAAGCCGCGCTGCTCAATGGTCTTTTTCGCATCGGCTGGCTTGTCGGCGCTGACGGCGATAAGCTGAAAGCCTATTTCTGTCAGGGAGGGCAGGATACTTTGCAGCTGACCCAGCTGCCGCATGCAGTGGGGTCACCAGCCACCGCGGTAGTAGACCAAGA
>CAZULW010000125.1:0-5117 GCA_964621455.1 uncultured bacterium
GTGATTCGCACCAGGCCGGTGGTGATGCCGATGGTGGTGGTCTTACCGGCGCCGTTGGGTCCCAACAGGCCAAAGAACTCGCCGACCGGAACGGTCAGGTCGATGCCTTTGAGCGCCTCCACGCCGCCGGCGTAGATTTTGCGCAGATTGCGGATCTCAACGGCGGGAGTCACTACCTATTTCTCGAGGACACAGAGGTTTTCAATGTGGGGTGTCTGGGGGAACATGTCCACGGGCTGGATAGTCGCCAACCGGTAACCGCCGTCACACAGCAGGCGCGCGTCCCGGACCTGGGTAGCCGGGTTGCAGGACACGTAGACCACTCTGCGCGGCCCCATAGCAATGATTTCCTCTACCAGTTTAGGGTGCATCCCGGCGCGCGGTGGGTCGGTTACTATGACCTCCGGCGGGGGAATCTGCCGCAGCAGGCGCTTGCCGTGGGTTGTGAAATACCGCGCGGACAGGTCTGCGTGGAAAAACCGGGCGTTGTAGATCTGGTTGGTCAGGGCGTTTCGGGCGGCGTCTTCCAGGGCGGGGGAAACCACCTCAAAACCGGCCACCTCCTTTGCCTGGCGGGCCAGGGTGAGGGCGATGGTACCGGCACCGCTGTATAGGTCGTATACTATTTCTTTGCCGGTGAGGGCACAAGCCTGCTCGATCAGCTCGTAGAGAACCTCAGCCTGCCGGGCATTGGTCTGGAAAAATGAGTTGGCGGAGATATCGAACGCCAAACCACGGATTTGCTCGGTAATGGTGGGCTTGCCGTGAAACAGTACCTCCCACTCCCCATAGGCTACGGCGGCCTTGCGGGTATTGATGTTGTTCATCACGCTTACCACCTGGGGAAAGGCGGCCACCAGCTCGTCCACCAGTGGTTTAAGGCGCTGGGGCTCCTCTCGTGAGGTTACCAAGTTCACCATGACTTCTAAAGAGCCGGAAGCGATACCTGTCATCCGGATGACAAGATTCCGGAGGAAGCCGGTGTGGGTCTTGATGTCGTATGGCTCCAGGCCAAGATCCTCAACCCGGCTCTTTATCCACTGGAGGATGCTGTTGCCTTCCGGGTGTTGGAGCCAGCACTCGTGGATATCCAGTACCTTATCGAACCGTCCGGGGATATGCAGGCCCAGGGCCTGGGATGGTGCGCTGTCGGCTTGATCCAGGTCAACGATCCAGGGATGGGGGGAAAAGGTGAACTCCATCTTGTTGCGGTAGTGGTAGCTCTCCCGGCAGCCGATGATGGGCTGCACTTCCACGTCAGCAAATCCCCCCAATCGGGCGAATAGGTCTTGTACCTGGGCCTGCTTCTGCTCCAGCTGCTTTTCGTAGGGGTAGTCCTGTGTGGCGCACCCGCCGCAGATGCCGAAATGGTGGCACGGGGGCTGCTCGGTATCAGGCGAAGGCTGCAACAGCTCCTCCACCCGTCCCTCGGCATATCCTTTGCGGCGCAGGGTGATGCGGACGCGCACTTTCTGGCCCGGCAGTGCCCGCTGGACAAACACCACGAACCCGTCCCGGCGGGCCACACCCTTACCGCCATAGGCCAGGCTGTCGATGGTGAGGTCCAGGAGCTCGCCTTTCCTGGGCAGGCGGATGGTGGGCTGAGAAGTGGACACTGGGGCTGCGCTCATCGGGAGCGAATTTACGGCGTGGAATCTAAAAATCGAGGAATAGAACCTGGTCTTAAGTATTAAGATGATGTAATATACGTTTCATTATATGATAATTAGGGTAGCACCAGGTAATAGCGAAGACAATACGGGATTCTCAATCAAAAGGGGGTAACGATGAAAAAGTTAGTCTGGTTTTTTATTGTTTCGATTTTGCTTTTTGGATGTTCGACACAACAAGTTAATCCTTTTGTAACGCTAGATATACAGTACAAGGATCAGATTATCGCAATAGCCGGGAGGGCCTATGAAAGGGAACTGACATCAGGTACGGGGGGGGACATAAGCGCGATGGTCCCGGGGTCAGACCATTTCATCATTAAAGGTACAGGAAACTGTTTCGGCGACCTGAGTTATGACAGGTTATCGACCGTTGGATTAGATGGAAGAGTATTTAATGGTTCTCCTCAGCCATCACATGAAACGGATATCCATTTGGCTATTTATAACCTCAGGAAAGAGGTCGGTGCTGTCATGCATATGCATTCCCCGTACGCTACTGCGTGGGCAACCTGTGGCAGAACAATTCCTCCCGTTACCCAGCAGTCAGTAGAAATTCTAAAGGGTATACAGGTCATACCCTACTATCCACCTGGTTCAAAAGAACTGTTAGATGCCGTTATGAATTGCTATCACGATCCGGAAACGCAAGTGGTCATGATGGAGAATCATGGAGTCTTCTTAGTTGGGAATGATCTACATGATCTTCTATATAAGGCTGAGGTCATAGAAAATACAGCCAGAATTGCAATTCTTTGCAAAAACATTGGTGTTCCTGTAAAATTCGAGTATATGGCGCCTGTTTCATATCAAGAATGAAAAGTACACTGCTCAAGGAGTAACATCGTTTATCCACAGCAGGTGCGTTTCTGAAAACTATGGGTTTTAGGGGCGGATGGAGACATAACCTGGGAAATTTCGGTGCTATTGAATCAATAGGGAGGTTATCATGATATATGATCCATCATCCAAAGTAAAGGCAAGGCCCTTTCCGGTCATGATCGCCGTGACCATGCTGCTCTTCGCCGCCGCCGCCCACACGCAACAGGCATCTTTTGCGGAACAGACCACGCCCCAGGGGATCCGGCTCTTGCAGAATAAGAGTTTTGACGACAGCGAGAAAGCACGACGTGAAATCCTGGCGCTGTACAAGGATTTGCGCGTTACCGACGTCTGCGATGGTATGGACCTGATCGGGTTGCAGGATATCGGGTTGATGGACAACGAAATCCGGCCGCTCTGGCGCGACGAGGAGAACTTCACGCACCGTTTTGTTGGATTTGCCGTCACTGTTCGGTATGTTCCGTCCGATGTGCGGGTCGGGCAGAACTCGTTTCCGGATGTCGAGGGCTTTAAGCAGTTCAAGGAAGAGCAGTACCGTCGGGCCAGCGATAACCCGTGGAAGGAAACCGTCAAGCCCGGGGATGTGGTGGTGATGGACGTCGGCGGCGTGTTCGAGTGTGGCAACATCGGCTCGAACAACAGCCTCGGTTGGGTAGAGAAAGGAGTCGTCGGTGTGGTCACCAACGGTGGTGCGCGTGATACTGATGAGATAGTAAAAGTCAAGAAACCGCCGGTTTACCTGCGCAAGGGACACAGCACGCGCGGCGTGCGCCCGGGCCGGTTGCTTACGGAATCGGTCAACTTTCCGATCAACTGCGGTGGTGTGCTGGTCTATCCGGGTGACGTCGTAGCAGCCGACGGCGATGGGGTGATCGTAGTTCCGAGGGAGCATGCCCTTACGGTGGGCAGGCTGGCCCGGGAGATCAACCTGGGCGATGAACAAAGTCGTCGTGAGCGCTACCAGAGGTTGCAGATCCCTTTGGATGAGACCGTCAAGAACAGATGACAGGGTTAAGGGGGGAGGCGTACTGGCAGGGGGCCACCGGCAATAATGGCCCTCATCAATTGGTTGAATGCCGCTGGGTTCTGGGCCAGTCCGGTCTGCCTCCAAGAGTGATCAGCCTGGGGGGACGATTCGGCGTGGACTTTAAAAAGACACCCGCGGTTCTCGGCCCCTGGCTGGAGATGGATTCCGCGAAAGAAGATTTTTTGGCGCCTTCGATTTTAAGTGTGTAAACTAGCTGTTGCTAAGGAAATACCGCAAACCGTTTGGGGTGCCGGAGAAAGTATAAGAGATAGTTTGGTAATGCTTTCCCGGTTTTGGAACCATGCTCACGTGTAACGCAAAGAAAAGGAGAAAACAATGCGATTTCACTGTGTTAGATATGCTATGGTATTGGTGACTGCAGGATTCGTTTCGCTGTTTACGGTGTTGGGCCCGTTGTCGTGTACAGGCAAACAGCCAGGTAATGTTACTATTACACCGTACGAAGGCAAGCTGCGAGTGGAGATTGACGGCGATCTGTTCACCGAGTACATCTACGAGGGTGGCTTTAAGCCTATCCTTTATCCCATCATCGGGCCGTACGGTAGCGGTATGACGCGCAATTTCCCCATGAAGGAAGGCGTGGAGGGTGAAGCGGACGATCATCCCCATCAGCGTTCACTCTGGTTCACCCACGGCGAGGTCAATGAGGCCAACTTCTGGGCCGAAGGCCCGGACTGCGGAAAGACTGTTCAGGATGAACTGATCAAGGCGGAAGGCGGGCCGGACCACGGCGTCATCCGCACGCGAAACGAGTGGGTCGGTCCCGATGGCGAGGTGCAGTGCTCGGACACCCGCACGATTACCTTTCGCGCCGCGCCCGGTGCCAGGATCATCGATTACAATATTACAATCCACGCATCTGAAGGGGATGTGACATTTTACGACACCAAGGAAGGCACAATGGGCATCCGCACGCATCCAAACCTGCGCCTGGAAAATGATCCGAGACGCGGCGTGACCACTGCCAATGGGCAGGCGGTCAACAGCGAGGGCGTCGAGGGGCGGGAGGTCTGGGGTAAACGGGCCAAATGGGTGGACTATTGGGGCACTATCGACGGCAAGATTGTCGGCGTGGCGATCTTCGATCATCCCGGCAACCCGCGCCACCCTACCTGGTGGCATGCGCGGGATTATGGCCTGATCGCAGCTAATCCCTTTGGTGTTCATGACTTTGAGGAAAAAGCCAAGGGGGAAGGAGACATGACAATAAAAGCCGGCGACAGTGTCACCTTCGCCTACCGGTTCCTTTTCCACGAAGGGGATGTCAAGAAGGCCGGGATTGCCGATCAGTACGAACGCTACGCGGCATCGACGGACGCCGTAAAATAATTTCACTGTTCAGCTTAGAAAATCTGCCTGAAAGGGACGAAATAGCGATTCGAAGAAGCCTGAAGGCAGTTACAAAACCGCTGAAGCGGTTATTTATGCGTCGTAATATCATATGGGCCAAGGACTTTGCCGCAGGCATCTCTTTCCCGCGGGGATCCCTTCGGGATGGGAAAGTCCTAGCCATATATCAGGATAATGAAAAACCGTTTCTCCCGAAGGGATGCCTT
>CAZULW010000126.1:0-5114 GCA_964621455.1 uncultured bacterium
CTCCAATTTCCTTGATATTTCGATCATCCTGTGATATAAGTTTTACTATCAATAAAAATAAAAGGGAATAAGGAGGGAAAAATGAAAAGAACAATTTTCATCATGATGATCCTTCTCCTGCTTCTGCCAGTCGCCATCGCATTTGCAGGAGGAGAAAAGGAACCAAAGGATGTGCCTGCTGAAAGAGCGAAGCTTAGTATCCTCCAGTGGAGCCACTTTGTGCCTCAATATGACAGGTGGTTCGATCCGTTCGCCAAGGCCTGGGGGGACGTAAATGGTGTCGATGTGACTGTAGACCACATCAACCTCGCCGAGCTTATCCCAACCTTGACAGCTGCTATCAACGCCGGTGCGGGTCCCACCCTCGTCGAGTTAGTTATTGCGCCGTCTCTCTTCGTGGAAGGCGTACATGACTTAACTGACGTCAATCTGAAGGCGCAGGAGCTGTTCGGGAAGCAGGCTGAAACATGCAAGGCGAACTCCTACCTCCCTGCGATCGACAAGTGGTACGGCTTCGCCCACGGTTGGATTCCTGATCCTGGCGACTATCGTTATAGCCTTTGGTCAAAGGTCGGTTACCCGAATGGTCCGGCCACCTGGGCGGAATTGCTGGATGGCGGGAAAAAGATCAAAGACCAGCTCGGCGTTCCGATGGGGCTCGGTTTGTCGCCCGAGATCGACTCGGAAATGGCCGCCCGGGGGATCATCTGGTCCTTTGGGGGCTCCATTCAAGACAGAAATGAGAATGTGGTCATCAACTCTCCTGAGGTGATCGAGGCCGTCAATTACATGGCCGAACTTTACCAGGAGACCATGACCGAAGAGGTCTTTGCCTGGAGCGCGGCCTCCAATAACCAGGGCCTGATCGCTGGGGAGCTGTCCTACATCCTCAACTCCATCTCCGCCTATCGCAGCCTCCAGAAGATCGACCCAGAGGCGGCAGACGATATCCTCTTTACAGCAGCATTAAAGGGTCCTCGGGGAGACCAACATGCCTCTGCACACGTCTGGCAAATCTACGTTGTCCCTAATTACGTCGAGGAGGGCCCCGACCTGGAGGCGGCTAAGGCTTTCATGCTGCACCTCACTGCCAACTATAACCAG
Organism: uncultured bacterium; assembly: GCA_964621455.1. Lineage (GTDB taxonomy): Bacteria > Fidelibacterota > Marinisomatia > SCGC-AAA003-L08 > TS1B11. Next base: position 1,105 of record CAZULW010000126.1, read on the forward strand.
GCGGTTTACAACAGCAAGTTGTACAACTTCCCGGCTTTCAAGTCCACCGTTCCCCAACTGTATGAGGAGGGGGGCTGGCTTGACAAAGATCCTTTCGGTTCCAGACCGCAAGATAAACTGAAGGTGCTGCGAACCGCAGAGGATTGGGTTACCTACTTAGGTTATCCGGGTCCGGGAAATCCAGCAGCCTCCGAAGTGTACGCCACACACATCATTCCGACTATGATGGGCAAGGTTGCACTCGGTGAGAAGACTGCTGAGGAGGCGGTCGACGAGGCAGAGGCCCAGATCATCGAGATCTTTGAGAAGTGGCGTGCCAAGGGCCTTGTAGGCGGAGGAGAATGAAATATATCTTCCGCACATGAGACTGCTGGGTGGTACTGGGGGTCCGCCAGTTTTTCCTTTGCGAGCCTCCAGTCTTTGATAGTTAAATTTTTACAATCTAAGATAAAGTATGGCAGCTGTAGAAACTAGAGGCATTAAGAAGTACTTCGGCAGGGTCAGGGCGGTCGACGGCATTGACCTTTCAATCAAGGAGGGGGATTTCCTTGTTATCCTGGGACCATCCGGATGTGGGAAAACTACCCTGATGCGCCTTATCGCCGGGCTGGAGCAGCCAACGGCTGGAGAGGTGCTTATCAACGGTAAGGTGGTGAACGAATTACCCCCCCGGGCCAGGGAGATCGCCATGGTCTTCCAGAGCTACGCCCTTTACCCCCACATGACGGTTTTCAACAACATCGCCTTCCCTATGAAGGCCAAAAAAGTATCCAGGAAGGCCATTAAAGAGAAGGTGGAGTGGGCTGCATCCATCTTGGGAATAGTGAAGCTACTCAACCGCAAGCCCCGCCAGCTCTCGGGTGGGGAAAGACAGCGGGTGGCTTTAGCCAGGGCGTTGGGGAAGGAGCCGAGGATTTTGCTGCTGGATGAGCCGCTTTCCAACCTGGATGCCAAACTGAGGGCCTCGGCCCGGGACGAGCTACAGCGGTTCCAGAGACAGTTGGGAATCACCACGATCTTTGTGACCCATGACCAGATTGAAGCAATGGGCCTGGGGGACCGGATAGCCGTGATGTGCGCAGGAAAAGTGAGGCAGATTGGGACGCCCCAAATGATCTACCATGAACCCAGCGATACTTTCGTGGCGACCTTCCTGGGCTCACCGACCATGAACCTTCTGGAGCGGGATGACTGCTTGCTTGGCTTCCGTCCAGAGCATTTTCTTCCCAAAGCAGTTGTAGAGGACCAGAAACACCCTGCTGCCTTCACCTATGAAGTGGCACGGATGGAATACCTTGGGTCGGATCGACTGCTTTACGGGGTGGTGGACGGCACCTCCGGAAAAACCAAGACAGTGGCGAAGCTCCCGTCAACAGTAATGGTGCCGATTCAAGTAGGGAGGAGCTATGAATTTATCGTGCAGGCGAAGAACCTCAAGTTTTTCGACAAGGCCACAGGCATACGTATGGAGCCGAAACCATTGTAAGGAAGAGGCGCAGGTTAATGGAAGAAGCTGGAGTGAATAAGGAAACAGAAAGAGCAAGACCCCGTTACCTTTTGGACAGAAAGGGGTTTCTTGGTCCGCTGTTCCTGCTGCCAGCTGTTGTGTATATCGTTGCCCTGGTAGGTATCCCCTTCGTTATCGCCATAATTTTTAGTGTGACTGACGTCACGGTGGGAGACACAAGTCTCGACTTTGTGGGGCTGGAGAATTTCAGACGTATCATTAAGACGCCCCAATTTCAACGGGCACTGAAGGACTCCTTACTGTTCACCCTAGTCTCGCAAGTACTCATTATCATACTGGCCAATATCCTGGCTCAGGTCCTATCCCAGGATTTTCGGGGCAAGTGGGTGGCCCGCATGCTGATCATGCTGCCCTGGGCGACCCCCATTGCCCTTGGAACGATCGGCTGGTTGTGGCTGCTCGACTCAAAATTCAGCCCGATTGACTGGGTGCTTCAAGCTGTACACTTGCTCGGTCCTGGTACCCTACTTGGACCCGGAAACCACATGATTTTTTTAGGGAGGGAGGGACTGGCCATGGCATCGGTCATCATGGTGTACGTTTGGCGGATGCTGCCCCTGTCGGCGGTGATCCTCATGGCAGGGCTAACCTCCATCGACAAAGATATTCTCGACCAGGCCGAGGTGGATGGAGCTAGCTTCTTGCGAAGCCTCTTCCAGATAAAACTCCCGTTGATCCTTCCCATCATGAGCATCGTGATCCTGTTTGGCCTTATTTTTACATTTGGCGATATGACGATAGTCTATGTGCTGACACGCGGCGGCCCGATATATTACACCCAAGTGCTGCCCACGTGGGCCTTCTTCAAAGGTATCGAGGGCGGCGCACTTTCCGAGGGAGCGGCCATTGCTATCTTCCTCTTCCCTCTGCTGCTGGCAGTGGCGATTCTGATTCTTAGAGTTTCTCGACGGATGGAGGTGACGTAAGAATGGCGAGATTGAATCGCCTGATGAAGAGGATCTTTGTTTATTGGGCTGTGGTCTTTTTCTGCTTCTTTTCCGCTTTCCCCTTCTTGTGGATGCTAATCACGATGTTCAAGCAAGACAGAGATCTCTATAGCACGAAGAACAACCCCTTCTTTTTCAACGATCCGCCAACCTTAGAACACTTGAGGTTACTTTTTTTTGAGACGAACTACATGGGGTTCCTCCGTAATTCCCTCTTCATTGGGGTGCTTGTGGTGGTTATCACACTCATTATTGCCATCCCCGCGGGCTATAGCCTCTCACGGCTGACAGGGCGTTGGGGGGAACGGGCGGGCATCGGCATATTCCTCGTCTATTTAGTTCCGCCCACCCTGCTGTTTATACCCCTCTTCCGGATGGTGGTCCGACTCGGTCTGAACAACTCCGTGTGGTCCCTGGTCCTGGTCTATCCCACTATCTCCATCCCCTTCTGCACCTGGCTACTGATGGGATTCTTCAAATCGATTCCAAAGGATCTGGAGGAAGCGGCGATGGTGGATGGATACAGCCGTTTTATGGCCTTTTTGAGAGTGGTGATGCCCCTATCGATTTCAGGCGTAATCGCGGTGGTGGTCTTCACCTTCACCCTGACGCTGCATGAGTTCATCTATGCCATGAGCTTCATCTCCTCCTCGGCCCAGAGGACGATCAGTGTGGGGGTGCCGACCGAGCTAGTGCGTGGGGACGTCTTCTACTGGCAGTCGCTGATGGCGGCCACAGTGATCGTGGCAATCCCCGTTGGCATAGTATATAACTTCTTCCTCGACCGGTTGATCGCCGGATTTACCATGGGGGCAGTTAAAGGTTGATCGCTGACAGCAGACTGCTGAAATGACCTGCCTCTGGGGAGCTCCTAACTTGAAGGTTGGCCAACACCTCTTAATTAATTTTTCAGACTATAGGAAATAATTTCCTCATTTCCTTGGTTTATATAAGGCAAAGGGTTCAAAGAGAATCTTTTGCCTGTATACATCCCAAAAGAGCAAAATGTTATACAAGAAATTCTCCAAGATCACTTTTCAGATTTCGAAGAACAGTACGACGATCACTATGCAAAACAGTACGGCAAGTATAGAATAATACGGATAAAAGAAGCAAAAGTGTTATACAAAACTCCAAAATACAATACCTATTTTGGTGAAAACTTTAAACTTTTTGATTCTTTACAGTTCATTGCCGAAGTAACACAGCATATACCACCTAAAAATAAGCAATATATCCGAAGATATGGCCTATATTCTTCGAAAACCCGTGGTCACTGGGAGCAGAAGGATTTTTGTGTAAGGCTTGCTCCACAGGGATGGAAAGAAAAGCATCTGGATAATGTAGAAGCAGAAGAAGTGATTACTGAAGAAAAATGTGAATGCAGCCTGGAAGAAAAAGAACAAAAATACGCCTGGGCAAGGCTTATTGCCAAAGTGTATGGTGTGGATCCACTCACTTGTGCTCCTTGCGGTTCTCTAATGAAAATCATAGCCATTATAATGAATCCTGAAGAAATACGAAAAATCCTGAAA
>CAZULW010000127.1:0-5044 GCA_964621455.1 uncultured bacterium
CCTGAAGCCGGGCTCGAAGTTGCGGTCGAGAATGCGCTGGCCGTGCAGATCGAGGATGCGGCTCTGGGCAAAGCCGCCCAGCAGGGCCTCGCGCACCCGGGCCGGGTCCACACCGGCTTTGCGGGCCAGGGTCATGGCCTCGGCCACGGCCTGGATGGTTATAGCGACCACCACCTGGTTGCAGGCCTTGGTTACCTGCCCGGCCCCCGGCCCTCCGATCAGGACGATGTTCTTACCCATGACCTCGAACAGGGGCTGGGCCCGCTGGAAAGCCTCCTCCGTGCCGCCCACCATGATCGAGAGGGTGCCGGACTTGGCCCCCACGTCCCCCCCGGAAACCGGTGCGTCCAGGGCCTCCACCCCTTTTTGCTGGAGGGCCTCGTAGACCCGCCGGGCGGTCGCCGGAGCGATGGTGGACATGTCAATGAAGAGCTGGCCGGAGCGCAGGCCCCCGATGACTCCCTCCGGCCCCAGGACCACCGCCTCGACGTCCGGGGAGTCTGGCAGCATGGTGATGACCACGTCGCTCTTTTCGGCCACTTCCCTGGCCGAGGATGCCTTAGCGGCCCCTTCGCCGACCAGCTCATCCACCGCCGCCCTGTTGATGTCGTGCACTACCAGTGAATATCCCGCCTTGATCAGGTTATGGGCCATGGGTTGGCCCATAACGCCCAGGCCGATAAATCCTATTCGTTCCATAAGTTACCTCCTTGTTAAAGTGCGAAACCCAGCTCCTGCACCCATCCCAGCGATGAGACGGTATCAGGCTCGGGAATGTATTCCAGCCCCACAAATCCGTTGTACCCCATCCGGTCAAGCTCCTCCAGGAGAAAGCGATAATTGAGCTCCCCGGTGCCGGGCTGGTGGCGGCCGGGCAGGTCGGCGATCTGAATGTGACCGATTCGCTCCAGGTTGCCCTTGATGGTATCCGTGAGGTTCCCCTCCATCTTCTGCATGTGGTAGACGTCGTACTGGAGCTTAAGGTTATCCGCTGCTATCTCATCCAGGAGTTTCAAGGCCTCCCGGGACGTGCTGATGAAAAAGCCGGGTACGTCAAAGGTATTGAGGGGTTCAACCAGCAGCATCCGTTTCTCTTTGGCCAGTCTACCGGCGGCATAGGTAAGGTTCCGGAGCAGGATCTCCCACTGCTCCTCGCGGGACACGCCACCGACGCGCTTGCCGACCAGGCAGTTAATCCGCTCAACGCCTAAAACCTCGGCGTACTCAAGGGCGCGGTCAACACCCTGGCGGAACTCTTCGATGCGATTGGGGTCGGCAGCGATGCCTCGGTCCCCCGCTCCCCAGTCGCCGGCCGGCAGGTTGAACAGGACCTGCTTCAGGCCATTTTGCTCCAGGAGGTCCCTGAGGATCTGCGCCGGGTGCTCGTAGGGAAACATATATTCCACGTACCTGAAGCCGGCTTCCCTGGCGGCAGCGAACCGCTCCAGAAAAGGACGCTCTCCAAACAACATGGATAGGTTGATCGAAAATCTGGGCATTTACGCTCCTCCTTTTACTTCAATAATCGATTCCGGGTGTCATTTACACTCAGACAGACTTCTTTGGCATGGATCATTATTTAACAACGCTTCTCAGCTCTGCCACTCCCTTGGCCGCAGCATCGGCCAGCAGAGATATATCACTGCTGTAGGCCACAAACCGCATCCCCTTTTCAATCCAGGGCTTGAGAATGGCGGCATCAAACATGAGTATCCCTGTGATAATATTGTGCTTATTGCACACTTCTATTACGCGGTCAATGGCTTCCACTTCCCTCGGATGGGTCACCTGTCCCGGAATGCCCAGACCAACGGACAGATCAAACGGGCCCACGAAGATACAATCGATACCCGGCACGGCTACGATCTCCTCCAGGTTTTCAATGGCCGTTGGGTTTTCCGCCTGCACGGCAATGAAAGTCTCCTCATTGGCCTGTTTCAAGTATTCAGCAGCGTCCACTCTGCCATACCTGCTGTGAGCTCGGCGCAGTCCTACCCCCCGATCACCCACCGGCGGATACTTGGCATGTACGATGATTTCCCTGGCTTGATCGGCCGTGTTAACCTGCGGCACCAACAGCCCGGCCGCACCGGAGTCCAGCGGCTTGAGTATCGTCTCACGGCGGATCTCGGGAATGCGCACAATAACCGAAAGGCCGGACCCCCGGGCGGCTGCAATCATATTGGAAACGGTCTCGGGAGAGTATGTCCCGTGTTCGTTGTCAATGATAAAGTAATCGTAACCGCATTGGGCCAGCATGTAGGCCACGTTCGGGTTGCGCACTTCGGAAAGCATGGTGCCGATCACCAATCCACCTTCGTTCAGCGTTCTCTTCAAGTTGTTCATTATGAGTCCTTATTTTGTTGTTGAGGTGTTCATTTGTTTTATCGTTTAACTGTTTAATTGTTTAGTTGTTTACCGCTTAGATGTTGATTTTTCGGATTTATATAAAGCATTGAGTTTGTTTGAAATCTTATAGATTTGGCCTTTCAATTCATGATATCCCCCTTCGGAAAGAAACCCTAACTCCTTTGCAATAATCAAGTGTGAAACAAGTTCCATTAAGGAACTGTATGCAATTGAATAGAAACGGGATTTGTCTTTAGATCCCATTCGAGAACTTCCCTCAGCAATATTAGCGGTAACAGACATAACAGCGCGATTTATTTGTGAGATTATCCCATATCTTTCACCGGCAGGAAAGGAATTTGTAGTTTTATATATTTTAACGGCAAGATTTTTTGCAAGTTGCCATACCTCTAATTTTTCAAAAGCAAACTTGTATTCCATGCATTTATCCTCTTAAACAATTAAACAACTCAATAATTCAACATGCTAAGACCCAATTTCTCCCAACTTTTTCTTTTTTGAGTAGGCCCGCAACTGGGAGACCACCGTGAACACGACGACAGCCAGCAGCACCAGGCCGATTGGGCGGATCAGCATGGCCCCGATATCCGAGGAATAAGTAAGCAGGGCCCGCCTCAGGGAGGTGTCAGCCAGGCGCCCCACCAGTATGCCCAATACCATTGGCGCCAGGGGAAAATCACGCTGCCGCAGGATGAAACCCACGACCCCGAAAGCCAACATGGCATATACGTCGAACAACGTAAAGCCGGCCGCCCAGGCACCCAGAACACCCAGCGCTCCAGCAACGGGAAGTAGAATTTCCCGGGGGCTGGAGAGTATTCGAATAAAGTAGGGTGAAATGAGTATGGCTCCAGCGCGGGTGGCTATGGCTGAAAGCCAGAACAACATGACAATCTCTGCTACAAAACCGGGTCTCTCAATCATCAGGAGCGGTCCGGGTCGAACACCATACATTAACATACCGGCGATAAGGATAGCGGTTGGGCCGCTTCCGGGTATCCCGAATACCAGGGAAGGGATCAACGCCCCGCCTGAGGTGGCGCTGTTGGCGCTTTCGGCCGCAATCACTCCCTCAATCTCTCCCTGGCCAAAATATTCTCTCCTTTTGGAACGGCGGCGTGCCATGTCGTAGCTGATCCAGCAGGCCGCAGATTCACCTACCCCGGGCACAATGCCGATACCTACCGCAACGAGTACGGAACGGATGATAGTAACCATATTTTTCTTGATCAGGCGAAAATTGATCAGGACCCGTCCCCCCTCGCCGGTAACCTGGTAAGGATGAGTCTGTCGCAGGACCGTGAAGACTTCCGACAAGCCGAATAACCCGATGAGGGCTGGAACAAATGTAAAACCTCTTACAAGTTCCGGTGTATAACCAAAGCGCGGATAAGCCCAGATATCTTCCATACCCACCATGGCCACGATCAAGCCTAAAAGGGCCGATATCCATCCTTTTAGAGGATTTTTACCCGCCAGTGCTCCCGCCAGGGTTATACCTAACAGGGCGACGAGAAATATCTCCCAGTCGCCCATTTTCAGAGCGATAACCGCGATAAAGGGCAGCAGCAGAAGCGTGGTGAACTCTCCCAGGATTTCCCCCATAAAAGATGCACTGAAGGAAGCCTCGACTGCTTCTTTGACCCTGCCCTTTTTTGCTAGTGGGAATCCGTCCATTACCGTGGCAGCGGCGGCCGGGGTACCGGGAATGTTCACCATAATGGCCGTTACCCCACCGGCAGCCATGGCCCCTACATAAATGGCTATCAGCAGTCCGAGGCCGACATCGGTAGGCACCCGGAAGACAAAGCCCATCAGTAATGACATGGCCATCACGGCGGAAATCCCCGGCAGCATCCCGACTATCATACCCAGGAGACCACCAAGGGCTATGGTGGCGACCAGCCAGGGCGAGCTTAGGGTCTCTAATGCCACCGAAGGAAGCAACTTCCATTCCTGGATGAGTAAAGACCAATTCATGCAATAACGACCCGGATTATTATAATTCCTGTATCTATTCGGTTACTTTAATCAGAGTTGAACTGTTGAATTGTTGAACTGTTGAATTGTTGAATTCAGGATAACAGAATAGACAAGATTGAATACTTGATTCATTCTTTTAATAAGGAATGGCCTTTTACTTTCTTTTAACATTTTCTTTATCCTGTTTATCTTGTTAATCCTGTCAAAAAAACACTATTTAAACCTACCGCTACGGCAGAGGCATCTCAAACAGCCTGGGAAGGAAAAATGCGAATAAGAAGGTCGCAAGCAGGGTGTAAAACGCGATTTTTATCAAGCTGCCAGCTTTAATATAAACAAATAATAATACATAATAAATCAGCGTCGCAGCGACAAATGGAACCCGCCCAAGGAGCCCTACAACGTAAAACGCCATTATAGCGAGTATAACCAGAAATCTTTTGTTCTCGTCGTTGGAAAAACTCTCGCGCAGGTATTGCCGCAGGTGGCGGTATCCGCCCCTGAGAACAGCACTGATGGTAAGCCAGCTACAAAGCAGCAGCAGCACAGCCCCTGTGAGGAGAGGCACAAAGCCTGGACTCATTAAGAATCCCCCGGGACCACGCTGTGGCATACGCACAGCTTCAACGATTATAAATATGGAGAAGGCCGTCATTGCAAGCCCCAGCAGGAGCTCGCCGGAGGATCCTTT
>CAZULW010000128.1:0-5021 GCA_964621455.1 uncultured bacterium
TAGTTAAATTGGATTAGTCAGAGGAGGAAATTACATTCTGGTATGGGTACAGACACAATATCAGGCTTCAACGGCCTGGAATGTTTCTTCATAAATAGTAGTTAGGTAGCCATTCGGAAATCCTTAACATAGGAGGAATCATGAGATTCGCTATTTTCTGTGCTATTCTTCTCTTTATGTCATGTCAGCCAGCTCCCTCGCCTGAGATGACAGACGCCCAGTGGACCGCGATCGAGCAAATTATCAGACAGCAAGGTGAGGAGTACTGTGCTTCGCTTGCAGCGCTCGATGCCGATCGGGCTATGGTACATTTCGCCAAAGACGATTTCAGTTACGTAGGACAAGGAGACGGCCGCACCTTAGTCTATCCCTCTTATGAAGCTTGGTCGGACCATATCCGTGACGCAATGTCCAACCTTAGTGAATTTCAACTCGGATGGGACCAAATACGAGTCTATGTTCTAAGCCAAGACGCGGCAGTTTTTCACGGGAAGTTTCATAGTCTATACAAATTCAAGGATGGCAATACCCTAAACCATCCGGAAGGCTTTTGGACGGCGTTGCACGAGCGCCGTGACGGAGAATGGAAAATAGTTTTTGTTCATGCGTCTGCCTGGTCTCTTTCTACCGAGAGAGAGTAGGCTCCAGACTATTAGGAGAGTTTCACTCGGAGAAATATCATTGGCTACCTAACCAGCGGTTCCACCTGACCGCCTTGAGTCTATGTTTTTAACAATCTTAATAATAGATTGCGGCAGGTGAACCGCAGATCGTTATACGACAAAACTACTTTGAAAAGCTAAATTCATAATAAGCAATGGTAAACAATGTCATGATAGCTTTATTGTTTACGAAATTTTGTCTTTAAATTACATAGGAGGTTCGCAATGAAAAACGTAATCGTATTTTTTCTTGGTATAGCCATCTTGTCAATAGGTGCCTGTACCCCGAAAGTTGACACCGAAGAAGATGAGGTGGCTATTCGAAAGGTGTGGGAACAGACGAACGCAGCGTTTAACAACCACGATGCTGAAGGGATGGCGGCTAGTTGGGACAAGGTTCTTGAAAACTGGAGAGGTAATCGAAAAGGCACGGAGCAAAAGGAATACTACTCAGATCTATTCAAGCAGCAGACGAGGGTCAAAAGCAATTTGTTGGAGGAAGTCGGTATCATCTTCGTGACTCCTGATGTCGCCATATACAAAGCGCTCATGGATAATACTGGATTGGTTGACAAAGAAGGGAAACCACAGCCGCAAGTGAAGTGGTTAGGGGCTTGGGTGTTCGTCAAGAAAGATGGCAAGTGGCTGAATGCAGCGTTCTTCTCAAGGCCGATAGAAGAATAGCTCTTCAACTTGATGGAAGCCGAGCTTGCGCCTTTGAGACACGGTATTTTATGAAAGCCCGGTGCAGTGAGGGACCCGTCTAACTTACGGATAGAGCGGCCGTGGCTCTTCTCTATAAGCGCCGGAGGTAAAGCAAGGGAGCTGGGGATTCTTTAGCGGCGAGACAGTCGCAAGGCTGGGCCACGCCGCTCATCCGCCCCGTTAGGCCGCTCAAGGCTGTGTGAGCGCTGCAGCTGGACACTGGATGAGGGGCACTCCGGCCCCTGCGCAACTTCCCCACAATCTTTCACTCTTTGCCCTGCCCTCTTAACCGCCTCTTAAAACTTTGCATTTTGCATTTTGAACCCGTAACTCGCTCGTAACTCGAAACTAGAAACCCGTAACTCTTAACCCCTCACGGCCCTTCCCCCTCGCCCATATACAGGCTGGCGTGCGTTTCCAGCAGGGACATAAAGCTGGGGTATTTTCGTTCAATTATTCACCTCCTGTGAAGTTGGCGATGCCTGCGGATACAAATCAGTGCAATTCAGTCGGTCTGAGAGGCAACAGCCGGTGTATCCACGGTTTTACTGCTGTCCCGGTGGCTGACTGCTCTTTGCAGATCATCAATCAGGCTTTCCAACACCACTCCTTCGTGCCGGGCCGCTTGCTCTAATGTTATGGCTCTTGTTACTGTCCTGCGCAGAACAGGATTCTTGAGCAGTGTGAATCCATGCCTGAGCAGAACTTGCAAGGCGTCCGGATAACGGTCCAATAACTCCCCTACACGGGTCTGGGGAGCAATGTCCAACGAACTGTCCCAATCGACCCCCGGTAATCCCCTCATGTTCCTAACCAGTTCAATAGCCCACAGAATCAGTGCAATAACTTCGATGAAACCAGATACACCCACGAGAAAAAATATACCAGGAGCAAAATCCGTGGCGATCTGGGTCGTAACGCGCAGAGCGTTGCCCAGGTTGAGTAACAGGAAGGTGGGCCAGAGGCTGGGCGCCTGTCGCACGTCTACACCGGAGAGGGTCGGCACTACCTTGGCCGATACGCCCACAATCATCATCGTGATAAAGCCCACCGTCAGAGCATGTCGATAGGCGCCGAAAAAGGCGTGGGAAAAGGGGACGCTGGTGGCAGTGTGCGGGTGGTACAGCCCGAAATTGTAGGCCGGAACCAGCACCAGCATAAGCATCGCCAAGATAAACCAGGCGTAAGCAGCGCGGATGAACTTCAGACCGCGGTCCCGTTCGTTTTCAGGAACGGGACCGAAGAGACGATATTGCCGGGGGGTTCCAGCTGCGACGACCAACAATATCAACGACGCCAATGTTTGAACGGTTGCGATAGCATACCGGCCGGTAACCATGGCGCCTATATGGGCCAGCGAGCTGACGACGAGCGCCCCGTTAACGCTCCAGAAGATGAATGACTGCCAATGGGCCGAGGGCTGGGACAGGTCGTACGCGTGAGGTATGTACCGAGGGGAAACGCCCACAATAAGCAACACAGCAATTCCCAGTAATTCAACATCCCGGAAGGGGATATTGAAGGTGGCCACGTTGAACAGGAAGGCCTCCCGCGAAGGGGGCAATTCAAACAGGACGAAGATGACCGGATTGAGCAGTGCGGCCAGGACAAACCAGCCCAGGGCGGTTGTCACGAACCGATCATGGGGCTCCCGCATGCCTGAGTCACGGTTGGTTTTAGTAATGATCAGGGCGAATAACACAACCGCCAACGCCTGTACTCCCCCTGCCAGAAGCGCAAGCAGCAGGGCCGGTGACCCAGGGGCCAGCAGGTGGGCGCTGGTCTGTACGGCAATTCCGACGGCCATCAGGGGCAGGGTGGCCACTGCCAACCCCGGACGCCACAGGGTGGTATGCTTAAACCGGGGAAAAGCCTGGTAGGCAAAACCCATGATGAAAAAACCGACGAAACCGAAGACCATCGCATGCCCATGAGCCAGTACCCATGAATAATCAACCCCGCCAAAGTGCTGTTTTAGACCAATAAGGAGCAGGTTGACCGCCCCCCAGACACAGCCGAGCGTGAGCACCGTTGCAATACCTGTCAAAAAAAAGGGCTTAAAAATACTATCAGCCGGGGAGGGTGGTAATTCTTCCTGAGTGGTTGATGGCTCCCGGCGTGCGGCGTTGTTTAGTTCAATCAAAAGGCCTTCCAGCTGTACGTTGTGCAGCCGAGCAAACCAGGCCACGTCTCCCGCGGCTCCTCGGTGCCGCCACATCCTTTTAAGCCATAGCAGTCCAATACAGAACGCGTCGGCGGGTATCGCTCCAACACCTCCGGCAGCAGCATCTCTGGGCTAACGGGTATACGTGCCATAGTCTCAACCTCCCTCATATCATGCAACATAAATGTCCTGCAGTTCATGGATAAGTTGGTGAAATGCTTCATGTCGTCCGGCACCGATCTGCTCCTGCTCAAATTGTTCGAATCCGTCCAGAAGCTCGTCCTGTTTGGCTTGCGGCAGAACTTGGACAGCCATAGGATAAAGGATGTTGTTTTCCTTCTCGATGTGTTGAGACAGCAACCAGAGATAGTTGCGCCCATTCTCCGCAAACGCGGCTCCCTGTTCGCGTTCACCTTTGGCATACTTCTCCCCGGCCTCATGCATCTGTTTAACAAAACCCCGACCAGTGTCATGCTCAGTGAGCATCAGGCCAATAGGACCACCCTCCCGAGGAACACCGGCGGCCTCCATGGCCGGATACAGGTGGTCCTCTTCCTTTCCGTGATGGCACTTGTCCGCAAAAACCTGAAAGAACTCCACTATCTGCTTTAGGTGGGTTGGATCTACCTCCTGTCTCGTTTCAAAACGCTGGCAGACCTTTTCTAGCACGCCAAGCATAGCAAGAATCGCATCGTGCTCTTTTCTTAGATTGTTGGTAGGACTCATCGCCTTTTACTCCCTCTTTTGTCTTATAGTCCTAAGTTTATGATGGTTAACCGAACGAGTTGAACATTATGAGTAGGCGCCTCATTAATGGATTGGAGCCCAGCCGAACGTATGCGGCCTAGCGGGACATGGGTAGCGAATCGAGCAACCTAAGTCTGCCCTGGGAAATAAGCTCGGGCTGCTGGAGTAAGCCATTCATTTCAGTTTCTGATATTCAAGCGGGATTCCGTCGTAGTCATGATCTGCTCCTCCCAGGATTCATTCGCTCCTTAGGGCTACAGGAGCATCACTGTTTGGTTGGTAGGTGCCAGTTGTCATATCTAGGCTCTCTGACGTGGCTTCCACCGAGATGGAAGCGATGGTAGCTGTTTCCAAGGTTTGTTTCATACGCTGTTGGGCAGATTGCCAAATATTATGTACAGCACAACCGTCTTCAGCGTTGCACTCCGGTTTTCCCAGCAGGCACTTCTGGAAAAACATGGGTCCTTGGATAGCTTCAATGATTTCCAAGACTGAGATTTCTTCTACCGGTCGTCTTAAAACAAATCCGCCTCGGGCTCCCTTTTGTGATCGGACATAGCTCTGGTTTTCCAATTGAGTAAGAATCTTGTGCAGGAAACTCTTCGAAATGCCTTGAGCTGTCGAGAGCTCCTTAACCGAAATGGGGCGGCCTTTCCACCGGCGCCCTAAGTAGGAAACCGCAAGTAAAGCGTAGGCACTGGCCTTGGTGGTATCCATATTGTTTATTATCCTTTGTGGAGTAA
>CAZULW010000129.1:0-5002 GCA_964621455.1 uncultured bacterium
AGCGGCTCCACACGGTGTGCCAGGAGGCCCGCTGCCCCAACATCTACGAGTGCTGGGAGCGCCGGTGCGCCACCCTCATGATCCTCGGGGACGTGTGCACCCGGTCGTGCGGTTTCTGCGCGGTGAAAACCGGGCGCCCGCCCTACCTGGACGAGACGGAGCCCTACCGGGTGGCGGCGGCGGTGAAAGCCCTTGGCCTGCGTCACTGCGTTATCACATCCGTTAGCCGGGACGAGCTGCCCGACGGCGGCGCCGGCCTCTGGGCCGAGACCATCTGCCAGGTCCACCAGCAGGCGCCGGGGTGCGGGGTAGAGGTCCTCATCCCCGATTTCCAGGGCAGCAGGGGCGCCCTGCGGCAGGTCATCGACGCCGGCCCGGAGATCCTCGCGCACAACCTGGAGACGGTGCCGCGGCTCTATCGGTGGGTGCGGCCCCAGGCTGATTACCGGCAGAGCCTGGGTGTTCTCCGGTCTGCCCGTGACCAGGGTATGTCGGTGAAATCGGGCATCTTGGTGGGCATCGGCGAACGGCCGGGTGAGGTGCTGCAGCTCATGGCCGAGGTGGTGGCAGCTGGTTGCCAGGTCTTTACTGTCGGCCAATACCTCCAGCCCACTAGTAACAACCTGCCGGTGGACCGGTTCGTCAGCCCGGAGGAGTTCAGCCGGTATCGTGCGGAGGGCCTCCGCCTGGGATTTGAGGTGATGGAGGCCGGTCCCCTGGTGAGGTCTTCGTATCACGCCGATGAGCAGGCGGCATTACTCGGCCAGTCCGGCCTTAAGTAGGTACCAGCGTCAGGCCGCGTTCGCACAATGGGGCCGTGGAAAGACTCGGTCAGTTAAAGGATTTATTCAGGTTTGTCACGCGCTAAGAACAGTTCCCCCCGCTCTCGATCAGGCGGTGTAAAGAGTCGTCCATACACAGCACGAAAACCGCGTGGGTCATCGCGATCCGCCCCTCAAGGACCAGCCCGACTGCTGCGACGGCAGGTGATGGAGCCTGCGTGGGTCAGGGTCCTCCCCGTCAATCCGATTCCCCCGATCCTGAGCCGCGGGCCCGCCGGGGTCCAGCTGCGCCTGTTGGACCTGTTGGCAGCCGGCGGCGATGAAAAACTGGAGGCGATCAGGAGACAGCTGCGCTGGTCGGCCTCATCTTCTCCGGAAGCGGCCCGGATTCTCAAGCGGCAGCGCGAGAACGGCACCTGGCCCGTGGAGGCCTCGGGCCAGCCTGAGGGAGCAGTTAAGCAGCTGGTGCTGCTCGCCCTGCTGGAAAACCTCCATGCCCTGGCGGACCTGGGTGGTCATCGGAGCTGGCCAGGCGTGGGGAAGGGCCTGCGGGCCATGTTGAGCTTCCAGCACGAGGATGGTCGCTTCCCGCTCCTCTATCACCACCACGCCTGCATAGGCCGCCTGCTTATTGCCTTGGGCCTTGGCCGGAATCCAGCCGTCCACCGGGCCGCCCACTGGATCCTGGAGCGCCAGCGGGAGGATGGGGGGTGGCTGCATCCCCAGATGGCAGGGAGGGGGCTTCATCCGCCATCGTGCATCTGGACCACCGCGGAGGTGCTGGCATTCATCACCCGCTATCCCACTTTACGGGTCAAGGAGCGGCTGCAGAAAGCCGGTGAATTCCTCCTGGCGCATGCCCTTCAGTCCAATACCACCACGCTGCTACCTGATGCCGGCGCCTGGGATGTGCTGGAGGAAGGGTCCAGGGGGGTGCAGCTGTTTCACGGGGGCACATTGAAAGTGTTGGACGGGCTTACGCTGGCCGGTTTCAATCCCTCGCACCCGGTCTTTAAGAAGCTGTACACCTGGCTGCTGGGGCAACAGCTGGAGGACGGCTATTACCCACGGGCGGCCGGACGCGATACCAATGGGGACCCGCTGGTAACGGTACGCGCCCTGGAAATCATCTACCGCGTGGAGGCTACGCGTCCCGGGTGAAATTCTGCCAAAGCGACCACTTTTGAAACCAGATCGGACATCGCGGCAGACGGTTGGTTTTCGCTGGCGGCAACACCTGAGCTGGCATGATAGTTGTTGCTATTTGGCACGGTAGTATTGAAACTTTCATACGAATAAGCGTTTACTGGAGTGCGTATGACCAAGATTGACGATAAAGGGAAACAGGAGCAGCGGGAGCAGACCGAACCTGAGCAGAAGGAATTGGCCGGAGAAGAAGAGTTTCCCGTTATGCCGCTGCGCAATACTGTTCTATTTCCACAGCAGATTATTCCTATTTACATCGGGCGTGAGCAATCTCTCAAGCTGATCGATGATTTGCCGTCGGGCCGCAAAATGCTGGTGGTGGTGGCCCAGCGTGACGGTACTATTGAAGTCCCCACCGAAGAGGATCTCTACCACTGGGGGACCCTGGCGGTGGTTATGAAAATTTTCGACATGCCCGATAACTCCAAGTCGGCCATTGTCCAGGGAATTGGCCGGGTCAACATCAAGAAGTACTTCACCACCGGTCCCTACTTCCGGGCCATCGTTAATCGGGTGGAGGAGAACCAGGACGACAGCCTGGAGGCGGGCGCCCTGGTCACCAATTTGAGGCAGATCTATCACCGCCTGATCGAGGTGGTTCCCTATCTTACCGATGAACAGGCTGGTGTATTATCCAATATCCAGGACTCCAGTCGGGTGGCGGACCGGGCCATCTCCATGATGAATATTCCCAACCAGGAAAAACAGGAGATCCTGGAGGAGATGGACGTTAAGCAGCGGCTGGAAAAGGCGACCGTCATTGTCAACCGGGAGATTCAACGTGCCGAGCTGGGAGAGAAGATCCAGTCGGAGGTCCAGGACGAGATTTCCAAGACCCAGCGGGAGTACTATTTACGTGAGCAGATGAAGGCCATCCGCCGCGAGTTGGGCGAGGATGAGCAGACCCTCGATCAGAAGGAGTTGGAGGATAAGATCAAGGCCGCCGCGATGTCCGAGGAGGCCGAGAAAGTAGCTATGAAAGAGGTGGAGCGCCTGAGCCGGATCCCTCCCCAGTCGCCGGAATTCACCGTCGCCCGCACCTATATCGATTGGCTCACGGACCTGCCCTGGAGCAAGTCAACCGAGGACAACAACGACACGGTGAACGCCCGGCATATCCTGGATGAGGATCACTACGGGTTGGACAAACCCAAAGAGAGGATCATCGAGTACCTTGCCGTGCGGAACCTGAAGGCTCAGCAGACGGATGATAGCAAATTGAAGGGTCCCATCCTGTGCTTTGCCGGTCCTCCCGGAACGGGCAAGACCTCCATAGGCCGCTCCATCGCCCGGGCCATGGGCCGGAAATTTGTGCGCATGTCCCTGGGGGGCGTACGCGACGAGGCGGAAATCCGTGGTCACCGGCGGACCTATATTGGCGCGCTGCCGGGCCGCATCATCCAGGGGCTGAAGAAAGCCGGCACCAACAACCCCATCTTCATGCTGGATGAGATCGATAAGCTGGGCATGGACTTCCGCGGGGATCCCAGCTCCGCCCTACTGGAGGTGCTGGACCCGGAACAGAACTACACCTTCAACGACCACTACCTGGAAGTGGACTACGACCTGTCCAACGTGATGTTCATCACCACCGCCAACCGCAAGGATCAGATTCCCGGCCCCCTGCGGGATCGCATGGAGATACTCGACTTTACCGGCTATATCGATGACGAAAAAATCAATATTGCCAAGAATTTTCTGGAACCTAAACAGGTTAAGGAGAATGCCCTTAATCCCTCGCAGCTTGTCTTCCTGGAGGGTGGATTGAAAGAGATCATCCACAGCTATACTCGTGAGGCGGGGGTCCGCAACCTGGAGCGGGAGATGGCGAACATCTGCCGGAAACGGGCCCGGGAAGTAGTGGAAGGCAAGGGATCGGAGACGATAAAGGTCACCAGCCGCAAGGTGACCCACTACCTGGGGCCGGAGACCTACCATTCCGAGGTGGCCGAGCGGGTGACCGAGCCGGGCATCGTAGTGGGCCTGGCCTGGACCGCCGCCGGTGGCGACATCCTGTTCATCGAGACCTCGCGGATGCCGGGGCGTGGCCAGTTGAGCCTTACCGGCCAGTTGGGTGACGTCATGAAGGAATCGGCCCGGGCGGCGTGGAGCTATGTCCGGGCCCACGCGGAAGAACTGGGCATTGATCCCAGCTTCTACAAGGGATGGGATGTGCATGTCCACGTGCCGGCCGGCGCGATCCCCAAGGATGGACCCTCCGCCGGGGTAGGGATGCTCACCGCCATCGTTTCGCTCCTTAGCGGTCGGCGGGTGAAAGGAGATATCGCCTTGACCGGTGAGATTACGCTACGGGGAAATGTGCTCCCCATTGGCGGGATCAAGGAGAAGGTCACCGCCGCTCATCGGGCCGGGTTAAAACACGTGATCCTGCCGTTTGAAAACAAGGGGGACCTGGAAGACGTGCCGCCCAAGGTCAAGAAAGACCTGAGAATATCATTTGTTAAGCAGATGTCACAGGTTCTCAGTTTGGCCCTTGAGCGGAAAGCCGTCGTCCCGCCGGCAACCGGTCCGCCGGAGGATGGCACCCAGGAAAAGGAAGAGGAACCGGAGCGGGGCACGGTTGAGGATGTCTTTTCGGAAGGGGTGGTCGTCGAGTAGGGCCATTCCGCACAGGGACGCTTAGCTCAGCTGGTTCAGAGCGCCGCCCTTACAAGGCGGAGGTCACTGGTTCGAGTCCAGTAGCGTCCACACGATGTTTTTTATTTATATTTTGAGGAGTCAAACATCGGGTAGGTTGTATATTGGACATACCGATAATCTGAATCGCAGGATCACCGAACACAATACCGATAAGTCCGTTTCTACGAGGCATCGCGGGCCGTGGGAATTAGTTGGTAGAATGCCCTGTGAATCGCGGTCGGAAGCGATGAAACTTGAGGCCAAATTGAAGCGCATGAAGCGCTCAGACCGGGTTATTGCCTATCTACGCCGAAATAGTGCTCTAGTGTAGTCAGAGCGTCCCGACATAACATGTCGGGAAGGTCACTGGTTCG
>CAZULW010000130.1:0-4971 GCA_964621455.1 uncultured bacterium
ACTGACGTTGATGGGCATGAGCTGCGCATTCCAGCTGGCGCCGGCTATACCGATGCCGTTATCGGTCACTGCCGCGGCCACCCCGGCCACAGCCGTACCGTGCTCGGCATTCAGAGGCGTACTTGCCAGCCCGGAGGGATCACCCGAGTTATTGGCAAAGTTCCAGCCGTGCACGTCATCGACATAGCCGTTGCCGTCGTCATCAACACCGGATTGCCCATTTAACTCGGCGGAATTTGTCCAGATGTTAGCCTGCAGGTCCTCGTGGCGCCAGTACGTTCCACCGTCGACGATGGCAATGACCACGTTCTCGTCTTCCCCTTTGACCACCTCCCAGGCGGTGGGCGCCTGGATATGCCGCAAGTGGTCCATGTGCTTGTAAAGTGAATCGTTGGGGATGGCCGCTATACCCTTTCCGGCTTGATCAGATTGCTCAGCAGGCAAGCCGGTGATGCGATGCACGTATTGCGGCACGGCGTACTCAACGTTAGGGTCCCGTGCAATTTTCAAAGCAACGCTGCGGGGGTCTTCTCCGCTGCCATACCGCACATAGTAAATCCTCTGGAGCTCCATCCCCTTGGGACCGAGGGTGCGGTTCGGCAGGGGGAAGGCCCGCTCAATGGCGTAGGCACTCTGAGCATCCAGGATCATGTCAAGCGAGGAAAGCCCGGTCCGTGACATCCCCTTGCCAACAGTCTGCGGGGCGGTGAATTTCACGATTACCACCCCGTCCACCATGCGGGCACCATCGTCCCCTACGATCCGGAGGGGGGTATTGGCTGCCGCTACACCGCTCTCCTGACTTACCGCTTCCCCAATGGCTGCGGGAAGAAGCGGGGCGGCGCTCAAAACGAGTCCCAGACCAAGGACCATCAGTCCTGACCTGGCATCTGCCAGCGGTCCGATTTTATTACCCAATTGCGGCTGCTTTCCTTAGGTAGCGTACTTGAAAACAAAAACAGGGGTATCTCCCCCGCCTAAAAAAATTAGCCCTTCGCCACCGACATGCGCAACATCATCTTTATGATCTATCCAATCAGTCCGGGGTTGATTTGCACCGATCTGACGGGAAAAAAATACCCAGGGTTTTATGCGGCACGGTTGTATACTCCTCCTCCCCGGTAAAAAAAGGGGGGGGGTAGAGACCCTGGGTAAAGTCTGGTATGCTAAATAGCCGACACTGACGCCGTCAACATATTATACAGCAATTACCATGCCATCCGGGATAAATGAATGTAAAAATTGTCCTTACTAACGTTTATGCCTGCATCCGGTATGGATTCGATTGGGATTTGTTCCCAGGACTGGCTTTCGTACACTCCGACGGACAACCTTCCGGCCGGGGGCCTCGGCGTAGCCTACGGCGAGCCGGATAGGTTTTTCAAAGTATTCCTCGTGATAGGCGGTTTTTTCTGCCCAAGTAGTTCCTTTGGAAAAAAAACAGCCTTCTCCACTTGTCCGAATGTCCCGGAAAGGGATCCCTACGGGAGATTCCTGCGGGATCAGTCTCTATAACTCTTTATCCGCCAGCCGACGGATCAATAGGTTAATAACTCATGCGACTAATTTTCGAGGGAACTACTGTAAAAATAGTACCTTGATTTATGGAAAGTAAAGGAGTCTGTTAGGATCAGCGCCAGACATGATGGCCGCCTGTCAGCCTGGTCTAGCGCACCTCGACTTTCAACAGCCAATGCTGCGGGTCTATAATCGGCTGAACCCCTTCCGGTATGGCAACGGTGGCTCGCCTCCTGGGCATCGCCACCCGCTGAACCTCCCCGCCAAGCCGAACCGGCACCGGCATGGGAAACGGCAGCCACCAGGGGGTTTTCCAGCGCAGTTTCAACTTGCCTCGACGGACTTTCATCGCCAGTACGGGTAACTTTTCCTGTCGCAGGTAAAGCTCAAAGAACCAGTCCAGGTTCCTGCCCGAGACCTCTTCTGCGATGCGCTGGAATTCGTCGGTGTCGGCGAAGCGGCACTGGCTCCCATCGGTCACCATTTCCGCCGCCGGGTCGGGGTAGGCCATGCGCCGCAGGGCTCTGAAGAAAGGCTCATCACCAATGAGGTAGCGCAGGGAGTGGAGAATATACGCCCCTTTGTTATAGATGTCGCCGTCGCTTTCAATATAGTCCGGCGGTACGAAATAGATCTGTAAGGTCGTCTGTGACTCCCGGGGGGCCACCGGGCTCAGATTGCGCAGCCTGGGACGGATGCGGGCCATATAACTGTGCAGGGCCGAATCCCCGTGCAGATGTTCGGCGTAAAGGGCTTCCATGTAGACGGCAAAACCCTCATGGAGCCACATATCCTTCCAGTCCGCGCACGTTACCAGGTTCCCCCACCACTCATGGGCCAGCTCGTGGAAGTGCAGGACGTCAAAGCCGTAGTCGTTGTTGCGGTACCGGTTGCCGTAGGCTATAATGGTTTGATGCTCCATGCCCAGATAAGGAGTTTCCGCCACGCCGTACTTGTCGGCCCGGAAGGGATAAGGGCCGAGGTATGTTTCATAGAAACGGAGGTGCTCGCTGAACTGGGGGAAGAGCGCCAGCCCCTTTTCGTAATTCTCAGGCAGGACCCAGAATGTGATGGGGATGGTGTCACCCGTCACGCTGATGTAAGTGTCTTCGATGGTTCGGTAGGGCGCGATGTTGAGGCTGACGTTGTAATTGTTAATGGGGTTGGAGACAAACCAGTGATAGGTGTGGGTCCCGTCATCATTATCGGTGACCCCTCGCAACCGGCCGTTGGCGGCGCAGACCAGGGGCCTGGGGACGGTGATATGGAGGGCCATGGAATCGGGTTCATCGGAGGGATGATCCTTGCACGGCCACCAGATGTCCGCCCCATCCGACTGGCACGAAACCCCGATCCACGGCTCACCACCCTCGGTCGTGCTCCAGGTAAAACCTCCGACCCAGGGAGGACGCGGCGCTGTACGGGGGCGCCCTCCATAGGTCACTTCAAGGGCAAGGCTTTCACCCGCCGGTATCAGGCCGGGCAGGGCTATCCGGATCTGCCCGCCACGGCGCTCAAAGCCAAGGGGAACCGCCCCTGCAGCCTGGTCCTGCCCCACCACCGATGCAACCTGCAGCAGGGTATCAAGGTCGAGGACAAACCATTTAATGGGCCGGACGACACGCGCCCGCACCACCAGCTTGCCCGCAATGGAGCTGTCCGCCGGGTCAACCTTCAGGTCCAGGTCGTAAAAAGTGACATCGTAGGATGCCTGCTCATCGGAAAGCAGTCCCCCTGAGCTTGTCGGGGTGACGCCAAGCTTCCGTTGGGCGACGGCCGGCTCCGTTGCTCCAATAAGCAGCACGAGAAAAAGGGTGTAATATAGACGGATTGACATACGTCCCTTTCTTATCTCAGTCATCATCCGGGCTCACGGTCGGCGTCATCAAGGCATAGTGGTCTGTTCGGACTGAAAAATAAGAGACACTTTTCATGATTCCAAGGAATGTATTCTATGCCCTTGCTGATATAGCATTGTATTTTTAAACTGCTCTGTAATACCTGCTGACCGCTGGATATCAAATGGCAGACTGGCCCACGACACCAGATGAACTGATTCGGACTCAGGAAGATATGCGCTACCGGGCAGCACCATCCTGGCGGTCGGGTGATTTACCCCTCGAAGTAGGCGCCTGTTTTGTCTGCTTTGGTTCGGGTCTTTCGCCGACCGGAGCGCGGGGTGATGCCGGCTGGGCCGGTGCGTCCCTCTTGCAAAATAACCAGGTCGTCGCCACGTCGGTAGTCAGGGGAACTGCCGGTGCGCCATACCAGCCGGGGCTGCTGGCACTGCGGGAAGGCCCCCTGCTGGAGGCGGCTGTGAGGGCGCTTCCCGGACTACCGGATGTTCTGCTGGTGAACGCCACCGGGCGCGACCACCCCCGCCGGTCCGGCCTGGCCCTTCACCTGGGTGCCATACTCGATGTTCCAACCATCGGTGTTACAAACCGTCCGCTTATAGCCCGGGGGGAATGGCCGCCCCCTGCCCGTGGCAGCACCAGCTCGCTGCACCTTGAAGAGGAGTTGGCAGGCGTCTGGCTGCGTACCCGGTCAGGCGCCAACCCGGTGGCGGTCCATCCAGCCTGGCGCACGGAGGTGGATACCTGCGTGGAGGTGGTCCTGGCGGTTTCCATAAAGGCGCGGACCCCAGAGCCGCTCCGCCAGGCGCGCCGCATCGCCCGGACGGCCCGGGCAAAAGACCAAAGCGATGCTTTATGAGTGGCACCACCTGCTGATCACCTGCTGCGTACTATCAGCAGGTTGAGTGAATGAGTCCCACAACCGGCCCCTTTTCCCTGCATTCGTTGTAAACTTCGACCGCCTCCTTTGTATGCAATACGTGCACCGGGATGCCCCGGTCTTTCAGCATCTGCAAGGTCTCCGGGCACACCTGAAGCCGCCCGTACGTTCCCCTTGAGAGCACAACCACCGCGGCGCCGTGCTGCAGCAGCTCTTCCAGGTCAGCGGGCTGGATGCCCGGCACATGGCCGGTACCCGTCTCGCGCCAGTCCCATTCCCGGCAGCCTCCGGGGTAGAGCTTGGCGTCCTTGAAGAGCCCGTGGTCCTCCACTTCAACACGCCCCCAGGAGAGGCGCGTAATGTGCGGGGACTGCGGTGGTTTATCCATTGTGCGTACCTCCGGATAGTGCTTCCGTCCAAACGAAGAAAGAGTGGATGGCTCGTGCCGCGGGGTTCCCCCGCCGAAAGTGTTCAAATCCCGCGGAAAGTGTTCAAATCCCGCTGGAAGCGGGGCGGGGCGTCAGCCGTCATACCTTGAATTTTACTGCCATACCCCGCATGAACACAACGGGATGTCAGCATTCCCGATTCTGTAAAAACATCGCCGCCAGGTAAGCCGTCTATCGCATGAGGAGCATCTTGCGGGTAATGGCCCTGCCTGCGGGGTGGTACATTGTTCCGGCAACCTTACCCAATCTTGCCCGGCGCAAGACGAGT
>CAZULW010000131.1:0-3205 GCA_964621455.1 uncultured bacterium
ACGAATGTCCTGGTAAGCGCCTTTGCCACTCGTGGGCTGTGCGCCGATGTCCTGCGCTCCGTGCTGACTGAACACGAACTGATCGTCAGCGAGCAGGTGCTGGGCGAGCTCGAACGAGTCCTGCAGACCGGCATGGGGGTGCCTGGTGCAACGGCCCAGGCCATCATCGCCTTTCTGCGCCGGTTCACCGTGGCGCCCGTGCCGGCGGACATGCCCCAGCTGCCAATTCGCGACCCCGACGACCGGCCCATCCTGGCCGCGGCCCTGGGCGCTGATGTCGATGTCTTTGTGACCGGCGACCGGGAGCTGCTGGCCCTTGAAGGTCAGGCCGTGATGACGATCACCGATCCCCGTGGTTTCTGGAACCTGCTGAAGCAGGGCGGGCGGGAAATCTCTCCCTGAGGTCCGCTTGGGTAGGGCCGCAGGGCTTCAGGGTTGCAGGTTTGCGCCGGAAAGCGTATATCCTAGCGGCAGTCTGCAGGAGCAGCCGCCATGACTTTACGACGTCTGTTACTACTTAGCACCCTGGCCCTGGCACCCGGTTGCGGCACCACGGTTAGTCCTGAACCGGTAATCTCGGCGCTCTGGGGCGACTGGATGATCCGTTCGTCCTTGTACAGCCCGGCGTCCCGGATGCCGTCGAGTTCATCGGTCAAGCGGGATTGGATGGCGTCCATGGGTGCTCCTTGGCGGTCTTGGCGGTTGGCACATTAAACCCCATAGCGTTCGAGGATGCCAAGAATGAGATAGCCGGCGAAGGAGGCCTCGAAGTCGTTTTCCGGCTGCCAGTTCAAGTCATTGCGGGATGCAGGATCTTTAACGTCCCAATGGCTCAATTTCATCGGCCGCTATAACTGCCGATAGACCTCCCGCCGGTGCCGGATTCTTGCAATGAGGGCAAGGGAGGCCTTCTCATTAATCTGGTAGAGAATGCGGTAGTCTCCCACTTTGATACGCCAGAGATCTTCCACATGCCTGAGTTTCCTGACTCCCGGTGGACGCGGGTCTTCTCCCAAAGAACTAATTTTTCGGGCAATACGATTCAGATCGTTCCTCGGAATGTTCTTAAGGTCGCGTTCCGCGGCATGCTTGAGTTCGATCCGGTAGGACACAGGCGGTTATCCTGGAGGGATCATTCTAGGACAGCCCCAGGTCTTCCTTGACCTTCTCCCAGGGGATAGTTCCCGGCTCATCAAGAGCCTCAAGGATGGCTTCCCTATCCGCGCGATCCTCCAGGGCTTCCAGCAGGGCCAGGTCTTCCTTGGAGACCAGTGCCGCCACGTCCTTTCCCCGGCGTTGGAGGAGGATCCGTTCGCCGCGGTATGCTACCCGGTTCAGGGCATCGGCAAGATCTTCTCGTAGTTTGCTGGTGGTCATATGGGTCATTTCAGGTTTTCTCCTGTACGATTAGTACAACACGTGTCATGCGTACAAATATAGGCCCTTTTCTGTCAGAAGTCAATATAAAGCAGGTTGGGGTTTTCAAGCGGCACCCATAGTGATTTCTTCCAATACTAGGAGCGGCTCATTCACACTCCATACCGTTCCCGGATGCCGGGGATCAGATAATCGGCGAAGGCGGCCTCGAAGTCGTGTTCCGGCTGCCAGCCCCAGTCATTGCGGGCGGCGGAATCGTCCACGTCCGAGGGCCAGCTGTCCACCATGGCCTGGCGGGCCTGGTCCAAGTCGAAGCCGATCCGGGCCTTCGGGAAATCGGCCAGCACCCGCTCGCGCAGCCGGGTCGCGGAAGGATTGAAAGCGCTGGCGTTATAGGCCAGCCGGGTGAGGGACTGGAGGGGCGCGTCCATAAGCTTGAGGGTAGCCCGGATGGCATCGGGCATGGTCATGAATGGTATGGTGGTGTCTTCCCGGACGAAGCAGTCGTAAGGTCTGTCCTGGGCGGCGGCGTGAAGCATTTCGGAGGCGTAATCGGTGGTACCGCCGGATGGAGCGGTCATGGTGCTGATGAGCCCGGGAAAGCGGACGGCCCTGAAATCCACCCGGATGGTCCCCGCCTCCGCTGCCAGCTGCTGGTAGTGCCGCGCGTAATAGGTGCCCAGCATTTCACAGTTGAGCTTGTTGCAACCGTACATGGTCCTGGGGAAGAGGTATTGCTGTTCCGAGACGGCCCCGGCGCTGGCTTTCTCCTCCAGGCCGGCCAGGCCGTAGACCGCGATAGAGCTGGGGAAGAAGAACTTCACCGCCCGGCCCTGCGTGCGGGCCTGATCCACTGCCAGGGAGAGGAGGTTGAGGGTGCCGTCCACGTTCACCTGGTGGGCAGTGGCGGGGGAGAATTCCGCCCGGGTGCTCAAGAGGGCTGCCAGATGATAGATGGCAGAGAACTCGTACTGGCTGTTGAGGCGGTCCAGGATGGTCTGATCCAGAATATTGCCGATAACACTCTCCCAGAGGTAGTCCTTAATGGCCGGGTCCAGCTCCTCGATGTCCAGGCCGATGAGGTGCTCCCCGGACGGTTCCTGTCCCGAAAGTGCCGACCCCGAAGGGGTTCCCTCCCCCGAAAAGGGGTCCCTTCGGGACGGGAAAGGGATTCCTTTTTGGGAGATTCTTTCGGAAAGGGCGGTGACGAGGCCGTGGCCGATCTCGCCGTTGGCGCCGGTGATGAGGATTCCCGGTCTGCGTATCATGTCCTTCGGAGAGTTTTTACTTCCCCCGGGAGGTTATCAGCGCCGGGCGATTTTAGGAAAATTTTCATACCGGGTGGAAATTCTTATCTTTGGCTCTCTTGCCGGTTGTTCTAAGGCCGGCCCACCTCCTCCAAAATAGGGGCAGGACTCACGGTGATGATTCCGAGGCGGGAATATTGACCTTCTCAGCGTTGTCAACCCATCTGGCTGGCGCCATAAGACAGATGGCCGCCGCTTTTTTGGTGGCCCGGATGGCTCCTATGATTACGGCTGAGAACATATACCCCTGAGGCTTTGGAGTGAATTTAGATTTCGCCCCCGAACCGGAGCAAGACGTTACTTCTCGATGCCCGAGGGAAAAAATTGAAAAGATAATGGTTAACGGTGACAGGGAATAGACATGGTTTATCCCGAGAGAATCCCTGAGGTACACTCTGGGGTAGAATGAAGTTGAGATTCTTGTATTTGGGATCATCCAGGATTGTAGCCGTCCATCCCGAAGGGTATCCCTTCAGGGTCGGGAGATGAATTTCAAAACGGGAGATGACCTGATTATTTCG
>CAZULW010000131.1:3305-4719 GCA_964621455.1 uncultured bacterium
TGCGAGAATTGTATTCTCCCATTGAGCCCTACAAGGATGAGTACCTCAAGGTCTCCCAAATTCACACCATCCACTACGAGGAATGCGGGAATCCCCGGGGCAAGCCAGTGCTCTTCGTTCATGGGGGGCCCGGTTCGGGCAGGACGAATTCAGCCTGGCCTTCGCCCGCATCGAGTGCCATTACTTTGTCCACCACGCCTTCCTGGAGCCCAACCAGCTGCTGCGGGATATGGAGAAAATCCGCCATATCCCGGGGGTCATCGTACAGGGGCGCTACGACATCGTCTGCCCCATGACCAGCGCCTGGGACCTGCACCGCGCCTGGCCCGAGGCCGAGCTGCACGTGGTCCCCGACGCGGGGCATTCCATCACCGACCCGGGGATTGTGGATCGGCTCGTCGAGGCCACGGACCGCTTCGCGGAAATGTAGGCTGGACGTTGGATACGGGATGTTGGGTACTGGATGACGTCAGCTAACGACGGATAACTGACTACGGACCACCAGCTACTAACCACTGATGGCTGAACGCTGATAGCTGACAGCTGATCGCTGGAGGCTGGGGATTGGTGTCTGGCAAACCAGTTGTCGCTAATTTCCGGGTGGGTTTGCCTTCACCCGAACCGCAAAGGGAGGTCAACGGCACTATGGAGTATCACCATAACAGACTCGACGCATCAGGGTGGATTAAAACTGCAGAAATTCATTATATTACGAGTTAGTACGATGAAGAGATGAGAGATGTATTCCAAAGAAGAAATCATTGTAATCTCATCATGTGCTGGGAGCATGATTGGCAAGATTGTCCAGTTGAAGTTCTCGAACTTAGAAGCGCAATAAAGTATCTATAATGGCTAACAAAGCGCTGCACTTGGCGGTAGTTCAGCTGCGCTCCATTGCCGCAGATGAAGTTTATTGTTAGCTCTCATAACCCCCGGTGATAGAGGCTGGCGGGTCGTTACGGAGGTAGTGACACATGACAAAAGTTGAGAAACTAGAATGCGAAGTCCAGAATCTCAGCCCTACGCAGCTCGCGGCATTTCGAGAGTGGTTTCGCGAATACGATGCCGACGAGTGGGACCGGCAGATTGAGGAGGATGTCCGTGCGGATAGGATGGACAAACTCGTAGAAGAGGCCCTCGTAGAGTATAAAGCTGGAGCGACAAAAGAGCTTTGAGGCATTTTGCTTCGTCCAGTTTCTGGGCTTGCTACCGACGGCTCCCGGCGGCTGTTCGGAAACTGGCGGATAAGAACTTTGAGCTGTTGAAGGCAGTGCCTCATCATCCCTCGCTCCATTTCAAGCAGATTGGTAAATACCGATCCATCCGGGTTGGCCTTCATTACCGGGCGCTTGCAGTTGAGGTTCCAGAAGGATTGCTATGGTTCTGGATTGGCAGTCATTCTGACTACGACAAG
>CAZULW010000132.1:0-4628 GCA_964621455.1 uncultured bacterium
TCTGGCCCCGACTAAACCGTGTCTCTGCTGGGCGGCGACCGGGCGCCTGCCATTATCCTTGACATTCTCGTTCCCAGCTGCTATTCTATGACACGCTAAGGGAAACCAAAGCCATGCCGACCTCCGCAGACTCAAGCTCCGCCACCTCCACCCTCCAGGCCACCCTCGACCGCCTGACCCGACCGGCCCGGCTGGTGGAATCGCTGGAGGAGGGCCGGGTTCGCTGCCTGGCCTGCGGGCACCGCTGTCGCATCCCCGACGGCCGCCGGGGGATCTGCAAAGTGCGTTTCAACCGCCGGGGGACCCTACAGGCGCCCTACGGCTACGTGGCGGGCCTGCACAACGATCCCATCGAGAAAAAGCCCTTCTACCACTTCCTCCCCGGTACAAACGCCCTCACCTTCGGCATGCTGGGTTGCTGCCTCCACTGTCCATTCTGCCAGAACTGGCTTTCCTCCCAGACCCTGAGGGACGAGCGGGCGGGCACCCCCCCCGACGAGATTTCTGCCGACCTGGTGGTGGAAACGGCCCGGCGTGCCCGCTCCAGCGCCGTGGTGAGCTCCTACAACGAGCCCCTCATTACCGCCGAGTGGGCCGTGGAGATCTTCAAACTTGCCAGCGAAGCGGGCCTCAAAACCGCCTTCGTATCCAATGGCAACGCCACCCCGGAAGCGCTGGACTACCTCCGCCCTCACACCGACGGCTTCAAGGTGGACCTCAAGTCCATGAGCGATCGCACCTACCGGAAGCTGGGCGGCGTGCTGCAGAACGTGCTGGACACCATCCAGCGGGCCTGGGATATGGGTTTCTGGGTGGAGGTGGTTACCCTGGTGGTGCCCGGCCTGAACGATTCGGACGAGGAGCTGCAATCCATTGCGGCCTTCATTGCCGGCGTCTCACCGGACATCCCCTGGCACGTTACCGCCTTCCACCGGGACTACAAGCTCGTCCACGAGAAGAATACCTCCGTCCGCCTGCTGCTGCGGGCCTGGGACCTGGGCCGCCAGGCGGGATTGATTTACGTCTACGGCGGCAACCTGCCCGGTGAAGTGCCGGAAATGGAGAACACCTGCTGCCCCAACTGCAACACTACCCTCATCCGCCGCGTGGGCTACTACATACTGGACAACCACCTCACAACGGGCGGCAAATGCCCCGACTGCGGCACAAAGATTCCGGGGGTGTGGGGATAAATCGGTTTCGAGTTTCGAGTCTTGCCCTCAGCGCAGTCGAAGGGTTCGAGTTTCTAGTTTCCCCGAAAGGGGTCCCTCCGGGACAAGTTCCAAGCGGTCAGCGATCAGTCGTGAGCGATCAGCCGTAAGCCATCAACCTGGCACAAGTCAGACTACGCATAATGCGTTACGCATGTTGCGTAATATGAAATCCACCAGCTGAGCCCTGGATAAAGCCTATTAAAACATGTGAACGAGTGCTAAATTACGCACGATGCATTACGCAAGTTGCGTAACATAAGACCTATCGGCTGTTTGCAATCTCCTGTACCAATGGATGACGGCTTATGCTGTTTGGATTATCCTGATCATTTTCACTTTGGGATAGTTCATAAGAGAGATTACCTAATAAAATGATAATCAGTCGAAAGAAATTCCTTATTAGCACCGCCCTGCTCACGTCATCCGGCATTATAACTCCTCTTTCGAAAGTCTTTCCAAAACAAATATCAAAGCCAAAATGTAAGATTATATCTCTTACTCATAGCCCGTTAAATCATTTTTTCGGGTATTATGGTATATGTCCATGGAATAATTCTGGCAAGCACCTTGTCTGTCTGCAAAGTAGTTTCCAGGACCATATGCCCTCTTCAAATGAACCAGCCTCTATTGGGCTTGTAGATGCAAAAACAGGCAGGTTTTCAAAAATAACTGAAACAAGCGCCTGGAATTTTCAACAAGGCGCAATGCTGCACTGGAATCCGTTAAACCCGGAATCAGAAATCATTTATAATGATAGAATTAAGAAAGATATTTTTTCTGTTGTCATGGATGTTAATACAGGTAAGAAGCGAGAATTCCCACGTCCTGTAAATGCAATCAGCCATGACGGTAAATATGCCCTGAGTTTAACGTATGGCCGTCTCGGGCGCCTCAGGAAAGTCGTGGGTTATTCTGGAATCGAAGATCCTTATCCAAATCATCCACATCCAGACAATGATGGTATTTTTTTGATGGATTTAAGAACCGGAGAATCAAAATTAATTGTGTCTATAGAAGAAGTATATAATATCATAAAGGCCTCTCATCCGGAATTGGAAAACGAGCACATGTGGTTCAATCATACCGTTTTTAACAGGAACGATACCCGGTTCTTCTTTCTGGCAAGGACCAGAAAATCCGATATGGGATTAGAAACCGGCATGTTTACGGCAAATCTGGATGGCTCGGAATTAAGGCAGGTAATACCCTATGGCAGCAGCGTATCTCATTTTGACTGGAGGAATGACAAGGAAATCATTGCCACCTTTAAATTATTTAATGATAAACGTGTACATGTTCTCTTTACCGACGGACGTGATGACTACATGCGTCTTGGGGATGGGTGCCTGGATTTTGACGGTCACTGCACTTTTGCACCCGATCAGCAATGGCTTGTAACTGACTATAAAATAAATAGGTTATTGAAACAGTCCTTAATCATCTATAATGTTGAATTCAATCAATGTTTTACTTTAACAACCTTTGATATGAAAGAGAAAAAATATATATCCGGTGACTTGCGCTGCGATTTTCATCCCCGTTGGAATCGAGAAGGTAATGCAATATGTTTTGATGCTATCAGTCCTGTTGACGGTACAAGGCAACTTCACATTGCCTTTTTAGATTTTGCCCAAAATTAAACTCTAGAAGGTAAGGCGAATCCATAAGTGGAAGCGCTGTGTGAATCTGTGGCTAAAAAGCTAAAGCGGAGTAATCGAACTTCGCAATGCCTGCTGTCATCTCCTTTACCAGCGGGCTGCACTGAAACCTGAAGCATAGCTGCGCATCATGCCTACCACAGCCCCAAAATCTTCCACCACAGACCGCCCAGACCCATCCAGATAATGATGTTGACAACGCTGATAAGCCCCCCCAGTTTCCACCATACACCCATTTCTACATAGCCCGAGCCAAACAGCACCGGAGCCGGCCCGGTACCGTAGTGGGTCATGCTGCTGAACAGGTTGCTGAAGAAAGCCAGCACCAGAGCCGCCAGCACCGGTGGGGCGCCAACAGCAATCGCCACCGCCAGAAACGCGGCGTACATCGAACTGACGTGGGCCGTATTGCTGGCGAAGAAATAGTGGCTGTAGAAATAGACCAGGCTCAAAACCAGGAAGGCGGGAATCCAACTGATACCTTTTACGGCTGCGCCCACTGTTTCACCAAACCAGGGAATCAGCCCCAATGTGTTCAGGTAAGAGGCCATCATTACCAGGGCCGCAAACCAGACCAGGGTATTCCAGGCCCCCTTTTCAGCGAGAATATCACCCCACGTCAACGCACCGCTGATCAACAGGATGCTCAGGCCGGCCAGCGCCGCGGTGGTAGCATGGATACCCAGCTGCTGGCCGAAGATCCACAGAATCAACAACAGGATGAAAGTACCCAACATAATCCATTCGCCGGGTTTTATCCTTCCCATTTCGGCCAGTTTATCCCTGGCCATTTGCGCGGCGGCAGGTGTCTCCTTGATCTCAGGGGGGTAAAGTTTGTAGATAAGCCAGGGCACTAGCGTCAGGCTGACGAGGCCGGGAACCAGCGCGGCCAGGGCCCAACCTCCCCAGGTGATTTCAATTCCCAGGTCACCGGCCAGTTCGACCGCCAGCGGATTGGCCGCCATGGCCGTCAGAAACATGGCGCTGGTGATGAGCGTGGCCTGGAAGGAAGTCTTGATCAGGAAGGCGCCTATCCTGCGGGCCGTGCCGTCATCGGGTTCACTGCCATAAGCCCTGGCAACCGACCTGAGAACAGGAAAGATCACCCCGCCAGCGCGGGCGGTGTTGCTGGGAATGGCCGGCGCCAATACCAGATCGGTAGCCACCATACTGTATGCCAGGCCAAGCGACTTTTTCCCTGCGGCGGCCATGAATAGATAGGCAATCCGGGCTCCCAGACCGGTCTTGATAAAGCCGCGGGATATGAAAAAGGCTATCACGATGAGCCAGATAACGCGGTTGCCAAAGCCGCTCAGCGCCTCGTTGATGCTTAGAGTCCCCGTGAGGGCGGTAGCCGTTATGCCCAGCATGGCAACCGCGCCCATCGGCAGGGGCTTGGCGATGAGACCCACAATAGTGGCCACGAAGATTGCCAGCAGGTGCCACGCTTTAATGTCAATCCCTTCAGGCGCGGGAACCAGCCATATGACGAGGGCGACTGCCACCGTGCCTGCCAGGGACAGTGACCGGCGCTTGAGATCCTGGATTAACGTGGTTGGTTTGGAGGTG
This sequence comes from uncultured bacterium, assembly GCA_964621455.1. GTDB lineage: Bacteria > Fidelibacterota > Marinisomatia > SCGC-AAA003-L08 > TS1B11. Next base: position 4,442 of record CAZULW010000132.1, read on the forward strand.
GGGGCTGGCATCAGACACAATCCTCGCGAGTCGTGGAGGTGGCCGAATATAAGGTCAAATCGCCAGGGATGCATCATGGCTGCCGCAGCGGATAGGGCGCTGCCAAGGCGCTAAGAAGTGCCAGCCTGCCCGGCGTAGTCTGCCCTTGGTGGATGTAGCCGGGTGGCAGCTTGCCTGGCGTAGCGCC
>CAZULW010000133.1:0-4573 GCA_964621455.1 uncultured bacterium
GCGAACGACAGACCATTGCCGTTGGCTTATATTCGGGCGCAATGATGATGCCGCCCCCCTATCGCCCCGCTACCCCTGCCACCGCTGGCTTTGGGGGTGGGAAATTTTTTCTACAGGGAGATTCCCGCCTCCCGTCGGGGGTGCCCCTTAAAATGCGGAATTTTGTAGGGATTTTGTTGAATTTTCAGCCACCAGCCGCCGCCTGCTGGAGGTCGCCCGTTATGTTTCTACTGGCTAACGGCTGACTTGTCCGGCGCAGTCCGCCGGCTGGCGGACGTAGACGGATCGCTAATTGCCTCCCTCACATCCAGTATCATGTTCGTCAGCGCCAGGGTGGGATTGATGTTCCGCTCCAGGTGGTTCAGGGCCGGCTCGATGGCGGCGGTGGCGGCGCTCCAGTCGGCGTCGGGCCAGGCGTCCAGGCAGCGCTCAAGGCCGCTTAGCTGACTGGCAAAGACCACCCGCCCATCATCCCCCGTCATCTGCAGCACCATCAGGTCCCGCAGCCACGTCTGGAGCAGCTGCAGGCGATAGGTGAATTCCAGTGAGCGGTTGCGGTGCAGGAGGGCCAGGTCGTTCACCAGCCGCTGCCAGCCCGAGTCGGCGGGTTCGGCGGCCAGGAAGCTCCCCACCATCTCATCCAGAGCCTGCAGCGGTTCCTCCCCGGCCTCCACCAGCTGCCGGGCCTGAGTTAGATTGCCGCCCGTCACCTGGGCCAGGATGCGGGCCTGCTCTTCGTCCAGCCCGTGATGCTCGGTCAGGTAGCCGGCCACCTGGTCGTTTGTCAGCTGGGGAAAGTAGAGTCCCAGGCACCGCGAGCGGATGGTGGGCAGCAGCAGGTGGGGCCGGTCGGTGACCAGGACGAAGACGGTCCAGGCGGGGGGTTCTTCCAGCAGCTTGAGCAGGGCGTTGGCGGCGGCCCCCTCCCCGGTGCAGAGCTTCTCCGCCTCGAAGATGAGGATGGCGCGCCAGCCACGCTCGCCGGGTTTAAGGTAGGCGGTGCGCCGCAGCTCCCGGACGCTGTTGATCAGGATAGACTGGGCCCCTTTCAGGCGGACCGGGAAGTAGGGGTCCCGCGCCTTGGACGCGAGCTGATCGGTGAGGTCGTCCAGGTCGGCCGGTTTCAGGGCCTTGAGGGGGGGATCTTTCTTCGTGATAGGGACGCGCCGCGGCAGGGGTACCACCAGCTGGAGGTTGGAATGCTGCAGCCCCAGCACCTTCCGACAAGAGGGGCACCGGCCGCAGGCACCACCCGTTAAGGTACCACCCGTCTGGGTACCGCCCGTAGGGATGCCATTCTCATCGGGTTCGTGGCAGTTCACGAGTGCCGCCAGCTCGATGGCGTGCCCCTCCTTCCCGCTGCCGGCGGGGCCGTAAAACAGATAGGCGTGGGCCAGGCGGCTCTGCCTAAAGGACTCTACCAGCCGGCACCATTGGCCGGAGTGCAGGATCAGGTCGGAATAGATCATGCCCGGCGGTCCAGCCCTCCCGCTGCTAAGGGAGCTGCACCAGCCATGTCGCGGGGTCCATCTTCTGCTGGTTGGCCCATAATTCAAAATGCAGCCTGGAGTCATCAAGGCCGCCGCTGGCGTCTACCCGGGCGATGACCTGGCCCTGATCCACATATTGTCCCTCGATCACCTCCACCTCTTCCACCAGGGCGTACACCGTATACAGGTCTTTTCCGTGGTCGATAATCACCGTGGTGCCGTATCCCCGGAGATAGGTGATGGTAGTTACAAGCCCGTCGAGGACCGACTTCACCACGGCATCGCGCGGGGTGCGGATATCGATACCGGGATTCTCGGTAACGGTGTTCAGCAGGGGATTGCGCTGTGGTCCGAAGCGGGCAATCACTCGACCGCTGGTGGGCCAGGGAAGCTTGCCTTTATAGTAAGTGATGTCGGGCACCACGGCCAGATCGCGTTTGCGCCGCATTTCAGCCAGCTCCTTGGCCCGCTTCTCCCGGTCGAATTCCAGGCCGGCGATAATTCGCTCAAGGTCTACGGCGGCCTGTTTCTTCTGCAGGAGGAGCCGCTCGTCGCTCAGCCGATCCTGCTTGATCTTCTCAACCTGTGCCTGGCGCTCAACCTTGTTTTTGTTCAGCAGCGCCTCCTCCTGCTCCTTTTCCCGGAGCGCCTCCTGTTTGCGAGCCCTGTCCCGCGCCAGCTTCTGACGCTGCTGTTCCAGCCGCCGGATCTCCTCTTTCACTTTCCCCGTGAGGTAACGGTCATAGTCGGCGGCCGCCTTCAGGTATCTGGCACGGTAGGCGGCCTGGTTCCAATTGTCGGAGGTAAGGATCAGTTCCAGGATAGACGCCCGCCGCTGCTTGTAGATATGGACAAACCGGGCCGCCAGCTTCTTTTTCAGGGCGGCGATCTCCTCCTCACCTTCCCGGATCAGCTTCTGAGTCATACTGATAGCCCTGGTGAGCTGCCGGCTTTCAGTCTCCAGGACCTTAACCAGGCGGTTGGTAAGTGAAATGCGCTCCTCTAGGTCAAAAAGGATTTGCAGGGCGTCCTTCTCCTCCTGTTCCTGCCTGGCGATACGCCGCTCATACAGGCGAATCTCGTCCCGGAGGCGCTCCAGCTCCACCTGCCTGGCATCAATCTGCCGATCCAGCTCCTCCAGGTCCTGCCCTGAGCCTGGCGAAGGGTCCTGCGAGCGCTGGCCATCCAGCGGGGCCAGGGTGACTACTATCGCCAGCAATATCTGCCCGGGAGAAAAACGCATATCAGTTAAAGGTAGAAGGACTATCCCGATTAAGCAACGATTTTGAGCTCCAGCCCTTGACATCGTATGTATACCAAGACCAACTTAGCACCATGCGCAGCGCTATATGGGATAACATTTTTCGCAGGCAAGATAAAAAGTTATCCGAAACTGCCCTCGCCCTCAGTAATGTTCTAGTTTTCAACGGCCTTTCCCGAAAAGAACTGAGGGAAGTCGAGAATATCATCCACCGGCGGGAGTACCAGGCCGGGGAGGCCATTTTCCACCAGGGTGATCCCGGCCTGGGAATGTACATCATCATCCAGGGACGTGTGCAGATTGTCAACAACCAGGACCCGGATAACCCGATCCTCTACTCCGAGCTTGGTGATGGCGATTTCTTCGGTGACCTGGCCCTGGTGGACGAAGCCGACCGGTCCGCCACAGCCCTCGCCAGCGCGGACACCCGCATCATCGCCTTTTTCCGCCCCGAACTCAAAGACATCCTCACCCGTTTCCCGAGCCTGGGCAACAAGATCCTCATGAACCTGGTGAAAGTCACCGCCCAACGTCTGCGCAAGACCAACGAACTGCTCATCGAAGCGCAACAACAGACCAGCAGTGAGCCGTCATAATCGCTGTGTTATCCCGAAAGGAAGCCGGTCTCACCCGACAATAGGCTCCTAGCATGGCAGCCACTCCTGCCACACCAACGCGGCGATTGATCCAGACCTTGATGCGGGGATCACAGGTCATCGTCCCGCTGGCGGCTGTGATCCTGCTCTGGCGGCACGTGGCACCTATCCTCCTGCTGCTGGTCCTGGCCCTGCTGATAGCCAGCATCCTCTCGCCCCTCGTCAATTGGCTGGAAACCCGGTTCGGCGGTAGTCGCCTGCTGGGGGTCCTGGCCGTTTATAGCATCATCATTCTCATCATCGTAGGGGCGGCATATATTCTGGGAGGGACGCTGATCGAACAGGCGAATACCCTGGTTTCGGCCTTTCAAGGGAAAAATCTGGAGGACCTCGTCAACAACCTGAAGGAATCGGTGCTGGTGTTCATCCCCCAATCCTTGCACCTGAGGGTTGAAGCATACCTGCTTTCCGTGGCTGAGACACCCCCCGCTTTCCTATCCGACCTTGCCGGAAGCCTCGCTGGAATTGTATTCACACTCGCCAATCTGGTAGGGAAGCTCGTCTTCGTTCTCGTCTTCGCCTTTATCCTCCTGCTGGAATCGAGGAATTTCAAGGTGGCCTTCATGCGGGCGGTGCCCAACGCCTACTTCGAAATGATCCTCAACCTGCTGGAAAAGATTCACGCACAGGTCAGCGGCTATCTTCGGGGTCAAGGTATGGCTGCCCTGACAGTTGGAGTCCTCTCAACCATTGGACTGTTCCTTATCTCTCAGCTCGGTGAGGTCGCAATCCCCTACTTCGTCATCATTGGTATGCTTGCCGGGCTTGCCAACCTGATTCCGTTCATTGGCCCCTTTGTGGGGATGGTCCCCGCCATCGGCGTCTACCTGATGACCCCGCAGCCGGCCGGGATTAACCTGGTCATGATCGTGGTCATCATCGGCATGTTCCTTTTCGTCCAGGCGATCGACAACTTCTTCGTCTCCCCGAAGATCATGTCCGCCAGCGTGGGGATACATCCGCTGGTGGTTATCATCGTCATCATGATCGGTGGCTCCCTGATGGGCCCTCTGGGGATGCTCTTTGCCGTGCCCACCTTCGGCGTGTTCAAAGTGACCCTGTCTGAGGTAGTGTGGGGACTCAAGGCGTATAGGATTCTCTAGGGGCCTGGGGCAGTAGCAGTAAGAAGGTAGAACCGCAAAGACGCAAAGGGCGCAAAGGTCAAA
>CAZULW010000134.1:0-4543 GCA_964621455.1 uncultured bacterium
CCGCTCAGAGCGTTTCAGCGAGGGCTTCCCGTTGGGCAGGCTCCTGGCCAGGCTCGGTACCTAAGGGGGGGCCCATTTGCTCCATGGATCTGATCTCCAGCAGGGACATGAGAAAGGCAATCGTTGACTCCGCCCCCTGGTTCTGGTTCAGCCGGTCCGAATGCAATCCGTCACGACATCCACCGGTCCCAGGGTCGTAAAGCGGCAGGTTGAGATCATTCCGCCCCAGGAACCAGTCGAATGCCTTGCGGGCCTCTTTGCGCCACTTTTCATCCCCGGTGATATTATAGGCTTCGATACAAGCCGAGACCGTGGCGTAAGCCTCAATCGGCTGCTGGTCAAACCGGGCGCGCTGCTTTCCGCGGTAGTAGAAGCCGCTGTTGCCAATTGGCAAGAAATACCCCTGATCGGAGGTCTGGATCGCAGTCAACCATTCGAGCGTATCGAGACCGATCTGGGTAATTCGATCATCGGACATGGGAGGCCCGCATACTAGCAGGGCGTGTGACAGCTTGGCATTGCTGTAGCTTAAAACATCTTCAAACCAGAGCCAGTCAGATCTGCTGTCTTTCTCAAATAGCTCAACCAGGAAATTGACCAGTTTCTCTCGAACCTGAATGGCCCTTTGATCGCCTGAGAAGCGTTTAAGGAATTCATTCACTCCCCGGAGAGCAAAAGCACAGGCCCGGGGGTTTTTAAATCTTCGCGTGGCCGGCAGGGCCCGCTGAAACAGATGATCGGCAACGTCCCGCAAGCCTCGTGCGCGAGAGCGACCCACCACAGTGCCCAGGGCCCAGACGGCGCGGCCGTGGGAATCTTCCGAGCCTGCCTCATCAAGCCATTGCCGGTCGTAACTCATGATATTCCTGAAACGGGCCGTCTTGCGATTAAAAGCACACCACATGAAGGCGACATAGCGGGAGGCTAACTCATGGGCCAGGTCAAAATAGTCCTTCCAGTCCTCCAGCAGGACCGCGGCAACCAGAGCCCGGGCGTTATCGTCTGTCGTGTAACCGTGATCGTACCGGGGAACCGCGTAAACTGCATGCTGGAGTATGCCGGTTTCATCGGTCAGGCGCCGTAGATGATCCAGCTTGCGGGAAGGTAAGTCAAGGACCGTATCGCTCGCTTTTTGCGATCCGCTTGCCGGCTGCGGGTGGAGCCGTCGCACCTCCCGGGCATAGGTAAACCTGGACATATACTTACGGGCGGTTTCTTCCCAGATCATCTCCCGGCTTTTCAGATAGGCCCGCTTACGAATGGTATGGCGTTTGACCTCGTTATCGAGCAGGTAAAGAATCTGCTGGCTAATAGCTTCGGAATCCTTGAATGGCACCAGCAACCCGCGGCCCTCGGCCAGCAGCTCCTCCGCGTGCCAGTAGGGCGTTGATATCACCGCCTTACCGACGCCGACGGCATAGCTCAACGTACCGGATACCGCCTGTTCTACGTTAAGTGACGGAGTGACATATACGTCTGCGGCGCTGATGTACTCAATCAACTTATCCAGGCTGACGAACCGGTTATGGAAGATCACATTATCACCAATTCCCAGTTTGTCCACCAGACTCATCAGAGATTCACGGTAACTCTCCCCCTCGGACCTTATCACATTGGGGTGGGTTGCACCCAGGACAATATAGACCACGTCCGGATACTTCTCAAGGACCGCCGGCAGCCCTTGTATGACATACTCTATGCCTTTGTTGCCCGACAGTAAACCGAAGGTCAAGAGCACGTACTTCCCCTCAACACCCAGTTGATCCTTGTAGAAGTTGGGATCAATGAAGGGAACGTCGGGAATGCCGTGGGGGATCAGGTCCATTTTCTGGCGGGGTACACCGTAGTACTCCTGGAGGAATTCCATGCTGTTACTCGTCATCACCACTAACCGATCTGATAACGCGATGAGCTCCTTAAAAATCTCCTCCTGTTTCTTTTTTGGCTTTCGGAGGACCGTATGGAAGGTAGTTACGACGGGCATATGCAGCTCCCGCAGCAGGGTTAAAATATGCTTGCCCCACGTGCCGCCGAAGATACCGTATTCGTGCTGTACGCATACCAGGTCTACATTATTCATATTAAGAAAATAGGCGGCCTGCTGGTAGCAGTCGGCATCTTCCTTCTCGATGATGAATCGCACCCGCTCCGGATATACCCCCTCAACATTCACATCACTGGTGGGCAGGACTATAAAATTAGTATCCGGATATTGTGCCGCCAGCGCTTCGGTCAGGTCGGTGGTAAAAGTGGCGATACCACACCGGGACGGCAGGTAATTCCCAACAAACGCGACGCGTTTAATGGGCTGACCATCGTGGTCGGTTTGGGCGGGACGACTGTCAGTACGGTTCATGATAAAAGCCTCTTATTGCATTTCCAGGGTTTCATTCCATCTCCTGACTGGTTATACGGGCGGCAAGGTCGGAGAGATTCGCCGTGGCTACACAGATACAGGTATCCGCGCCGCCATAATATACCTTGATCTCCCCGTCAGGTTCAACAATAGCGCCACAGGGAAAGACCACGTTTCCCACGTCACCAATACGCTCATACTCTTCCCGGGGAGAGAGTAGTGGGACATCACACCGTTTCACGACCTTGGAAGGGTCTTCCAGATCCAGCAGCGCACCACCGGCCCGGTAGATAGGCCCCGCCGAAGTCATCTTGGTGCCGTGATATATTTCCAGCCAGCCGTGGTCAGTCCGAATGGGAGGAACGGAAGCCCCCACTCGGTAGGAGTCCCAGTAGCCCCGGCGCGGTGACATCAGGATGCTGGAGTTGCCCCAACTCTTCAGGTCGTTGGAATACGAAATCCACATGCTCCCCACCCCCAGCCCGATGGGCCGGTCCAGCCGCACGTACTGGCCGTTGATCTTCTCGGGAAACAGCACGCCGTCCTTGTTGCCCGGTTCGGACACCAGGGCAATGCGTTCAAACGAGCGAAAATCATCGGTCCTGGCCAGGGCGATCCGGTAACCGAACTCGGAGACAGCAGTATAAAGGACATAATATGCGCCTTCGATGAATGTGGCCCGTGGGTCCTCGAGACCCCGGCTTTCATAGACGCTGAAAATCCCTTTCTCGGCCGGAAGTAGAACAGGTTTCTTCTCAACTTCGAAGTGGAAACCATCTTCGCTTCTGGCAAGGGCAAAAAAGGAGTACCCCCGCTGCCCCTCAACCCGCAGAAGCAACAGGTATTCCTCGCCAAGCTTGACCGGCGTACCGTTGAATACCGTATTGCAGGGGAAAGGTATATCCTCCAGTGTGAGAATGGGATTACCCTCCCAGCGGTGCAGCAAGTCGCGTCCGCTCGGGTTATGTTTCATCATAGTGCATTAACCTCGTTCATACACGCCGCCACGATCCTCTCCACCGTGGTAATCCCCACGGCTATGCAGGAATTGGAGGCGCCGTAGTAAAGTTTCACTTCGTTATCGGGTTCAATAACGGCCCCACAGGAAAAGACCAGGTTAGGCAGGTCACCGATCCGCTCATATTTCTCTCTCGGTGAAAGGATGGGCTCATCGGTGCGGCCAATCACGTTGGCCGGGTTACCGGCATCCAGTATGGCCGCCCCCAACCGAAAAAGGGGTCCGGCGGAAGTACGCTTGACGCCGTAGTAGATGATGAGCCAGCCCTGGTCGATTTCCATGGGAGGCGTGGCCACACCTATGTGGTCGCAGTCCCAGTAGCCCCCTCGCGGTGTCAGAACCACCTCCGACCAGCCCCAGTATTCCAGGTCCGGGGAATAGGACAGCCATATGCTGCCCCCCTCCCACGGGCGCTCCAAACGCACGTACTTGCCCTCGATTTTCTTCGGGAATAACACGCCCCCTTTAGTATCCGGCTCGGACATAAATCCCAGCCGCTCAAAGGTCTCGAAATCCACCGTTCGGGCGAGGGCAAGCCGGTACCCATGAGGCCCCAAAGCGTCATACGACACGTAGTAGTCGGTCCCCAGTTTGACAATCCGGGCATCCAACACACCCATGCGGTCGTAAAGCGCGGCAGGCCCGTTTTTGGAAGGGGCCAGGGCCGGTCCGCTGCCTATCTCAAAGTGATAGCCGTCCGCACTTCGGGCCGGGTAAATGGAGTAAGACCCCTCAAGACTCTGTACGGTAAGCAGCAGGATGTACTCGCCGCCGACCTTGATCGCACCGGCAGTACTGATATCAGCGCATGGGAAAGTCAGGTCCTCGATAGTAATAATCGGGTTGCCTTCCCAGCGGTGGACAAGGTCTCTACTGCGCTTCTTCGTCATGGTTACCAACCTTCACAGTCAGGTGGAGGGGCAAAGGACTCCTCAATTGCCGGGCCGCCTAAACGGGGCGGGTCTTGCGGCGGCTCCAGAAGACGATTAAAATCCAATTGTGGTCACCCGCCGGTCCGTAATTTAGTACCATTCCACTTGACAATAGAAATCTAAACTCCTATCCCGTCGCAATAAGCTTCAGTATCTAATTTATTGAATAGCAGGACATATGTTAAAATTTCATCGTAGGGTACATGTGTCCCATCTATTTTAAAAGAGATAAAAAAA
>CAZULW010000135.1:0-4418 GCA_964621455.1 uncultured bacterium
CTTCCACACCGGCACCCCGCAGTAGCGGTCCCCCTCGGGGCAGAGGGGCCGGGCCCCCGCCATCTCCCGCAGGGTGCACGGCGGCAGCAGGTAGCGGCCAATGCGGGGATGCACCTGCCGCACCTGCCTAGCCTCGTCCACGCTGGCCCGCCAGATCTCCTCCTGGGCGTTGTAGCACAGGCGCATGCGGTGCTTGTGGTGCAGGTTCAGCAGGTCCGCCGACTCGGTGAAGCGCACCGCCACGGCGTTGGGCAGCAGGTAGTGGGCGAACTCCGGCGATATGCCCATATTCTTGAGCTTCCCGATGGGCTCCCAGGTACGGTTGATAATCTCCCGGTAGCGTTTGAGTGATGGCTCATCGGCCTGGACAAGGGCCGGTGTGATGACGTCCGGTTCATCGGAGAGCTGGGTAGCAAGGATGGGACGGCTGGCGGGGGTCATGCGGTGGCGCTGGTCCTGGCTGTCGGCGGTGTGCGACAGCTTCTTGCGGAAGGTGTATCCCGGATGGTGCAGGGTGCGGGTGAGCTTGGCGTGGGTGGTGATGTTGAGCACCTCCCCGTAGGCGGGGTTCCGGCCCGGGTCCAGGGCCAGGGCGATGGCGTCGTCGTCGGATAGCACGGACCGGGTTTTGCCTAATACCTCCCGCACGGCCGCCGCCAGTACCTCCTCGCCGCGGGCCTTGTAATCCACCAGCCGGGAAACCCGCCCGTCCAGCGAGGCGTCGAACTCTTCCTTGAAGCCTGGAGTTAGCCGGGCCGTCTCCTGGATACCGGCGAACTCGGCGAAGTCCTCTTCCCCCAAGGGCTCTTGCAGGATCATCTCGTATCCCGGGTCGTGCGCCAGGACGGCCTGCACCATCCGTTCCACCACCTGCCGTTGCTCATGGGGGACGTCCGCTTCCCGGCAGATGCGCCAGTAGCGCAGGAGGGTGATGCCACTGACGGTGTGGTACAGGTAGGTCAGGGTGGCCACGGGGGCCACGTAGCGGGCCGCCTCCTGGGCCTTTTTCAGAATGGCCTGCTGGTAGTCATCATGCCGCCGGCCTCGGGCCGGGAAGATGCGGAAGTATTCCGCCGCGGCTACGTCTGACAGGGACTGGCGCAGCTCCCGGTAGGCGGCCATCTGCAGGTCGATGGTCTCACGGTACAGCTCCAGGCCCGCGCCACTGAGGGGTGGGGTGTAAAAGGAATCCTTATCCAGGCGGACATACCGCTGGCTTACCTGTTCCGAGTTGTAAAAGGGGTGGCTGTGCAGGAAGGACCAGACGAAGTGGCGGGAAACACCGCTCAAGGCGAACTGGAACTGGGCGTGCTGGAAGGTGGTGTGGTGCCCTGCCCGGTAGATGGACGCGGCGATGGCCCGGTCCCGGCTGCCCTCTTCCAGGCTGATCTGCTCGTCGCCAACGATCCCCTTGCCGCTGTAGCAGGTTCGGGCGGCGGCTACGGCGTTCTTAAAGGGCGAGCTGAATGCCTTGGTGAGGGTGACCTGGGGAACGGTTGCTGTGGCGGTAGTTGTTTCCATGGCTGTTCCCTGAGTGGGAGGCATGGATCTCATTTCTTAGGATATTGCAAAGTGCAAAGTGCAAAATGCAAAATGCAAAATTTAGACCTGAATTTCCAGTGCCGGATTCGTAGCGAAACAGGCATCTATTTACTTTTTCTTACCACTTTTAGCTGTAACAACGGACTTTGGTATTATTTTAGTTAGTTCTTGAGATTCATTAAGCAGCGGTTGGAGATCATTAGTAAGGGACGTATCAACTTTATAGATGAGCTTGTGCCAATATGAAGACTCTTTTAACTCCTTCAAGACAATTTGCAGTTTATGAATAAAATCCGCTCGACTCTCTGCTCCGCATGCTTCCTCATAATTTGCCCCTGAGGAAGTCGCAGATCTCATAAGCTGAACCGCAATATGCTTTCCTACCGCGCTACGATTAAGCCGGACAGTCAACTTAATACAGCGGGCAGCGAAATCCAGCAATCTCTCCGATAGTTTATTTTTTTCACTCACCTGGTTCACCCCAGAACTTCATATCATATAACAGTCTGTATCCGTCATTTTTCGCTTTGCAATTTTCATTTTGCATTTTTCATTTCCGGTTGGACCGGTACAGGTCCAGGAAAGCCCGCACAATAGTGGCATTACCCGCCGCCAGCCCCGGTTTGATCACCGTATGCCGGTTGTTGTATCGGTGTTCCTTTCCGGTGAGGCCCCGCAGCTCGGCTCCCGCTTCCTTGAGGATGATGTGCCCCGCGCAGACGTCCCACTCGTTCTTGGGCCGCAGCGTGGCGAAAATATCCGCCCGCCCGGCGGCTACCAACCCCAGCTTGTAGGCCACGCTGCCCATCGGCTTCAGAAGCCGGAAATAAGGCTTGTACCGCTTCCAGAGCCTCCGCCGGGTCTCCGAGCGGCTGTTGAGGATCACTGCCTCCTCCAGGCGCTCGACCTTTGATACCGTGATGGGCTCGCCGTTCAGGGTAGCACCATGACCTGCGGCGGCGCTGAACGTCTCGCCGGTGACTGGGTTATGCAGCACGCCCAGGACGGGCCGGCCCTTCTCGGCCAGGGCGACGCTCACCACGAACTGGGGCAGCCCCTCGATGAACTCCTTGGTGCCGTCCAGGGGGTCCACCACCCATACCCGCTCCCGGCTGAGGCGGTCGTGGTTGTCGGCGGTCTCCTCCGACAGCCACCCGTAGGTGGGGAAACTGTCCCGCAGCCGCTCTTCCAGGTAATGGTTGCTGGCGTAATCGGCGGTGGTGACGGGGTTATGGAACCCCTTGTCCCGGACCTCGTAGTCGGCGTTGAAGTAACCCAGTAGGATGTCACCAGCGGCCCGGGCGGCCTCGATTGCGGTAGCGAGCTCGGCTTGCATCGTGGAAAATTACGAACTGGCTGCTGGAAAGACGAGGATGAAACCAGCGTTTGCTACTGCCCCGGCTGGTGCGCGGAGAACACTTTACTCCACAGCAACCAATTCGAGCAGTTCGATTTCCTTAAAATCTTTTTTATTAAAAGTGACTAACCGATTTATTCCATTTGATATTGCAGTACTTGCGATTTCTATGTCGTGTATTTTCAGACCAGTGAGACTATACCGCCTCAGTAAATCCTTAAACACCTCATAAGTAGCAGAGCTAGGATAGAGGATGGTGAAAATAGAGGAAAAGTCCTCTAAAACAGCTAACGCATCTTCAATAGAAAGCGATACTGTTCGGCCGCGGGTGACGACCACCAGGAATTCTGTAAGATTCTTTGATGAAGTGAACAGTTCATCATCTGAGTCAAGTATAATACTTCTTGCTTTTGGATAAAATTGCGAATCCTCATCGATCGCATATATTAATACGTTCGTGTCAAGGAACAGCCGACTCATATGCCGCTTCACGAATAGAGATGGTATCGAATTGCCCCTGCAACTTGAAAGAACGGAGGCGCTTTTCCTTTGGTTTTTCCTTTTTCAAGGAATGAATATAGCGATCAAGTTGGTCTATTACTTCATCCGGGAGTGTTTCAATTTCTCGTCTTATTCTTTCTTTGGTAGTCATATATGTCTCCTGAGTATCCTACTATACTCAATATACTCACAAATTCATTTATTATCCAAGCAGCAGTTGTCTTATTTATAGCTATCTGTCCCGGTTCTTCTACTGCGGTATTACTTTTCCCCCGCCACCTCCTTCTCGGCAGTCTGCCTCACCAGTCGGCTGAGGGAGACCTCCTCGCGAGCCGTCCTGGCGAGGGCTTGCCCCTCTGGGCGTTGCCCAACGGGCAGAGCCTGAGCTTGTCGAAGGGGCCTGCCGGGTCATACCCAGCCCGCAGCTGATAACCTGGAACCTGTCAGCCCCGCTACTTGAGGCCGGCGATAAACTCCTCGATGGGCATGGCCGCCAGCGTGGTGATTTTCACACTGCCCCGGGCGCCCATCTGGGCCGACACACGGGCAATGGTCTGGTTATCGGGCGCTTCCACGACGTTCACGAAGTCGTAGGGACCAAGGACCGCATACTGGGCGGTCACCTTGACACCCATACCCTCCAGCTCCGTATTCACTTCCTGGATGCGCTCGGGATGTTTGGTAATCTTCCCGGCACCGTCATCGGTGAGGTTGCTGAGCAAGATGTACGTAGGCATGTGAGACCTCCTTTCAAGATGGAATGCATGATCGACTGGACTTCCTCATGCAGCAAAGCCGGGTCCGCCGGGAAAAGGTAACACACGAACCGGCAAAGGACAAGGGGGGAGGCGGTTATTCCCGGAAGCGCTTGCCGGGAAGGTCGGCATACCCGAAAAGGGGGGTTGCTGCGGTTCGTGAGGACGCCCTGGCACGTCATTGCGGGTCAGTCACGTGACGGACGAGGAATCTCTCTTCCAGGAGATCCCTCGACAAGCTCGGGGTGACGGCACTGAGGCGA
>CAZULW010000136.1:0-1188 GCA_964621455.1 uncultured bacterium
AGATCGTCATCATGATGATGTGGATCACCACCGGTGTGATTTCGGGGGTGGTGGCGACCCTGCTGCTCATGGGCCGCCTGGTGAATCACCGCTGGCAGGTGCGCTGGGAGCTGGTGGGGGGCGGATGAGTCGGAATAAAGAAGAGTGTATTAAATGCTGAGGCTAAAAAGATTCCTATAGCCGATATAGACGAAAACGGCGTGGGATAGCAAATCACGTCCAAGTAAGCATTGAATATTCTGGCCGCGCAAAGGGGCTTCAACTACGGTGGTCTCAAAAACGACACGGTTGGGAAAGAGGAATCTGAGCCTGTATTGATAGCAGTGAACATTTGTGGAAGTAGGGGTACTGATGGATTGGGCACCGACCGGTTTCAGGCCCAGTTGATCCGGCAGACTTTTCTGAATGACACTCCCAGAAGCGCCAGTATCTATCAGTGCGGTAATGGGGATAGGTTCAGGCACGGGTTTACCCGCTCTTGCAAGCGCCTCTTCAGCGGCAGTGCCGATACTGATCTGGAGGTCAACCACCGGTCCTGCACCCTGGAGGTTCGGAACTTCTGCAGTGAAGGATGGCACTTAGAGCGCTAAGAGGCCGGATACGAAATTCTGAGGGGTTTCAATCGTCAATATCTGTCGCACCAAAAACGGAACATTCCCGAATTGCTTATACCCTTCAGCGATCGCATCTCCCTCAGTATCATATCTACCAATGACCTTATCACCATGAACTAAGACAAATTTGCCCTCGGAAGTTGCTAGTAGATGGTCACGATTTTGCATATATGTTTCTAATTCCTTTTCAAGTAGCTCAGCCATAGCCTTTGTCTCCTTAAACTGCTCGCCATTTGTACTAAAGTATTACCTCTGGTTACCACTGTAAAGTATGGTACGAATCCATTGCCTTGAAATCAAGCTTTATTCACAAAGGAGTTCTTTTCAATAATTAACCGGTTGAGAGCTTAACCAGTTGTCAGAAAAAGAAATACAGACGCTAGCAAATAAAGAGGCGCGTTTTGGGACGGGCAGAGTAAGCTGCTGAACGGACGCGCGGGGCTCAGGGAGTCACGCTTCGATCCGCCAGCTGACGGGCTCGGGATGAGTCCCTAAGACAAGGTACAGGGCGAGTTATGCCGTTGGGTTGAGGATCTCGAAGCGCCGCGGCCAGCAAAAGTTTTCGTGCATTCCA
>CAZULW010000136.1:1288-4276 GCA_964621455.1 uncultured bacterium
CGTTGGGTTGAGGATCTCGAAGCGCCGCGGCCAGCAAAAGTTTTCGTGCATTCCATCCTGTTCCGTACTAGATTTACTGTTGTAAAACTCGAACAGTGAAGACTGGCCATGAAACCCAGACAATTCCATAGCCTGGAGTGGCTCCATACCAATGGAACCATTCCCCTCATTGTCATTTTTCTCCTGTCCATAGTCAGCCTTATGGCAGCCCAAGAAGGCGCGGACACGCAGGAAACCGAGTCCAACGAAAGAGTCAGTGGTTTCATCAGCCAGGGATAGTGGTTGCTCTGACCATCTCGGGGTCTGACCCTGGCGACAAAATTAAAACAGAAAGGCAGCTGAGATGCTTCTAATGATCAGAAAGGACTATGACGCCATCAGCAAGGAGGGGACGCGGATTGTTGCCGAGCTGGTGCGGAGAAAACCCGATTGTGTCCTGGGCTTCGCCACCGGTAACTCCCCCCTGGGAATGTACCGGGAGCTCATTCGCATGCACCGTGAGGACGGGCTCGACTTCTCAAAGGTGACGACGTTTAACCTGGATGAGTACGTGGGCCTCCCTCCCGAGCACGAGCAGAGCTACCATTACTTCATGTGGGAGAACCTGTTCAAGCACATCAACGTTGGTCAACGGCATGTCAATATTCCTCACGGCATGGCCGACGACATCGAGGGGCACTGCGTGTGGTATGAGGAACAGATTGAAAAAGCCGGGGGAATAGACCTGCAGATCCTGGGGATTGGCGAAAACGGCCACATTGCCTTCAATGAGCCGGGTTCATCCCTGGGTTCCAGGACCAGGATCAAGACGCTCACGGAGAAAACCCGCCAGGACAATGCCCGCCTTTTCGATTCAATGGACCAGGTCCCCAAGTACGCCATCACCATGGGCGTCGGCACTATCATGGATGCCCGGAAGCTCCTCATGCTGGCCGGCGGCAAGGGCAAGGCCGACGCCATCAAGAACACCATCGAAGGTCCTATATCGGCCATGGTGCCGGCCACCATCGTGCAGATGCACCGGCACGCCACGCTGCTGATCGATGAGGCCGCGGCCAGTTCCCTGTCAGGAGAGTGGGAGGGGGAGTAGCCCCCCTTTTAGCTTCATGGATTAGACCTGAGGCTGGCCCGTCTTAGCCATTCTACCGGGCACCCCACAGGGCTAAATTCAACCTACCATGGCCCTGCAGTGCGGCATCATCGGCCTGCCCAACGCCGGCAAGTCCACCATCTTCAATGCCCTGACGGCCTTGGAGGTCCCCGCCGAGAGCTACCCCTTCTGTACCATTGATCCCAACGTGGGGATTGTGCCGGTGCCCGATGAGCGCCTGGAAGAGCTCGCCCGCATCTACCAGCCGGGAAAGGTGACCCCCGCCACCGTGGAGTTCGTGGATATAGCCGGGCTGGTCCGGGGCGCCAGCAAGGGCGAGGGGCTGGGCAACCAGTTCCTGGCCCACATCCGGGAGGTGGACGCCCTGATCCACGTGGTGCGCTGCTTCGATGACCCGGACATCAGCCACGTTGAGGGCAGCATCGACCCGGTCAGGGACGCCGGGACCGTGGAGACCGAGCTCCTCCTGAAGGACCTGGAGACGGTAGAGAAGCGCCTGGCGCAGGTGAAGAAACCGGCGGCCTCCGGTGATCAGGAAGCCCGGGAGGAGCTGGCGGCACTGGAGAAGGTCCAGCAGGGGTTGGACGGGGGGCGGATGGCTTGCACCATGGACCTTTCAGATGAGGAGCTTGCCCTTATCCGGCCCTCGTTCCTCCTGACCCTCAAGCCCATTCTGTACGTGGCCAATGTGGGCGAGGATGAGATGGAGGGCGAGCAGCCTCGGCGTAGCCCTGGCCGTAACCGCCAGCCTCGACGTGCCGTCTACGGCGAGTCCGGGGAGGCCCGCCATGGCGAGTCGCGCTCGCCGCCGGTGCAGGCCCTGTTCGACTTCGCCGCCCCCGACCTTGCGTCGGGGGCCATCCGCCTGTGCGGCAAGCTGGAGCAGGAGATCGCCCTGCTGGATGAGCCGGAGCGGGAGGCCTTCGTCGAGGAGTACCACCTCCACGAGGTGGGGCTGGCCAAGCTCATCCACGCCGCCTACGACCTGCTGGACTACCAGACCTTCTTCACCTGCAACCCCAACGAGGCGCGGGCCTGGATATTTCACGCGAGCGCCACCGCCTACGAGGCCGCCGGGATGGTGCACAGCGACTTCCAGCGGGGTTTCATCAAGGCCGAGGTGTTCCACTACGAGGAGCTGGTGCGCCTGGGCTCGGAGAAGGCGCTGAAGGAGGCCGGCCTGGCGGGGCTGGAAGGCAAGGACTACCGGGTGAGGGATGGGGATGTGATGTACTTTAAGTTTAGTACATAAGCCAATTATAGCAGGCACATATCCACATTAATCTCACGTATAACTTCATGTACACTGGCCATCTACTTCCTGTCGTCACCTTGATGGGTCTGGTCTCCCCACAAACCGATGGAGCACGGCCCCAGGTTAGCAGCCGGCAAGCGTCGTGAGACAGCTACGCCTTAAGTACGTCCTCATTCTGCTGGTCCTGGCATTGTACTATCTGGCAGCTAGCGGCGGGCAGGAGTCCCAGGAAGGTTCCGGTACCGAACCTGTACTGAACCACCTCTTCCCCATCGATCCCAAAGCCTACCTGCTGGGGCAGTTCCGACCCGACACCACCCGGGACTTCGTGCGCCTCCCCCGCAAGCTAACCAACGGCCGTGCCGCCTATATGCGCACCGAGGCCGCCGAGGCGCTGCAGCGAATGGTGGAAGATGCGCGCGAGGCCAGCGTGCGCCTGACGGTTATATCCGCTACCAGGACCTTCAGGCAGCAGCGGGCCATCTGGAACGGGAAGTTCAGCGGT
This sequence comes from uncultured bacterium, assembly GCA_964621455.1. Lineage (GTDB taxonomy): Bacteria > Fidelibacterota > Marinisomatia > SCGC-AAA003-L08 > TS1B11. Next base: position 4,160 of record CAZULW010000136.1, read on the forward strand.
TCGCGCCGCTCCGGGGGCCGGAACCTGGCCCGGGAATATCCCGATTCCACCGAGCGCTGCCGGGCTATCCTGCAGTACTCGTCAGCGCCGGGGACCTCCCGCCACCACTGGGGCACC
>CAZULW010000137.1:0-2468 GCA_964621455.1 uncultured bacterium
TTGTCCCCCACTCGCACGGTATGACCGCTACGGTCCAGGTACTCCAGGAGGGGCACGGAGTACTTCCGGGTGGTGCCGGTGATGGCTTTCATATCGGCCACGGTCAGCTCGCGGTGCTGCTGGAAGTGCCGCTCCACCGCCCCGACGAGCTGCTGTATGGCCTGCCGGTGGATCAGAATCCGCTGGTTCACCCGCACCAGCTCCCCCCGGTCCTCGGCCAGCGCGCAGAGGGTCTGGAATTGCTCCACCGGTGTATCGAGGCGGGCGGCCAGTGCCTCCACGTACTCGGTTTCAAATCCCTGGGCCTTGATAATATCCACAAGTCTGTGCAGCAGGGCTTTATCTTCCGCTGCCAGGTCGATGGAGAAGGTGGGCAGGCGCCAGGTTTCATCCTGCACGCTCAGCCGGCCCCGGGTAACCATTTCCTTGAGCCACTGCTCCAGGAAGCGTTCATCCCCCTGTACTTTCTGCCGGATGAACTCGCGGTTGGCACCCCGGTTGTAGGGATGGGTCTGGTGATAGGCTTCCAGGGCTGTAAGAATCTGCTGGTTGATGGCCTCGGCTTGCGCGGGTGTGAGCAGCCAGGGGTTCCCGGTCCGGCCCACGCGCAGGGTCTCCGGCGGCAGCAGGGTGTGGGTCCTCTCCTCGGACGTGCCCCATCGGCGGGACAGCGACTTGAGCGTAAAAGGCCGCGCCCCCCGGCTGTCGATGACCAGCCCCATCCGATCCGCCTCCGGGGCAGCAGCCAGCCGGGCCACCCATCTTTTCCGCTCCTTCCATCGCTGGGACAGCTCAACATCGATAATGATCCCGCCGCCAATGGTTGTGATGGGGGAAAAACTCCTGAGGATAAATCGATCACCGATGACCACCGGCGCCGCTTCTTGAAGATCCAGCACCGCCCTGCCCCGTCCGCCGGGCTGAAGTCCGCCAGCTGGCCGATCGGCCAGTCTCGCTCGGGCCATCACCTCTGCCGTGCCCACATTCACCCGCACGGGATGGTTGTGGGGCAGCGGAGGCGCGCCGTCAAGCAGGCTGATCTCTACGGCGAGGGCCTGGGGGGTCGCCACGTAACCCGGCGTGGCCAGTTGTTCACCGCGCGATAGCTGCTCCGTGGAGAGGTTACTGATATTCAGGGCAGCCCGGTCACCAAGCGCTACCCGGGATACGTTTTCGCCGTGGCTCTGGATGCCCCTCAGCTTTACTTCCGCCCTTCCCGGCAGCAATTCAAGGGGGTCACCTTGGGAGAGACTGCCGCTGATCACGGTACCCGTCACCACTGTGCCGAAGCCCTTGAGGTTGAAAACCCGGTCAATGGGCAGGCGGAAAAAGCCGCGGTCCTCCCATGGCGGCACTTGGGCCGCCTCCTGGATTAATGTCTCCCGCAGCTCCTCCACCCCGGCAGCGGTTTCCGCGGAAACCCGCACCACCGGACTGTCTTCGTAAGGGGCCCCGGCCAGCAGCTTGCGGACGTCGTCTTCCACCAGCTCCAGCCAATCCGCTTTAACCAGGTCCACCTTGCTAAGGGCCACACACAGCCGCGGCACACCTAGAAATTTGAGGATGTGGACGTGCTCCCTCGTCTGGGGCATAACCCCGTCGTCGGCGGCCACCACCAGCAGGCCCATGTGAATCCCCGCCACGCCCCGCACCATGTTCTTGACGAAGCGGTCATGTCCTGGCACGTCCACCAGGGTAATGGTCTCGGTCAGGAAGGCGAAACCGATGTCGATGGTCATGCCCCGGCGCTTCTCCTCGGCCTGGGTGTCGGTGTCCACGCCGGTGAGGGCCTGAACCAGGGCGGTCTTGCCGTGGTCGATGTGGCCCGCCAGGCCAATGACCACCTGTCCCGAATCGCTCATTGACCCTTTTGGGTGACCCCTTCGGTAATTGATGTGAGCACTTCCTCCAGCGTCCGGGCCAGGAGGTCATTTTTCTCCAGGGGAATGGCCTTCAGGTCGATGTAATACTGCCCCCTGCGGACGTACCCCACAACTGGATAGGCGGCCTGGCGGAATTGCCGCGCCAGCTCATCAGGGTTGGTATCAGGCCTGGTAATGGCCAGGGCGATGCTGGGGATGGGAACCTGGGGCAGGGAGCCGCTGCCCGCTTCAACAGTAGACTCTACCACCTCAATAACGGCACCCGAGCGGCATTCCGGCGAGAGACGGCCCAGCAGGTCTTCGGCCTGCGACCGGAGCTCCTCCCGGCCCCGGTTCAGCAGATGCAGGGCCAGGTTCTCAACGGTGTAGGTCTCCGCATCCACGTAGGTGCGCAGGGTCTGCTCCAGGAGCGCCAGGGTTATCTTATCACATCTTAACGCCCGGTACAGGGGATTTTTGTGCAGGTGTTTGAGCCATCTCTTACGACCGACGACGATACCGGCCTGGGGGCCTCCCAGCAGCTTGTCCCCGCTGAAGGAAGCCAGGTCAGCTCCGGCTTTCAGAACGCTGGCCACGCTGGGCTCG
>CAZULW010000137.1:2568-4266 GCA_964621455.1 uncultured bacterium
GGAACCCTTTTCTTCTTCGCCAGAGCCGCCAGATCCGGGAGCGGGACCTCCTTTGTGAAGCCTTCCACCCGGTAGTTGCTGGTGTGTACGAAGAGGAGGGCGCCGGTCTGCCCGGAAATTGCCTTTTCATAGTCGGAGAGGTGGGTCCGGTTGGTGGTGCCTACCTCCACCATCCGGGCTCCGGCTTTGCCGATCACGTCCGGCATGCGGAATGAACCGCCGATCTCCACCTGCTGTCCCCGGCTGACCACCACCTCCTTCCCCTCGGCGACAGTGTTGAGCATGAGGAGCACCGCGGCGGCATTGTTGTTTACCACCACCACCCCTTCGGTTGGGGTCAGGGCCTTGAAAAGGTCCGCTACCAGGTCCAAGCGCTCGCCCCGCTTACCGGTAGACAGGTCCAGCTCCAGGCTGGCATAGCCGCTGAGGGAACAGAAGGCCTGGTCAAGTACCTGCCGGCTCAGAGGTGCCCGGCCCAGTCCGGTGTGCAGCACCACGCCGGTTCCGTTGAGGATCGGCCCCAGTCTTGGCCTGGCCAGCGCCTCCATCCGCTCGCACACCGCTGCCCTTACCGCCGAGCCAGCGTCGGGTATCTCCATGCCATCGAGAATCTGCTGGCGCACTTCCGCCAGGACGGCGCGGACAGCGTTGCGGGCCTGCGGGCGGGTTACGCGGTAATTTTCAGGAGGGAAGGCTTTGAGAAGGTCGTCGACCGAAGGAAGGGACTTGAGAGCCGCACGGACTCCCGGGGAGATTTCAGCCATTCCTGGACCGCAAGGAATTATTCTTCATCATCCTCATCCGGAAATTCGGCAACCTCATCGGGTTTCTTCTCCCACAGGCGGTGTGAGATAAACAGGTCCACCAGGTCTTTATCGAATTCGTCGTGCTCGGCGCCGCCCTGGAGTATCTGGCACGATTTTTCCGGCGGGATCGCGGGCTTGTAGGGGCGGTCCTGGGCGGTGAGGGCGTCCCAAACGTCAGCGATACACATCATGCGGGCCGGCAGGGGTATCTGTTTCCCCTTTAAACCTTTCGGATACCCCCTGCCGTTGAGCCATTCATGGTGACTTGCAGCGTAAAAGGGAACCTTGGCCAACTTGTCAATAAAGGGCAGCTTGAGCAGCATCTTCTCCGTGTCTACCACGTGATGCTGGATAGCCTGTCGCTCCGAGTCCGTCAAATTGCCCTTGATAACAGAGAAATTCTGGTACTCTTCCTCGGTAAGGTAGGGCTGTTCGTCACCCTTCCAATCGGTATAAGTCTTGACCGCAATTTGGTCCAGCTGCTCCTTCTTCTCCGGGGCCAGGAAGCCGGGCTTGTTAACCCACTGGATAAACTCGTAGTCCTCCTCCCACTCCTGGAGTGTTTTCAGAAGCTCCTCATCTATGAGATCCTCTGGTTGGTCGTTGGTCGCGTTTCTCAGCCGTGCCCGCATAATTGCCAGTTCCCGGACCCTCTGGAAACGGTCCAACACCAGCTCAAAGTTGGCCCCATCCAGCTTGTTTTGCTTCTCCAGGACGGCTTCCGGCACCCCGATTTTGCCCACATCGTGCATGATTGCCGCCATCCAGATCTCCTCAATCTCTTCGTCAGTAAAATGGACATCGGCGAAGGGGCCGCTGGTCTGGAGATTGACCTCTTCCGCCAGGCGGCGGGTGAGACTGGCCACCCGGCCGGAGTGGCCGGCCGTATGCG
>CAZULW010000138.1:0-4249 GCA_964621455.1 uncultured bacterium
CCTGTTTCTGGGCGGCCTTCACCAGGGTAACAATAAAATCGACCTGGGCCGGGATCGTTAAATCGGTTGTATCCACGGTCACGGCATCTTCAGCTTTCTGGAGCGGTGAGAGCTCGCGGGTGGAATCTTCACGATCCCTTTGCCGGAGATCCTCAACGATGTGCCTCATTGAAAGGTTAAGCCCCTGGGCACGGAGTTCTTCGCGGCGGCGTCTGGCCCTTACCTCCAGGTCAGCCACCAGATAAAACTTGAACCGTGCGTCAGGAAAAACGCGCGTACCGATATCACGCCCCTCACAGACCACGTCGTGCTCCGCGCCGATCTGCCGCTGCAATCTCACCATTCTCTCCCGCACCATAGCCAGGGCGCTGTAGGCACTCACCTGACGGGTGACCTCCGGACTGCGGATGGCCTCAGTCACGTTCCGCCCGTTGAGCAACGTACGCTGCCGGCCGCCTCCCGAAGCCTGAAACCGGACATCCAGTGATGCCAGCAGATCGGCTATTTCAGAGGATTCCTTAGGAGGCAGCCGCTTTTCCCGGCAGGCAATGGTCACCGCGCGGTACATGGCCCCCGTGTCCAGATGAATAAAACCCAGCCTCCGGGCTGCCAGCCTGGCCGTGGTGCTTTTTCCCGATGCGGCAGGGCCGTCAATGGCCACAACCGTTGTCACGGATCCGGCCCCATCAAAAAGCAGAGAAGTTTAATGCTGCAAGACATAAATATCCATCTGTTTCTATGTGATTTGGGAGTCTTTCTGGTGGGCAGCGAGGCGGTAGAGGGCATTCACTTCGACTTGCCGGAGGCAGCGGTATCTGCCCGGCGGCAGGCTATCGGCAGAAAGCCCGGCGAAACTGGTCCGATGCAGCCGAACGAGTGGCAGTCCGTAGTATTTGAAGATGCGCTTGATCTCCCGGTTTTTCCCTTCGGTCAGGGTAAGTCGGTAGCAGGTTCGCCGGCCGTGACGGGCCATCTCCTGCACTAGAGCCCGGACCTTCATGCCGCCGTCAATAACAACTCCGGCCCCGAGCTGGACGATGGCGCGGGAGCTCAACCGGCCTTTCACCTCTACCAGGTAGTGCTTCTCTATGCCATAGCGGGGATGGGTCAGAAGGTTGGCCAGCTCACCGTCGTTGGTGATGAGGAGGGCACCGGTGGTATCCCGATCCAGCCGGCCTACGGGAAACAGGCGGCGGCGGTCGTGGATAAGATCCACCACTGTCCCCCGGCCCCGCTGGTCCTTAACCGAACTGACCACTCCCCCGGGCTTTTGGAGCAGGTAGACCACCCGTTCCGGCACCGGCTCAACTGGCCGGCCGTCCACTTCTACCAGATCATCCTCATCGATTTCGACACCCGGGGTGGTTACCTGTCGGCCGTTTACCCGCACCCGACCGGAAGCGATGAGCTCATCGGCCTTGCGGCGCGCGGCTACACCCGAGCGGGCCAGGTATTTATTCAGCCGCATAGTCTACGGGTGTCGCGACCTCATCCTCACCCATAATCTCGCTGATTTCTTTCAGCTTGGGCATGTCGCTGAGGCGGTTGAGGCCAAAAGCCTGAAGAAACGCGGGCGTGGTGCCGTAAAGCAGCGGCCGACCTACCCCTTCGTCCCGCCCCTTGATGGCCACCAGCTCTTTCTCCAGCAGTGTCCGCAGCACCGACCCGCTGTTTACCCCTCGAATCTGATCGACTTCCGTTCTGGTCACCGGCTGGCGATAGGCCACCACGGCCAGGGTTTCCAGCGCCGCCCGTGTCAGGCTCAGCTTCCCTGCCTTGCGGAACAGACGCTGCAGGTAGGGTTGATACTCGGCCCGTGTCACCAGCTGGTAGCCACCGGCCACGGCAGCGATGTCCACCGGGCGCTGCTGTTCCTGAAACCGTTTTTGCAGCGCGGCCACCACCTCCGGGAGTCTGATGTCATCCCGCTGCAGGCTCTGGCTGAGCCTGGCCTGGGTGAGCGGCTCAGGAGTGGCCGTGAGCAGCGCCTCGGTGATCTGCAGGACTTCTTCCGCCGCCGGATGGGCCATCAGTCAGCGAGTGTTCTCACCAGGTAAATTTTATCGAAGGGGGCTGACTGCTCCGCGATGATCATGCCGCGCCGCATCATCTCAAGGACAGCCAGAAACGTTACCACCACCTCCTGGATATGCCGGGCGGTCTTCAAGATACGTTGGAGAGGGATCCGGCGGGCCGAAGCAAAGGCCTGATGGATCGCCCTGATGCTGTCGTCCAGCTTGATCGGTTCCATCCTCACCTGCATTGGCTCCGATTTCGGCATCCGGTCCATCACCTCCTTGATGACACCCATAAGCTGGAACAGGGAAACGTCCCTGAGATATTCGCCGGGACTGATGCCGTTCCCCCCCCCATCAACGGCGCGGCCTACTGGATAATGGGCGCTGCGCAGCACGTTCAAGTGGCGCAGGTCCTCCGAGGCTAGTTTGAAACGCTGGTATTCTACCAGCTGCTGCACCAGCACCTGCCGCGGATCTTCAATCGGCTCATCATCCGTGGGCTCAGGGTGGGGCAGGAGCATGCGGGCCTTAATGTGCATCAGGGTGGCGGCCAGGAGAATAAACTCCCCTGCCACCGACAGGTTCAAAGCCTCCATCAGCTCCAGGTAACTGAGGTACTCCGCCGTAATGTGGGCGATGGGGATGTCGTAGATGTCGATCTTGTCCCGCTGGATAAAATAGAGCAGTAGATCCAGTGGGCCTTCAAAATTCTCCAGATGAACCCGGTAGGCCATTAACCCAGTCCCATTGCCTGGCGCACCTCCGAGATGGTGGCTTGAGCCTCGGTTTTGGCCCGGGTCTCCCCATGACGGAGGACATCGGCCAGCACATCCGGGTGATCATCATAATAGCGGCGCTGCTCACGGAAAGGCGCCAGCTGATCGGCGATGGCCTGGCCGCACCTGCGTTTGCATTCCACGCAGCCCAGGCTGCCGCTCTCGCAGCCGGCCCGGATTTCCGGCACCTGGGCCGGACTGAACCGGGTATGGTGGGTGAATACCAGGCAGACGTCCGGCCGGCCCGGATCGCCCTTACGCACTTTCCGGGGATCGGTGACGGCCTTGCGCAGCCTGGCCTGGATAGTCTCCAGCTCATCGGACATCAGGATAGCGTTGCCCAGGGACTTGCTCATTTTCGCCTGGCCGTCCAGTCCCGGCAGCCGGGCAAAGTGGGTCAGCATGGCCCTTGGTTCCGGGAAGACCTCTTGATAGGTCCGGTTGAATTTGCGGGCCAGCTCCCGGGAAATTTCCACGTGGGGCGCCTGGTCCTCCCCCACCGGAACCAGTTCGCCCTTGTACAGTAGAATATCCGCCGCCTGCAGGACCGGGTAGCCCAGGTGGCCATAGACCACGTTCTCCATGTCCAGGTCCCGCACCTGCTCTTTGAGGGTGGGGTTGCGCTCCAGGCGGGCGCTGGTGATGAGCATGCTCAAGATAAGGAACAGCTCGGTGTGCTCCTTGATCTGGCTCTGCCGGAAAATGGGGCTATGCTCAGGGTCAATGCCCGCTGCCAGCCAGTCCTTCAACATCTCCAGGGTGTTTTCTGTGATATGGGAGGTGTCCAGCTGGGTGGTGAGGACGTGATAATCGGCGATGAGGTGGAAGTTCTGGTAGGATTCCTGCAGGGAGACCCAGTTTTCCAGGGCGCCCACGTAGTGCCCCAGGTGGAGTTTCCCCGTGGGGCGCATGCCGCTGAGGACCCGCCTGCGCTTCACACCACAGGTTCCATGAACAGATAGGGGCGCCAGGCGGCCTGGCGACTGCGGACGAATTTCTGGAAGTAAGTGATGCGCGAGGGCTTGTAGGTCCGCCGCAGGAGGGGCATGGCAGCCTCGGCGGGAGTCCGGTTGCCCTTCCGTACGTTGCAGGGATGGCAGGCCGTCACCAGGTTGTTCCACGTATCCCTTCCCCCACGCTGCTTGGGGACGACATGATCAAGGGTCAGGGGCACCGAGGTGCGGCCGCAATACTGGCAGCTATGGTTGTCCCGCTTGAGGACGTTCTTGCGGGTCAACACGATCTCCTTATCCCGGACCCGGACGTACCGGTCCAGGCGCACGATGCTGGGCAGGGGCATCTGAAAACTGGGGGAGTGGACGATCTCCTTATAGTTTACCACCTCCTCGGCTTTACCCAGCAGCACCAGGATCACCGCCCGCTTGGCGTTGGTCACCAACACCGGCTCGTAGGCCTGGTTGAGCACCAGTACGTAGCGGTTCAGGATACCGTGGT
>CAZULW010000139.1:0-4244 GCA_964621455.1 uncultured bacterium
ACCAGGAGGGTTTCCGCCGCGTTGCACACGCCGGGGCGCTGGACCTTGCTGTTAATGGCTATGGCCAGGGCCTTGTCCAGGTCAGCGTCCTTATCCACGTAGACGTGACACACACCCTTGTAGTGTTTGATCACCGGCACGCGGGAGTTCTCGTCCACGTAGCGGATGAGCCCCTCGCCACCCCTGGGAATTATGAGACTGATGGTTTCGTTTTGCTTGAGCAGATCCTCAACCACCGCACGGTCGGTAGTGTCCACCACCTGCACGGCCCTGGGCGGTAGACCGGCGTCGGCCAGGGCCGGGCTGATCAGGGCGGCGAAAGCCAGGTTGCTGTGGAGGGCCTCTTTGCCGCCCCGGAGGATCACCGCATTGCCGCTCTTGACGCATAGGGCCGCGGCGTCGATGGTAACATTCGGGCGCGACTCGTAGATGAAGGCCACTACCCCCAAAGGGATGCGCATGCGCCCCACCTGGAGTCTATTGGGACGCAGGGACATCCGTGAGACTTGTCCCACCGGGTCGGGCAGGGCAGCGATCTCTTCCACGGACGCGGCCAGCGCTTCCAGGCGCTCCGGCGTCAGCACCAGCCGGTCAATTATTGCGCTGGACAGCTGCTGCTCCTGAGCGGCCCTGACATCCTCGACGTTGGCCGCCAGGACCTGTTCGGACTGCTCCCGCAGCAGCCGGGCCAGGTTGGTCAGCATCGTGTTCTTCACGGCGGTGGTGGCGGTGGCCAGCTGGTATCCCGCTTCCCTGGCATCCCGGCCCAGCCGGTTCACATAGGCGGCGATGTTCATGCTTCCTCCTTCATCCTGGTTGGCAGGAGCACCAGTTCTTCCCGGTGGACTACCTCGTCAAAGTACTTAACTCCCAGGGTTTTCTCGATCTCGCCGCTGGACAGGCCGGCGATCTTTTTCAGATCCTCGCAGCCGTAATGGGTGATCCCCCGGGCGAACTCCTGCCCTCTGGTGTTTACGATGGTCACCACGTCCTGGGCCTCGAAGTCGCCCCGGCTGTCCACCACCCCCTTGCTCAGCAGGCTGGCGTTCCGCTCCGTGATGGCCCGGCAAGCACCGTCGTCTACAACTATCTGGCCCTTCACCTTGGTGGAGTAGGCCAGCCAGCGCTTTTTCAGGGGCATGCGCTTGGACCCCGGCGGGAACAGGGTTCCTACTTCTTCGCCGGCAAAGAGCCGCCGGAGGATGTCGGGTGCCTCGCCATTGGCCAGCACCACCGGCACACCGAAATGCACCGCCTTGTCGATCGCCTGGAGCTTGGCCGCCATCCCACCGGTTGAGAGCAGCTGCCCCTTGGAGCGGGCGTCCTCCAGCATTCCGGGGGTAATGGCCGCTACAGTGGGAATCACCCGGCTGTCCGGATGCCTGGGATCGCCGTCATAAAGGCCGTCCACGGTGCTGAGGATAATCAACAGGTCCGCGTCCAGCATGCCGGCCACCTGCGCCGCCAGGTTGTCGTTATCCCCGAAGGAGAAGTCTTCGGTATGAATGCAATCGTTCTCGTTCAGAATGGGCAGGACCTTCAGCTTGAAAAGGCCCAGGATGGTTTCCTTCAGACTCAGGTAGCGCCGCCGGTTGTGGAAATCCTCCAGGTTGAGCAGGATCTGTCCAATAGGCTGTCCCAACTTGTCGAAGATGTCCTGGTACTCGTGTATGAGGGACACCTGCCCCACGGCGGCCAGGGATTGACGGAGGTTCTGGGGATAAAGGTCCAGGTCCAGCCCCATGAGATTGCGGCCCATGAGGATGGCGCCACTGGTAATAAGCAGCACCTCGTTCCCGGCCCGCGCCACCTCGACGAGTTGATCCGCCAGACGCTGTACATTTACGTGCGTGAATTTGCCGCCTTCGTTCAGCACATGGCTGCCGACTTTGACGACAATCCTCTTTCTCTTCGGGGAAATGAGCGCGTCCCGCATGGCATTCTCAGAAGTAGCAGTTTCCGGCCATGTCAGATAAACAGGGTGACGTCCGCATCGGCGGCGAACTCCAAAAAAGTGGCGGCCCCGCCCGTTTCGATGCCATCGATAAAGTCACTGAGCTTGAAGCCGAATACTTCCTGGGTCATGTGGCAACTGATCAACCTGACCCCCAATTCCAGGCAGAGTTCCCGCAGCTCCTCAATCGTTGCCACACCCTTCTTCTTGAAGGTCTTGCGCATGAGGGAGGTAGCCACGTTTTCAAAGCCGGGCAGGTTGGTCGTGAGGAGGTTGGGCATGGGCCAGTCGATGCTCTGAAAGGCCTCTGGTCCAAAGGGCATTTTCATGGGCATGGCCGGGTTGGCGTGGGGCGCCACTTTCGCGGTGATCTCCTTTTTCAGCAAGGTCAGTCCGTAGAAGGTGAAGAAAATCCCCACTTCCCAATCCATGGCCGCGGCGGTAGAGGCCAGAATAAAGGGTGGGTAAGCCCAGTCAAGGGTCCCTTTCGAGGCGATGATCGCCAGTCTGCGCTTTTCAATAGACATGATTCTTGTTCCCCTTTGTGTAAGTTACTTCTTACGGAGATAGTAAGTGTAAATCCCTCTATCCTCACTGTGGCTCAGAAGCTCATTCCCCGTCTGCCGCACCCAGGCGTTTACATCATTCACCGATCCTGCATCAGTGGATAACATCCGGAGGACCTGTCCGACCGCAAGCTTGTCCATCGCCTGTTTGGTTTTTATTATGGGCAGTGGGCAGAGCAATCCTTGGCAGTCAAGGTCCTGATCGTAGGCTTGTTCGGTCATAATGGATATCCTTATGAGTTCGTTGTTCATCCGGTTGAGATCCGTCTACCCGCACAGCACGGCCCCACCGTTCACGTTCAGTATCTCGCCGGTGATGTGGCGCGCCAGGTCGCTGGCCAGAAAGAGGATCGGCCCCGCCAGGTCTTCGGGCGGGGGAATGCGGTCGAGCGGGATGCCTTTCCGAACCTGCTCCCGGAAGCTTTTTTCTCCAAAGACCTCGTCGTTCAGGTGAGTATCCACCCAGCCCGGGGCCACGGCGTTCACCCGGATGTCGGGAGCCAGCTCCACCGCCAGCGACTTGGTGTAGGCTATAATACCCCCCTTTGCGGCGGCGTAATGGGAATGAAATGCCTCGCCCCGCTGCCCGGCGGTGGAAGAGAGGTTGATGATGCTGCCACCGCCCGCTTTCTTCATGATAGGTACCACTGCGTCCGTATAGTTGAACACCGATTTCAGGTTCACCGCCATGACCCGGTCCCATTCGGCCTCATTGCCGGTACCAGTTTCCAGGTAGGTCCAGATGCCGGCGTTGTTTACCAGCACGTCCACCCGGCCCAGGGTATCTACCAATTGCTGTACGTGGGCTTTGGCGGTGGGAAATTCAGATACATCTCCTTTGAGAAGTACGGCCCGGCGGCCCAGCCGCTCCACTTCGGCCTGTACCGCACGGGCTTCGTCGTCGTGGGAGCGATCCACCAGCCCCACGTGGGCACCGGCCTTGGCAAAGAGAACGGCACACGCCGCGCCGATCCCCCTCGCTGCTCCGGTGATAAGTGCTACCTTGTCAGTTAGATCAATCATAAGTACCCCTGGTGTTTGAGCAATTCCGCATTCAGAATGGCAGCACCGGCCGCGCCCCTGATGGTATTATGCGAAAGTACCATAAACCTGATATCAAGTATGCTGTCGGGCCGGATACGCCCAACGGTGACGGCCATACCCTTGCCCGCGTCCCGGTCCAGCTTGGGCTGGGGCCGGTCTTCCTCGTCCAGGACATGGATGGGCTGCTCAGGCGCCGAGGGCAGGCCGGCCTCCTGAGGCACGCCGCGGAACTCCCGCAGCGTCCGGGCGACTGCCTCCACGGCGGGCCGCTTCTCGAAGCCCAGACTTACTGACTCAAGGTGCCCGTCGAGCACGTTCACCCGGTTGCACTGGGCCGAAACGGTCAGGCCGGCCTCGCTGATCCTGTCACCATCCAGAATGCCCAAAAGCTTCTGTGGCTCCGTTTCTATTTTCTCCTCCTCGCCCCCGATAAACGGCAGGACGTTATCGTCAATTACCTCCGGCGGCGGACCGGGATAGCCCGCCCCCGATTTGGCCTGCATGGTCACCACCTGCACCTGCCGGAGATCGAATGCGTCGTGCAGGGGCTTCAGCGGCAGCACCAGACCGATAACCGAGCAGTTCGGGTTGGTGACGATGAAGCCTTGCCAGCCGCGACCTTTGCGTTGCGCGTCGATAAGGGCGGTGTGCTCCGGGTTTACTTCCGGGATGAGGAGCGG
>CAZULW010000140.1:0-4175 GCA_964621455.1 uncultured bacterium
AGTCCTAGCCATATATCAGGATAATGAAAAACCGTTTCTCCCGAAGGGATGCCTTTCCCCAAGGGAAGCCTGCGGCTCGGCAAACGGTTTCTATTATGGAGTGCAGTGGACCCATTTATTTTATCTCAATTTTACAGAAAATAATGGGTACAACTTTTAAATTGGAGGGAATATCATGAAAAAAGCCGGAATATCCCTTTCCTCAGTCCTATTTACCGTGTGCGTTCTCGCTACGAACGCGCATGCGGCGCAGGCGACCCCGACCCAGCCTTTCTTCAACGTAGTGGACTATGGTGCTGTGGATGATGGGAAAACCCTCTGCACCCAGGCCATCCAGAAGGCCGTGGATGCCTGTGCCGAGGCCGGGGGCGGACGGGTCGTCATTCCCCCTGGGAAGTACCTGACGACCCCTATTTTTCTCAGGAGCAACGTCCATGTTGAGGTCATGGCCGGCACCACCCTCCTGGGCAGCACCGATATCAGCGACCATCCGGGCGTACCGGGCCGCTATGCGGGCATAGAGCAGGAGATATACGCTTCCATGTTCACCGGCCACGACCTGGAAAACGTATCGATCACCGGCCGGGGCACACTTGATGGCCAGGGGGAAGTGTGGTGGGGAGCCTACCGTAGTGACAGTGGGAAGGAGGAAGGAGCGAAAAAGATTCTCGCCTATAGCCGGCCAAGGATGATTAACCTTTATCGCAGCCGCAATATATTGATCCAGGGGGTGACCATCCTCAATTCCCCCTCCGGGACGGTCCATCTGGTGGAGTGCGAAGGGGTGGTGGTGGATGGGATTTCCATCATTAATCCCGAAGAGGGTCCCAACACCGACGGCGTGAATCCCGAGTCCTGCCGCAATGTACGTATTGCCAACTGTTTTTTCGACACCGGCGACGACTGCATCACGCTGAAATCAGGCCGCGATGAAGAAGGCCGGTTGAAAGGCAGGCCCACCGAGAACGTCACCATCACCAACTGCGTGATGTACAAAGGCCACGGCGCGGTGGTCATCGGCAGCGAGATGTCCGGGGGGGTGCGTAACGTTACCGCCAGCAATATCGTGTGCGTGGGTACCGACCGGGCCGTCCGCATCAAGAGCACCCGCGGACGCGGCGGCGTAGTGGAGAATATCCGTTTTACCAACTTCGTGATCGATAATGTCCGGGAGCCGATATACATCACTACTTTTTACACGAAGACCGACCCCGAGCCCGTTTCGGAGCGGACCCCGGTTTTCCGCGATATTGCCATCAGTAATTTTACGATCAAGAATTCCCCGTGCACGGCCAAAATCTTCGGTCTGCCCGAAATGCCTATCCAGGGGCTGCGCATCAGCGACGTGGTTGCCTCGACTGGGAAGGGCATTATCTGTGAAAACGCCGAGGGTGTTGAACTGCACAACGTTCAGGTTAACGTGGAAGAGGGTTCCCCGTTCATGTTTACCGACTGCAAGGATCTGGAACTGAATGGCGTAAAGTCTACCAAGCATCCCGGGGATAAGCCGGTCGTTAGCCTGGAGAACATCGAAAACGCCTTCATCCACGGATGCAGAGCGTTCCCTGGAACCGGCGATTTTCTCGAACTGCGGGGAAAAACCACAAAAGATATTTTCCTGGTCGGGAACCAGTTTTCCGCCGCGAGAAACTCTTTTACCTTAAAAAATGGCGTTCGGAAAAGGGCCGTAGTGGAGAAATAGGAACAGTGCCATTCGTCCTGACCCGATCGTTAAGATTCACAGCCATTCTGTTAAAAGAGGCCCAATAACACCCATTATGCTGCTTTTATCAGGTACCCGGATGTTGTAATATACACTTTACAGTTCAGCAAGTAATCGCTGGCGTATATCAAGTCATTTACAATCTGAAAGTAAACCGAAAAAGGAGGTAGAATCATGTCTGATCAGACTGCATCCCGCCGGGAATTTCTGAAGATGGCGGTTTTAGGGGCGGCTGGCGCCGGAATGGCTCTCGGTACCAGCCTGACCGGTTGTGCAGCGCGAAAACCTGCGGGCAGCAGTGCCCCGGAGGCTTCACCCGAATGGGCTTCCTGGCCCATCAAGTTAGGGGTGGCGAGTTACTCCCTGCGGGCCCTCAGTCGCGCCGAAGCCATTGCGGCGATCAAAGAGATCGATAGCAAGTACGTCTGTATCAAGTCGGTCCATCTGCCCTACGAAAGCAGCCCGGAGGAGCTGGCCGCCGGTCGCCGGGAGTTCGAGGAGGCCGGGCTGACGATTGTCGGCGGCGGCACCATCTACATCCGGGAAGACAACGACGACGCGGTCCGTGAGTCCTTCGAGTATGCCAGGATGAGTGGCATGCCGCTGATGGTCATCGGCTCGACGCCGGAGGATATGCCGCGGGTTGAGAAATTTGTCAAGCAGTACGATATCAAGGTAGCGATCCACAACCATGGCCCTGAAGATAAGGTCTTCCCCGCACCGAGCGACGCGCTGGAGGTTATCAAGGGCATGGATCCCCGGGTCGGGGTGTGTGTAGATGTAGGGCACACGACCCGCACCGGCGTCGACATTGTGGAGGCCATCGCTGAGGCTGGTGACCGGGTCCTGGACGTGCACATGAAGGATCTTAAAGACCTGATGGGCAAGGGAAGCCAGTGCATCGTTGGCGAAGGCGCCATGCCCGTTGCGGGCATTTTCAAGCAGTTGAAGAAGATGAAGTATGCCGGCTACGTGAACCTGGAATACGAGATAGATGCGAAGAACCCGGTCCCGGGCATGAAGCAGTCCTTTACTTACATGCGGGGTGTACTGACTGCCATCGAGCAGGCATAATATTCCGGCCCTTCGGCAAGCCGGCTGGCTCTGTCAGCGGCTGACCCGGGCGCGATACAAGAAGTAACCGTAAAGAACTACCCTGAGTCCGGTAGCTGCTGGGTGTGGCAGTCTCGTAAGCATGTACTGAGGTTGTCGAGATCGACCCGCTACACTGCGTTACGCGGGATAAACCACGACCCGGTCTTTGACCGTGTCTCGCGATGACAGGTTGTGTTGCCGGACCGATGGGACCAGTCAGTGGACTGAACTTCGCAGCTTATTCTATGACGACCTCCGCCAGTACCGGAAGGTGGTCCGATGGGAAGCGGCCGTCCCACGTATCTGAAAGCACCCCGTGCTGGAGCACCCGCACCCCGTTCTTAACGAAGATGTGATCTATCTTCCTTCCGGGAGTACCTGCCACTCTGAAGCTGCTCATCGTCCCGGTGGGCCCGTGATGCCCATGAACGGAAAGATAGCGGGCATCCTGCAATGACTCGCGCCCGGCGCTCTCCGTCAATATCCGGTAAGGCTCAGAGGATTCACTGCTATTAAAGTCACCGGTAACGATAACCGGCGTCGTACCGGCAATCTCCTTTGTCTTCGTCAATAACAAGCTGGCACTTTCCTCGCGAGCCCGCACACCGCGGTGGTCAAAGTGCGTGTTGAAGTAAAAAAAGACTTTGCCCGTCGACCGGTCCCTGAGCTTGCCCCAGGTCACGATACGCGTAATAGCCGCATCCCACCCCTTGCTGCCGATTACTTCGGGCTCCTCTGACAGCCAGAACGTTGACTCCTCGAGGAGCTCGAAACGGTCTCTGCGGTAGAAGATCGCCGAGAACTCACCCTCTTCCTTAGCGTCGTCCCGCCCGACACCGAACCAGCCGTATTCGGGCAGCCGCTCCACCAGGTCATCAATCTGGCCTTTGAGGGCCTCCTGCAAGCCCGCCAGGTCCGCGTGGTGGAAGCGGATCATACTTGCCGCCATGTCCTTGCGGTTCGGCCAGGCGTTAGCGCTGTCGCGGGGATTGTTGTAGCGGATGTTAAAGGACATAACCCGCAGATAGGGCTTGGTGAGTAAATCGGACGCTACCCCTCCTGCTCCGATTCCGGCCTCCTGGCCTGGAAGCGGCGACAGAATCAATCCTGTTAGACAGATTAATAAAATGGGCCTGGTAAGTCGTCTCATGGTTTTTGTCTCCTTGTAATGATGTCGTTAATATAGCATATAGGAATCGTCATTGCGAGGCCCGACTTGTCGGGACGTGGCAATCTCACATGGCTGAGATCGCCACTCCCCGACCAAGAGGTCGGGGATCGCGATGACAGGAAGGGGGTGCCGCTGGGCCGGTTGGACTCGAACCAACAATCGTCCGGTTAACAGCCGGATGCATTG
>CAZULW010000141.1:0-4162 GCA_964621455.1 uncultured bacterium
GAGTGATTGGCCATGATGGGGATTATATGTTACCTTCGAGAGCGGAAACAGTAAGGCCGGGAATAGAATCCGATCAAGGAGAAAGCCGTATGATCAACACCTACACGGCCAAATACATAAAAATAGAGTCCGGCTATATGGGGCAACTGGTCGAATGGCCGGAGGCTATAACCGAAGGCGCGACCCTGGAAGAGTGTCGGGAAATGCTTCAGGACGCTCTGCAGGAAATGGTCATGGCCTATCGGCAGCAAGGGAAAGAAACCCCGACCGGGAGAACATTATTGGAACAGATACCTGTGGAAATATAGCATGTCGGTGAAACGCCGTGATTTAATCAAGTACTTCGAGGAAAACGGGTTCAATCTCATTCGAGAAGGGAGAAAACGCTCCATTTACACCGACAACGAAAAGACCGTGCGCATTAATAGACATCGCACACTAGATAGGATAACCGCCAACGAACTATGCAAACAGGCAGGACTAAAGCCGAAGTTTTAATACATACAAAAGGCGGCTGGTAATGAAAATCGTCTACGATCCTCGCTACAACATCGCCTACATCCGATTTCGAGAAAAACAGGCCCAGGTAGAAACCATCCGGGTCAGTGATGAACTGAGCGTGGATCTTGCCCCTGATGGCTCCGTTTATGGTGTTGAGCTACTAAATGCTAATGAGCAGTTACGACACGAAGATATGGGCAAAGTGCTGATTATAAATGAAGCCACCGGAGAGCAGGCTGAACTGCCTTTAGCCATCGACTAACGCTCACCACCACTGCCGCTGTTCTTGGATGCCTACCAGATAGCCTTAAGCCGCTTGGCACCGATGCCTGGGATGTCATCCAATGTAACCAAGCCTGGTAGCGTGAATTGAATTAAATTATCCCCATATTTGGAAAGGGCTTACGATGGAAAACAACGTACTGACCGCCATCCTCCACCGAGAGGAAGACATGTATGTGGCCGAATGCCCCGAGGTGGGGACGGTCAGCCAAGGTGAGACCATTGAGCTTGCTATTGCTAACCTGCAGGAAGCGACGGAACTGTACCTGGAGGAGTTCCCTTCTCCTTTGCATGGAGGACATTGATGGCAACACAGTTCATTCTGAGCAACTACGTCGAACAGGCTATGGCTCGAGCCGCCTACGACAAGTTTGATGACGGCACCTTCCATGGTCGCATACCTCTGTGTAAAGGAGTAGTGGCGTTTGGCAACACCCTGAACGAATGTGAACAGGAATTGCGCTCTACCCTGGAAGACTGGATTCTACTAGGCTTAAAATTGGGTCATCCTTTGCCGATCATTGACGGTATTGATCTTAACAAGCAGCCAGTCCATGAGCCGGTTGACACCTTGTAAGCGTCGGGATTTTATTCGGCGACTGAGACAGATAGGATTTGATGGCCCTTACTCCGGCACCCGGCATCAGTTCATGATCTATAAGCAACACCGTTTGGCGATTCCATCGAACGCTGAATACTCTGTGCCGCAGCTCCGTATGATGTTGCAGGAAATTGAAGCCATCATAGGCCGAAAGATAACGATTGATGAATGGAACCAACTCAGATGATGCCAATCGCCTGATAACCGAACTTCGCCTGCCCTAGATAAACTTTGCTCTAACTGCTCGGCTTATTGCTCCCGCTTATCGCCACCGCCCCTGGACGCTGGATTCCAACAGACGACGGACAACTGACCATGCCTGCCTACTGCTTACTGCCTACTGCCACTTTCCCTTATCCCCCCCACCTCTCTCGCCCGCTCCCTGACTGCCTCTGCCACTGCCACTGGTAACCTGGCCCTCTCCGCGATCTCCACGCTCTCTGCGGCGGCTAGTTCCTCTAGGGAATTAAACGCCTGCCAGATGGCCTTAAGGCGCTTGGGGCCGACGCCGGGTATATCGTCCAGCACCGAATGGGTCATGGCCTTGCCGCGCGTCCGGCGGTGGAAGGTGACGGCGAAGCGGTGGGCCTCGTCCCGCACCCGCCGCAGCAGCGAAAGCCCCGGCGAGTGCTTGGGGATGTTGAACGGCTCCGAGTGCCCGGGCCGGTACACCTCCTCCAGCCGCTTGGCCAGGCCGATGACCGGCAGGTAGGAGAGCCCCAGATCGTCCAGGGCGGCCTTAGCCATGGAGAGCTGCCCCTTGCCGCCGTCGATGAGGATCAGGTCCGGCAGCGGGGCCCCTTCCTCCAGTACGCGGCGGTAGCGGCGGGTGATGACCTCGTGCATAGAGGCAAAGTCGTCCCGCCCCTCCACTGTCTTGATGTGGTACTTGCGGTAGTCGCTCTTTCTGGGCTTGCCATCCACGAAACAGACCATGGCCGAGACCGGGTGGGCACCCTGGATGTTGGAGTTGTCGAACCCCTCGATGCGGCGGGGCGGGACCTCCAGCCCCAGGTCCTCCTGCAGGCTCTCCACCGAGGCCGGGAGCAGTTCCTGCCGCCGGGCCTTCTGCAGCTTGATCTCGTTGAGCATCAGGGTGGCGTTCCGCATGGCCATACGCACCAGGCGGGCTTTCTCCCCCCGCAGGGGATGAATGAGCATCACCTTCCGCCCGGCCCGCTCCGACAGCCACGCCTCCAGGGCTGGCCGGTCTTCGGTAGGATCCTGGACCAGAATCTCGCCGGGAATGAATCCGGTCTGGCTGTAATAGAGCTTTAAAAAGCCGTAGAAGTTCTCCTCCCGCTCCTGGGGATCGGCCACGGCCAGGTAGAACTTCTCCTTGCCCAGCAGCTTCCCCTTACGCACCCGCATGACCACTCCCACGCCGTAGCTTGAGGCCACGTCTACGGCCAGGATATCACGGTCGCCGAAGTCCCGGGAAAGGATGGTCTGGCGTTCAGTATAGTGCTGGATCGCCTGGAGCTGGTCACGGCAGCGGGCGGCGTCTTCGTAGCGCTGTCCCTGGGAAGCGCTCTGCATGCCGTCCCTCAGACGCGCCACGATTTCATCAGATCGGCCCTGCAGGAACTGCACCACCTGATGGATCATCTCCTGGTAGCGCGGCCGGCTTACCAGCCCCTCGCACGGCCCCTCGCACCGCTTGATGTGATAGTCCAGGCAGACTTTGTGCCTGCCCTGACGGATGGTATCATCAGTGATGCTGTAGATACAGGTACGGATGGGGAAGATCTTATGCAGCACCTGCAGGGTTTCCCTGAGGCGCTTCACGTCGGTGTAAGGCCCCAGATAGCGGCCCGTCTGGCCCCGACAAACCGTCTGGCCCCGACGGTTTGTCGGGGACAGGCCGCCGTCAAGCTCCACCCTGCGGGTGAGAAAGACCTGGGGGTACGGCTCATTGGTGATCCTGATAAAGGGGTGGGACTTGTCGTCCTTGAGGCTGAGATTGTACCGGGGCTGGTGGTGGCGCACCAGGTCCTGTTCGGCGATAAGGGCCTCCGTCTCGCTGGCCAGGACGATCCAGTCCAGGTCAGCGATCTTCGGCACCATACGCCAGGTTTTTACGTCTTTGCCGCTAGGGGCCTGCCCGGATGGATCCTTTCGGGAGAAGTAGGACCGCACCCGGTTGCGCAGGACCTTGGCCTTACCGATGTAGATGATGTCGCCCCCGGCATTCTTGAACAGATAGACGCCCGGCGACCGGGGCAGGCGCTTGAGCTTTTCCTGGAGGGTCAGGTCCTTTGACATAGTTCCACCAGGACACCGGCAATGGAACGGGGATGGAGGAAAGCGGTGAGGCAGCCCCCGGCCCCCAGGCACGGCCCCTCGTCAATGAGCTCTACTCCCTGCTCCTTCAGGTACTTCAGCCAGGCGCGGAGGTCATCCACCTGGAAGGCGATATGGTGGATGCCGAGGATTTTCATGGCCTATACAAGTATTTTATCGGTACCACCACTTCACGAATTCCCGCAACGGCTCCCCCGTGGCGGGATTAAAGCACTTGACGAGGGTCTTGCCAGAAGGCTGAACTTCAACGGTGGCGCTCATGCACTATCCTAAACAAAATTCTCTTTGCATATTATTAAGGTATTCCCGCCACTAATACATCTGACATCGTAAGTGGCGCGCTCCATAAACAACTTGGTGATCCGATCTGATGGTATGGGGAAACGCTTAAATAAACAACTCAATGAATATTTTCAGTTTATGACTAAGACTTCCGAGGCATAAATGCCGACCCTTAAATAAGATCATGCCCAG
>CAZULW010000142.1:0-4121 GCA_964621455.1 uncultured bacterium
CCGCGCCGCTCCAGTCTCTGGAAGCCGACGCAGGTGTTGGATGTTATGGAATAGCAGGAAACGCTATACCTTCTCGGGCACAACGAAGGGCTTGCGGTATTCCCGGCTCACGAACCTGTTGGCTTCTTCATCGCCGATAAACTGCTCCTTGACGGGATCGAATTCCAGCCCGCGCCCCAGCCGGACGGAAATCAGCCCGATGTGACTGAGGGCCGAGGAATAGTGCGCCTCCAGAACGTCGGCGTTGAGCTTTTTATAGTCCCGGGCCCGTACGGCGTCGAGGAAGTTCTGGAAATGGTCTCCACCTTCATCGCGGCCGACGCCGGGCTCGCTTTTCCGTCCCATGTAGGTCTGATATTTCGAGTAGCTGGGAATGACCATGTAACCCTCCGAGCCGTAGAAAAGGATCCCCACCTCGGCCCCCTTCTCATCGTTGGTATAATAGGGGCGGGTATCGAAGACCAGCATCTTGCCCCGGGGGCCGGCATCAGGAAATTCAAAGGTCGTGTTGATGACGTTATGCACCTCCTTCTGGTCATCATAGATGAAGTGCCCGCCCATGGACATTACCTTCGTTGGCAGGGTCACCCCGAGACCCCAGCGGGCTATGTCCATCTGGTGGACACCCTGGTTGCCGATATCGCCGTTGCCGTAGTCCCAGCCGTAATGCCAGTTGTAGTGGAACCGGTTGCGGTTAAACGGCCGCTTGGGGGCCGGCCCCAGCCAGATGTTATAGTCCACGTTTTTCATGTAGCTGCTGGTATAGGCTAATGCGCCCCTGCCCCCTTCAGTCTCCCCTTTCTTCATGTAGCCGTCGGGGTACTTGCCGATAGAGGGCCGCCAGCGGTAGCAGAGGCCGCGGGCCATGTAGACCTCGCCGATCACCCCTTCTCTGATCTTCTGGATGGCCTCCTGAATGGCCACACTGCTGCGGATCTGGGTGCCGTGCTGTACTATGCGGTTGTACTTGCGGGCCGCTTCCACCATCTTGCGCCCTTCCCAGATGTTATGGGAGCCGGGCTTTTCGACGTACACGTCCTTTCCGGCCTGGCAGGCCCAGATGGTGGCCAGCGAGTGCCAATGGTTGGGGGTCGCGATCGTAACCGCATCGATATCCTTGTCATCAAAGACCCGGCGCAGGTCCTGCTCAGTACCGGGCGCTTTCCCCTGGACTTTCTCTATAGCCTCCACCCGGGTGGAAAACAGATTCATATCGACATCGCACAAAGTCTTCACCTCCACGTTATCACGCCTGGCGAAGTTATTAATATCCCCCCTTCCCCGGCCACGGATGCCGATGCCGGCCATGATAAGGAGGTCGTTAGCGCCCTGCACCCGGTTGCTCACCACCGGGGTGGGGAAGGCGGCCCTGGCCAGGGTTGTGCCCAGGGCCACGCCCGCCGCGGCCTGGCCGCCCCGGGTGATGAATTCGCGTCGGCTGATATCTTTCGGTTTGGTTGTCATGGCTGAATACCCCCTCTTTATTGGTTTCTAATGAACGAGTATGTTTGTGCAGGGCGTTGCAGCACCTGCGGATAATAAACAGGAATTAAACAACGCCATTTACCTGCCGAAAATGTAAAAATCGACCGGTAAAGAAGTTTACTGGTGGTATGGTCAGGTTATCAACGATAATATCAGTTGCGGGCAGGTCCTATCTCCAGCCTGTCCACCTGGGGCCAACCCCTCGGGCCGTAGCCTTAGCCTCGACGTGCCGGCCTCCCCGTGGACGGAACGGCCAGGGTCTCCGGGGAGTCCGGGCGAGACCGCCGCCTCACAGGTCCAGGCACCTAAGGTAAACGTCGCTCACCAGGACCTCCTCGCCCCCGGCCTGAAGCCACGCCTCCAGGTCGGCCCAGCCCGGCGCCAGCGATACGGCGCGATAGGTACAGTTTGCGATGCCTCGAGCCATAGTCTGCTTAAGGTAAGTGGACCCCAGCCGCAGGTGCGCTTCCGCCGCCCCGCCGGGAGGTTCGCCGTGGTCAAGGGCCAGAGTTATCTCGTAGGCGCCGGCGCGCCGCACGTCGATCTTCCAGTGCCCGTGCCGGTAGAAATGGTCGGGCCAGCGCCGGTCCTGCAGGGACAGATGCACGGGGTTCTCATGGGGCGTCCCCACCCGAATGCGTGGTATGGCAAAGGACCGGGTGCCGGCGACGTCGCGGAACCACGCTTCGTAATCGTGGCGCATCCGGGATACGATATCAGGGTGGCCCGCGGTAATATTATTGGCTTCCCCGGGATCGAGTTCCATATCATACAGCTCCACGCCGTTGACCAGCTTGTATCGCTGGGAGCGCACGGCACAGTTGCTGTAGAGTCGGGGCACATCCTGGCGGCGGTCCATCTGGAAGTATAGGTTGCGATCCGCCCATTTTACCTGCTCCCGGCCCAAAAGCGGTATCAGGCTTACTCCGTCGATAGACAACTTCCCGGGCCGGGGAATGCCGCAAGCCTCCAGCAGGGTGGGCAGTATATCGATATGGGCGGCGATCCGGTCAATTTTCAGGCCCTCCTTCAGTTTACCAGGCCAGCGCACAATGCAGGGCACCCGAATACCGCCGTCGTACACCGACGTCTTCCGGCCGCGAAGCCCGGCGTTGTAGCGCTGCCACTGGGGACCGTTGTCGCTCAAAAACACCACAATCGTGTCCGACTCCAGGTCCAGCTGCTTCATCCTGTTGAGCAGACGGTAGAGGTTGTCATCAATATTGGTAACCATCCCGTACAGTCTCGCGTCGTTATCCTGCAGGCCCATGGCCCGGTAAGGGTCAGCATACTCATCGGTGATCTCCAAAGGGGTATGGGGGGCGTTAGTGGGGAGATAGACGAAAAACGAATCGTCTTTATGCCTGGTGATAAACTCCAGCGCGGCTGTGAAGAATATGTCGGTGCAGTATCCCTGGTACTGTTGCGGCTGGCCGTTGTGCTGAAAAACGGGATCGAAATAGCTGTTGCCGGGTGGATCTCCCGGCTGGCCGATCCCGCCGCTGTTGTGGACCACCGCCTCCTGGAAGCCCTGGTCAATGGCCCGCAGGGGGTAGTTGTCGCCCAGGTGCCACTTCCCGAAAATCCCGGTGCGGTAACCGGCCGAGCTGAATATCTCGGCGATGGTAACCTCGTCGGGATGCATCATGGCCCGCGAGCGGGAGGTATCCACTACCCCCGTCCGGTAGTTGTAGCGACCCGTCATCAGGCTGGCACGGGTGGGAGCGCACATAGGGCTGACATAAAACCGGGTGAGCTCCACCCCCTCTCCAGCCAGCCGGTCCAGGTTGGGAGTTTTGATCTTATCATTGCCGTGAATACCAAGGTCGCCATACCCCTGGTCGTCCGTCATGATCAGGACCACATTGGGCTGCCGGCCGCCCTTGGGGCTACATCCGGTGGTGGCCA
Organism: uncultured bacterium; assembly: GCA_964621455.1. Taxonomy (GTDB): domain Bacteria; phylum Fidelibacterota; class Marinisomatia; order SCGC-AAA003-L08; family TS1B11. The sequence goes on from CAZULW010000142.1 coordinate 3,394, forward strand.
GAAGAGACATGCCTCCCGCGGCCACAGCCGCTGAGGTCAGGGTCTGGAGAAAGTGTTTACGGGTGTGTTTGGCCATGATTATTCCTCTTAAGGATAGATTTTACCATGCAGCGGGCCAGGCCGGCACCGAAGCTGGTAGCCCCTGAAGGGCTGATCTTGGCCGTGGCTTCATTCTTAATCAATTGTTCATATGTACTTATATCCATGATACCAATCTAATACTGGTGCCAGACCTTAATCAATTACCTAATTTAAAGCCTCAGCCAACAAGTACTCAACATTCCACAGCCTGCTCGTTACTCCCGCCTTCATTGCAGGCGTTACCCTAAGCGCGCAAACAATACTTGCTTGACGGGCTGACTGGGCATAAATTGTCATGCAATGGCTGTCTAACGTAAGGCTACATATGATATGTCGACGATGAGTTTGATTATATGATGATTTCTTCCTGGGGGGACGGCTTCGCGCAAATCCTCACGTGCGACTGGCTCAGATGTGCCACTCCCTATCCCCTTTTCCATAGTTCCAGGTTTCAAGTTCAAAGTTCCCCCGAAAGTGTTTCTTCCGAGCAAATTACGCGATGTGGTAAACCAAACCGCATGCACCTATGTTGGCCTATTCCAAGAACCTAAAAATCGAAAGAACCGCCGTGGAACGAACCAGCGACGCCAGGGATCACCTTCTTAGTAGCGCTATCGAGTTAATCATGATTCAGGGCTACAACGCCG
>CAZULW010000143.1:0-4082 GCA_964621455.1 uncultured bacterium
CCGGCGGCCCGTGCGGCTGGCGCCCCTGGAGAAGCCGGCGGACCAGTCGGGGCACCGGAGGCAGCGCAGGCTCCAGGGGCCGTTTTGCCGGCTGAGGCTGGGGCTGAGGAGGAGAACGGTGCTGGAGTGACTCCCCCCGAAGCGGCCCCGCCAGGCGCCGCGGAAGGCGGACCCATGCGAGCAGGTGTCGCCGGAAATCCGGCCAATGAAGCAGGGCCGCTGGCAGCCCCCGGTGAAGGGGCCGGGCCGGCTGAGCGTCCGCCCGCCAGAGAGGAAGAGGGGTTGGAGGCGCGAGCCACCGCGGCCTATGAGCAGCAGCAGATGGAGAACCGGACTAACGAGCCCAATGAACGCCGCACCGTAACGGAGATGTTCATCCGTTAGTTACGGCGCACTCCCACCCGTCTTTCCATCACCATTTCCAATTCTACCCCGTCCGGCTGACCTGTAAAAGGCAGGGTTTACCTGTCTCATCTGCAGAGCGTCGCTTCTATTCGTATTGTAAAGATCAAGGGGGCATGGGTCGTTGGTTGTAACTTCAGCCATGTCAACCGCCACGGCATCAAACCGATTCGGCTGCACTATTAGGCTGTCCCTTGCATTCCTGCTAGTTGTCGGCCTAAACCTGGAAGCCACACTCAACGCGGCGGAACCACCGCAGTCAACCGGGCGGCAGACTAGTTTCAGGCGTACGTTCGGCGGCGCCGGTCTTGACGAGGGCAATTACGCACAGCAGACCAGTGACGGCGGCTACATCGCTGTCGGCGTGACTTCCTCTTTCGGTGAGGGCGACTGGAATACCTGGCTGGTGAAGGTGGACCCCGTAGGCGCGGAGGAGTGGTCTAGAACCTTCGGGATCGCTGCGGGCCGGTACGAAGGAGGCGAATTCCTCCAGGAAACCACCGACGGCGGCTACATTATCGTTGGTGCCGTACTATCGACGATGCCCAGCGATTACGATGTACGGCTCATCAGGACCAATGGTAACGGGCGCCAGCTGTGGAGCCGCACCTTCGGTGGCAGCGGCTGGGACTGGGGCCGATTCGTCCGGCAGACGGGAGACGGCGGCTTTATCATTACCGGCTGGACCGATTCCCACGGCTCTGGCGGCGGCGACCTCTGGCTGTTCAAGACCGACGACCGGGGTAACGAGGAATGGAGCCGCACTTACGGCGGGATCGAGAATGACCAAGGCAACTGCATTCAGCCGACCGACGACGGCGGTTACATCATTACCGGCGCAACTTCCTCCAACAGTGTGGGCAACGACGATCTCTGGCTCATAAAGACCAACGCCAACGGGATGGCGCAATGGATGCTGACGTTCGGCGGCAAGGGCTACGAAGAGGGCCACTTTGTCCAGACAACGTCAGATGGGGGATACATTGTGGTAGGCTCCACGACCTCTACCGGGGCTGGTGAGAGCGATGTGTGGCTGATAAAGCTGGATATCAACGGCCGCATGGCCTGGTCCAGGACTTTCGGCGGAGCGGAATGGGATTGGGGGGATGTCGTGCACGAGACAACCGACGGTGGTTATATTCTTGTGGGAACGACCCTTTCCTTTGGCGCCGGGGGCAGCGATGTCTGGTTGATCAAGACCGACACTGATGGTAACGAGGAATGGAGCCGCACCTACGGCGGCCACAGCCTGGATTTCGGTCTTTCGGTTCAGCCCACTACCGATGGTGGCTATATCATCGCCGGGCAGACCTATTCCTTCGGTGCCGGCAACGGCGATCTGTGGCTCATCAAGACCGATTCCGAAGGGCAAGCGGTTTTTTAAATATACTGGTTGTGCTGAATTACCGATGACCCCGCCAGAGGCGGGGCTGGCGGTCAGCGATTGGCTAGAGGCTAGAGGCTGGGGGCTTGGAGCTGGGGACTTGGGGCTTGCCACTCTGGGCGTAACCCAACGGGCGAGCCTGAGCCCTGGGCAATTAAAGTATAAGGCGAAAGTGGAGAAATGTCAAGGTATGAAAAAGCCCAGGGACACACCCCTAATAACAGAAGATCGGGCATTGCGTGAAAGCACTTTGTCCTTGACTTTCTTCCGCTACCGTTGTATTCTTTCAGTGCCCAGGGTTCGTATCTACCTATACCTTCTTGGAGGATCGCTCTAGGCTCAGGGTGCTGAATCCTGGGCTTACTTGTCCCGACCAGCAGGGTCCCCTTTGGGGGAACCAGGAACTCGTAGCCCCTCATCCATCCCACTCCTTGTATTTCTCGATGAAGCGCACCAGCGCGAGGCCGGGAATGCGGATCAGCCCCCCCACCCGCAACGCCTCCAGGCGGCCCAGCTCCACCAGTAGCTGCACGTAGCGCACCGAGCACCGCAGGAAAGCAGCCACCTCCTGCGTGCGATACATTCGCTGCCGGTTGATCATCTCAATCATCAGGTCAAAGCCGTCATTGTCCTCCATCTCTCTCCTCTCTCGCAACGCTTTTCGCTCCTCATGACACCAGCCACGGACAGCGGACTTGTCTGGCGTAGCAGTGCGTAGCCGGACCACTAACGACTGCCACTGCTACTGCCATCGCTACTGCCACTGCTACTTTTCCCAGCTTCGCCCCCCAGCGCGCTCCAGCTCAGAGCCAGCAGATCGAAGCGGCCCGTGTCCGTGTGTTTTTGGTACACATTCACGTAACGGCGCGTGGTACGGATGCGCAGGCTGTCAGCGATGAGGACCATGGCCTCGTTCCACACCGGGTCGTCGAACTTGAGCTGCCGCAGAGTGAGGATAGAGCGTACGTTGATGCGCCCCTTGCTGTCCACCTGGAAGGCCTGGTTGATAAGGGCCCGCACCTCCGCCCGGGCGTTGCCGGTCCAGATCCGCAGGCAGTGGTCGATCTTCTGCTTGGCCACCTGCAGGCGCTCGTCGAACTCCAGCGCCTCGCTGATTTTCACCTCCACCTTCAGCCGCCCGTCAAAGGCGACCAGCTCGGCATTCCCCTTCCAGTCTTCATCGTACCCGGCCGCCACCTGGTCCAGGTAGCCGTCCACCAGAGCCAGCACCTCGGCTTTCACCGCCGTCATCTGCTCGTGGAGGCGGATTGCCCTGGAGGCGATGCGGCGCACCAGGCGGTCACGTGCCTTCACTACCGGGTCAATGTACCGGGGCGGCACCGCCCGGCCCTGACCATCGATCCAGTTTCCTTGCTCATCGGCGGTGGGTTTAAGCAGGCGGCGCGATTCCCTGGCCGCTGCTGCCTTGGGTTGCTGGTTTGATGGTGTCATAATGACTCGCCCTCCTCAATTCTGCATTTTTGGATTGAAGCGCACGTTCCAGAGTGCTACCTTTCAATGGTTACGTTGATTCGGATTCATTACGCCGTTAGCAGAGACCCTCAAGGGAAATCTAACGGTAGTACCGACTCCGGCTGACGGGCATGAGCATGCTTTCCCTTCAACAGGTAGGGGAAACATGGCTGGATGACTTGGTTGAGAGCATTTATACTGGGCCTTCTTTCTAGTTTGAAGGTAATGTGTAATTATTACACATTGCAATAAGAAATGGCTACTGGAAGTAACAAATATGTCGGTATGAGCAGCCGCCTCCGGAAAATCAGAACCCATCTGAATGAAACTCAGACTACCTTCGCAGCCCGCTTTGGCCTTAAGCGCCATGACATTGCCAACTATGAACGTGGACGCGCCGATCTGCCCTCCCACCTCGTGGGCAGGCTGGATAAGCTGGGATTTAACATTACCTGGCTCCTCACCGGCGAAGGCAGGATGTTTCGCACCATACCATCCGGGGCTGAGGCCTCAGACCTGGTACTGGTGAACCGCTATGATGTCCGGGTAGGTGCGGGACACGGTACCTTCGTCGTTGGCGAAGATGTCGTGGGTTCCGTGGCCTTTAGAAGGGATTGGATCAACGAAAGGGGGCTGAATTCCAAAAACCTGGCCCTGGTGGATGTGATAGGCGATTCCATGGAGAAAGTTCTGCGTGAAGGCGATTTTGTCCTGATAGATCTCAGCCAGACTGAAATCGTCAGTGGCAAGGCCTACGTCATTCGAATCGGCGACGAGCTACTGGTTAAATACCTGCAGCACCTGCCCGGCGGTCTCATCCAGG
>CAZULW010000144.1:0-4063 GCA_964621455.1 uncultured bacterium
TTGGATGTGTTTTGAAGTAGAAATTGACAGCGGGTTTGACAGTCTCGAACAATCGGGCTATATTAGGCTTATGAAAAAGGCCAATATAACTGAAGCCAAGAATCACCTCAGCAGTTTGATCGATGAAGTGAAGAGCGGGACATCGATCTTGATCCTCGACCGAAATACACCGGTCGCCAGGCTCGAACCAATCAACGACAGAGAGACGGTAAAAGATGACCGGGTGGTTCCGCTCGTTCGCCAGGGTCTTGCATCAGCACCTCGACGCACCATTGACGTCGTTCAGTTCCTCGCTCGCAGTAAAGCGAAACTCGCAGAAGGAGTTAGCGCAACGCAGGCACTGCTTGCAGAACGGGAAGTCACACGATGAGGTATTGGGACTCATCGGCGATCATGCCGCTCCTGGTCGAAGAAGCTGATACAAAGCGGAGTGAATCACTTCTAAGAGAAGACCCGTACATCGCAACGTGGTGGGCCAGCAAGATAGAGTGTGCTTCGGCACTGAATCGCCTGCAGAGGGAGGGCGCGCTGGACACCGCCGGCATTCGTCAGGCCTTATCGGATCTGGAGACTCTGGCTTCCGGATGGCTTGAGATCCAGGCTACGGAGAAGTTGCGTCGCAGGGCAATCCGACTGTTGCGGATTCATCCTTTGCGGGCCGCAGACGCGACACAGTTTGCCGCCTCCCTGATAGCTGCTGACGAGGCCCCTCAGGGATTACCGTTCGTTTGCAGTGACGTACGTTTGGCAGCTGCTGCCGACAAGGAGGGCTTCACGATCTTCTCGTGACCTCGATGGCAGGTAACAGTATTAGGCAAGCCCGGGAAATAATTTCCAGGCGGCCAAACCCTTCGTTAAGCACTTCCACATCAAGGATTGTCGGCTGGATGAGAAGGGGCAGCCCATCTATACCCCGGGGAGGGCTGGTAGCCAGGTCCATTTATAGGGAAAGATGATAACTAAAGCTCCTTATCCTCGAGGAGGAGACCTTTTTGAGTGATCCCATAGATCTATCTGTAAAACTGGGAGATATTACCCTCCGCAATCCATTTATCGTCGGTTCAGGGCCAACGGTAAAGAATCTGGATCAACTAAAAAAGGCCGAAGATAATGGCTGGGCAGCGGCTTCGCTGAAGCTGGCCATCGATCCGGTTCCCTATATCACCCTCCCCCCGCGCTACCGCTGGCTTGAAAAGCAGAGGCTGCACATCTTCACTGCCGAGACCAGGCTGACGCCCGCGGCTAGCTTTAAACTTCTAGAAGAGGGGAGGAAGGCGGTCAAGGACCTGGTCATGATCCCCAACATTACCTATGACGGTGCGGACCGAGAGGGCTGGACCCGGCTGGCCAGGCGTTACGAGGATGCAGGCGCCCAGATCATCGAGCTGAACATGTGCTGTCCTAATATGTCCTTCAACCTTACCGCAACCGGCGAGCGCGCTGAGCAGGCCACGGGCGCCAGCCTGGGCTCTGACCTGGTGGAGCTGCCCAAGGTGGTCAAGCTGATTACCGATGCTGTAAAGGTCCCTATCATCGTTAAGCTAACGCCGGAGGGCGGAAAGATCGCCCAGGCAGCGTACCAGTCCTTGCAGGCCGGTGCAGCGGCGGTAGGCGGGGTAGCAAACCGCCTGGGTATCCCGGATATCGACATCCACGATCCGATGGGAACCATCTACCGGCTGCAGGACGGCATCACTTTAGGCTGTCTCTCCGGTCCGTGGATCCGGCCGCTGGCATTAAGGGATACTTACGAAATGCGCTTTTTTCTGGGAGAGGAGCCTTTCATCATCGGCTCCGGCGGCGTTTCCGATCTCCGGAGTGCCGTACAACAGATTATGGTCGGTGCCGATGCTGTGTGGATCTGCACCGAAACCATGATCCGCGGCTTCGACTGGCTGCCCAAGATGCTGGACGACTTGAAGGCTTACATGAAGGAGATGGGCTATAAAACCATTCGGGACTTTCGAGACCTGCTGCACAAAAATATAAAGACCGCCAACGAGTTAAAGATCTACGACGGCTACGCTGAGGTAGACGCGGAAAAGTGCAATGCCTGCGGGCTTTGCTGGAATATCGGGCACTGTTGCGCTATCAGTCATCCTGACGACGTGACGGCGATTGATCCAGGGGCTTGCCTTGCCTGTTCCACCTGTGTCGATGTGTGCCGGCGGAGCGCCATCGCCATGGTACAAAGGAGTTGACTCTTTATGGACAAGAAAGTAAAAGTTGGCATCATCGGTGCCAAATTTGCCGGAGACTTTCATGCCCAATGCTGGCATACGCTGCCGGCCGCCGAGATCGCCGCGGTGGCTGACATCGATGATCAGGCGTGTGAAGCTTTTCTAAAAAAGCACCGGGTGCCCAAGGGCTACAATGATTACAAGAAGCTGCTTTCGGACCCCAGGCTTGAACTGGTGGATATCTGCCTGCCCAACTTTCTGCATGCCGAGGTGGCTGTGGCTGCCCTGGAGGCCGGCAAGCACGTGATCTGCGAAAAGCCCTTTGCCACCACGCTCCGCGACGGCGAGAAAATCGTGGAGGCCCAGAAGAAGAATGGCAGGATGTACTTCTATGCGGAAGACTGGATCTTTGCCCCTGCGCTGATGCGGGCCAGGAGCATCATCGAGGAAGGGGCCATCGGCAAGCCGCTCTACTACCGGGGCAAAGAATGCCATAACGGCTCCCACTCTCCCTTTGCCCAGAAAGTCAAGTATTGCGGCGGCGGCAGTGTCATCCACTTAGCGGTTCATCCTGCAGGATTCTTTCATCACTATCTCGGTATGCCGGAAACGGTCTTAGGTAAGTGCTCCGGGGGCGGTGAGAAGAACCTCTTCCACAAGAAACTGGAAGGCGAAGACTGGGGAATCGGGGTGCTCACCTACAACGACGGGACCCAGGCGGTAATAGAGGGTAACTACATTACCCGGGGCGGTATGGACGATGTGGTGGAAGTATTTGGGAGCGACGGCCGGTTGACCGTGGATATGACTTTCGGTAACCCTCTGTCGGTGTTCTCCATGGACGGCTATGAATATGCCATAGAAAAGGCTGATTTTACCCAGGGCTGGACCCGGCCGGCGGTGGATGAGCATGAGAACCTGGGCTACAAGAATGAGCTGCGGCACTTCCTCAACTGTGTTCTGGGCGAGGAGCAGCAGGTCAAAGGGACCGGCGTTGAAGACGGGTTCAACGTGCTGTGTATCATCGATGCCGTGTACCGCTCAAATAGAGAGGGTAGGCTGATCAAACTGTGAAATGACTGGTGTATGAAGGGAACACCTGCGGAAAGACCGAACATGGCGGAAGCTTCATTCTCAATCCTGCTGCCCGGGCCTGGAATATGGACAGTAAAATCCCCCACCTAATGCTGATCGACTACTTTACCGGGCTTACCGATATGCACCCCACTGATATCTGGAAATCAGAGGATGGGACTGAGCCAACCCAGGACTGCGCCGTAAATAACATGGGTGACGACAGCAGTCAGCCAGGCGCGCGGATGGGCCTTGCGGCTAAAGAAGCCGTGCCGGGCTATGACAGGATTGAAGAAACACTGGGATCCAAAGAAGAGGATGCCGCCCCAGAGCAGCCCGCGCACCAGCGTGGTTCCAGGAAGATATTGCCCAACCAGGTTAGCGTAAATAAGCGCGAATATGATCCCATTTAAGTAGAGTACAGCTAATCCCAACCAGTATGGGGGATGTCCCTCGTAGGATTCACCAAAGGAGAGCTCGGAAAGTCCAAGCGGGTAGTCTAGCCGCGGCAAGCCGAACCGCGGCGCCCAAAGAGCAAACATTAAATGCGCATAAGTGGCCAGAAATCCGACCGCCGCTACCAGCACAAAGGTATCGAGTCGCATCCTGTTCCTCCTAAATGTGTAAATCTAACTGCCGAAGGGCCGGCAGAAAGTAAAGTAGAGCTTTGCATGTCCACCCCCTATAGTACATGTTCGCTATATTACGATCAATCTTTCTCCTCTGGGGCGTGTTGGAAGATTGCCATGCCCACCGGGGACTTTATTTCGAGTTTGAGGATATTGAGCGGTTGACAGGACGGTTTTTAT
>CAZULW010000145.1:0-4028 GCA_964621455.1 uncultured bacterium
GTCTCCAGGTAAGTCTGATATTTGATGGTTGTGACAGCAGTCAGGTACTCAGCAAGGTTGGCGTCATAGCCATAGATATGGATTGTCATAGTCTGCCCCGGTCCAACGGTGGGATTGAAGGTAACCGGCAACAAGCCCTCACCCTGATTGGCGAACCGGTAATGCAGTGAGTCCGACGGTGATATGAGATAGATGTCGTAGAGATAGGTATCGGTGGTGGTCAGCAGGTTGAACGAAATGGCCTGATTGGATATCTGCGGCGATATCGGTAAAATGGACGGCTTGACGGGTACTACCGTCGTGTCGGTGAGCGTTGGCAGCACGGGGTGGGTGATGCTCAGGGCATACTCCTTACCGGCGGCAGGAGCAAATTTGGGATAGGTATATGTATAAGGCCGTAGGGTATCCGCTTCGAAGTCAAATGGATAAGTGGTCGTGTCTATGATCCTCTTCACGACCACCGCGGCATCTTCGATAATGAGGGGAAATTCCTCATCATATATTTCCTTTGTCCGGCAGGCCTGTTCAATATGAATAAATGAGGTGCCGGTGGAATCATCCAACCGCAGGACGCCCAGGATGTTCAGGCCCGGTTCGAAGTCGGTCTCGATAATAGTGCTGGGCTGGGGGCCGGGCTCGGTAGGCAGGTCGCAGGCGGCCCCAAAAAGAACAGTGATAAAGATGGCGAAGGTTATTTTGTTACTTCTTTTCATATCTGTTCACTCTTAGAACTTTATGCTGTAGCCGGCACTTACCATTGGAAAAAATTCAATGCCAAACGCGTAATATCCGTAGTTGGGAATGTAGAAGTACATGTATGGGTTTCTTCTAAGGAACAGCAGATTCTGGATCGATATGGTAAAATAAGCCTCATCGGTGCCCAGGTATTCAGCCAATCGGTAGCCGAACCCATCACGCAGTTTTTTCTTCCACCCTATGTCCCAGAGCATTCGTGGTGGAAACCGCACGTTGTTTTTCACCGGGGTAATGTACGTTGGAAAAAGGCCGAAGGTGTTGCTGATGGGATCATAGTTATAATGCATTATCTGGCCCGTTTCCCAGGTCCTGGGGTATCCGGACGTTAACTGGAAAGTAGTGCTGGCGGTGATATCAGGCGTCAGGTTATATAGCAGGACCGCTTTCAGGTTATGGGTCTGATCGCCGTCATACAGGAAAGGTTTGCCGCCCTGGATGGAGGGGTAGCTGCGCGTGGACCGTGACATGGAGTAGCCGATCCAGCCCGAGAGCCGCCCCAGCTCGCCCCGGAGGAGGAACTCCACGCCCTTGGCCTCGCCCCGGCCCTTTTCCAGCGCGTCCGTGTAGTCATAGATGGATTCAATTGCGTTGAGGTAATCTAAGCGGTACAGGGTGGTAAGGTCCTTGTAATAAGCCGTAACGGAATACTCCAGCCGGTCGGTGATCCGGCCCTCGATCCCCAGGATATTATGGGTGGAGGCGAGCGGTTCCAGCTCCCGCAGGGGATAGTAGTAATCGAGGTACTGGCTGAGCTCCACATCCTGGGTGTTCATGGCCGTGACGTACTGATGGTACCGTCCCCAGGCGGCTTTCAGGGTGGCTCCGCGCAGTTCAAGTGCCAGGGATGCCCGCGGCTCCAGGCGCCACTCGGTCTCGGGGGAGAGGCGGCTGTTGCGCAGACCGAATTTCAACAGCAGCGGACCGGCTTCGATCTTATCCTGCAGGTAGAAGGACTGCAGGTCGGACCGCACCTCCGCCGAGAGTGACGGCATGGAGAGGAGACCAGCCTCGTTGAAGAAGGTGAGGTTGTTTAGTTCAAAGCCCAGCTGGAGGGTCTGGTTCAGAACGGTGAAATAGGACAGGTTTGCCTTGGCGGTGAAGTCCGAGACCTCATTTGTCACCCGGGTTTCATAATTCAGGACAACATCAATGTTCGCCGCATCGGTGGTGTCCTCCACGCGGAACTTGATGAAGTTTTTATTGTCAACCCGGAACCCGGAGTAGTACAGGTGCGATTCGAACACCAGGTTGGGTGTGAGGATTGAGCGGGTCTGGATCCCCAGGGCCGCATTGGCGGTATTGGTTAGGAAGCCGACGCTGTAGTTGCGTAGGAACGGCTGTGTAAAGTAAATCCCCAGCCGGATAAAATCGTAGTCAATAAAGTCCCGGGCATAAAAGGCGGAGAGCCGCAGCCGGGTGTTCCTGATCGTCGTCTGGTAAGCGCCGTTGAAGTCGGCCATCAGGTTGGGCATGCCCATCACGATCCGGGGTATCAGGTCCGTCAGGACCCGGCCCGAGAACATGGCCGTGCCCCCAATGCTCACGGGGAACTCCACCGCGCCTGTAATGCCGGAGGTTGACGGCTTGAACTCCCCGCGAACCCTTTCCTTGTGTCCCTCCCGCGAAGTGATATACAGGATGGAGGAGTTGCGCCCGCCGTACTGGGCGTCGAAGCCCCCCACCAGCATCTCGATGTTCTTGATGGCATAAGGATTGAAAATAGCCTGCGCACTCATGGAATGCTGGGGATTGTAGATGGTCATGCCGTCCAGCTGCACCAGGTTCTCCCCCGGATCGCCGCCCCTGACGTAGTACTGGGGGGAAATGGGATCGGAGATGGTTACACTGGGAGAGTACTTGATGAGTTTGAAGACGTCTTTCCTGAATTGGGGTACCTCCTTGAGTACCTGGGGGCTGACCTCGAAGCTGGCGATATCCATGTCCTTCTGAATGATCTCTCCCCGGTGGGCGGTCACTTCGATGGCCTCGGCCTGCAGGACCGTGGGGGTCAGGGTGATGGTCTCAAGGTACAGGTCGTCTGTGTCCAGCCGGATGGTGCGGCGGTGATCTTCGTAGGCGATGTGGGAGAAGCGCAGGGTGGTCTCGCCGGGCTGCAGTCGCCTGATGACGAAGAAGCCGTTCAAATCAGTGGTGGCCCCCATAGTGGTGCCTTCTACGATGATATTCACGCCGATGATAGTCTCTCCGGTCTCGGCGTCGGCCACGTAGCCGGAGACGTTAGCGGCCTCCAGGACAGCGCCCATAAGGATAGCCAGCCCGGCGATCAATCCCCTCACGGCAGGATCACTCCCGCGGTCAGCAGGAGACCGATCGCGTAGCGCGGCACCACTTCCGGCAGCACGTTAACCGATTGATACAGGCCGGCTCCGGCGAACAGGCCCTTATGGTAGCGCGGGCGATACTCCACGGCGGTGGTGAGGCCGAAATTGACCAGCAGGATATTTGAAAAGTCCACGTAGTCAAACTTATCGGGATTAAAGCTGTTGCCGCCGATACGAAAGGAGAGGCCCAGCCGGCCCAGCCAGGACGGTCGCAGCCGGACAAACCACTGCTGCTCCTTGACGCCGACGGCGACCGATTCGTGTTTGGAGGATTTCCGATAATAGATGCCCATTCCGGGCGCGCCGCGGATATAGCGGTCTAGCTGGTCGGCGGGAAAATCGAGGGACAGGCGGCCATTCAGGATATACCCGTCCGGCAGAATGATGGTGTCCACCCGGAACATCAGCTGCCGGCGGTAGCGGTAGGGAGAGGTGATCCCCGTGGCTAAATCATTTTTCAAAGCCTTTCCTTGGGCCGACATCCACTCCCCCACCAGCCGGCTGATGGCGTCCTCGGGCTTCTGCTTCCTTTTCTTTTTGACGCGGTGCTCCCACTGCCAGTCACGGAGTGTGCTCCCCTCACTATTCACCAGCCGCGTGCGGCCGTTCAACGTCCAGCCCTTGAGGAACATCGGAGAGCCATCGTACCAGATGGAAACTTTGTCAATCACCAGGGTGTCACTGGGCCGGGTGGTGTCCACCGGCAATCGTCTGCCCAGGGCAGCGGACAGCGACTCCGGCAGCACCAGGTACTGGTCCACAGGAATGTATTTCCACTTCTTGATCTGCCGGATGCCGAGGAAAGGACCGGGCGTCTCACGGTAATCAACAACCCGCAGCGGCATATCCGCCGCGATAAGCGAGGAATCCTCCGGCAGGTTGATGACCAGGGTATCGGCGACGAATTTCGAGAAGGTAAAATCCTGCGGA
>CAZULW010000146.1:0-3912 GCA_964621455.1 uncultured bacterium
CGTGCCAATTCATGCGTGAAAATATACCCCTGTTATGCGTACCTTTGACATAATGTTCAAGCTCCTGGATCGGTACGTTCTCAGCCGCTTTCTGAGCATCCTTATGGGTGCCATGGTGGCTTTTGTCACCGTCTTCCTGGTAGTGGACGTGGTGGAAAACATGGACAAGTTCATCGACGCCAAGATGCCCCGCCAGGCCATAGTTGCCTATTACCTGTACACCCTCCCCTGGTTCGTGAGTATTGCCCTGCCCATGGCCACCCTCCTGGCTACCTTTTTCTCCATAGGCCTGCTGAATAAACGGAATGAGATCAGCGCCATGAAGGCCTCGGGCTTCAGTATCCGCCGGATTGGCGCCTCCCTCCTGATCACTGGCATGCTCCTCAGTATAGGGTCATTTTTCTTCGATGACCTGCTGGTTTCGGAAGGGATGCGCCGCAAGGCCGAGGTTCAAAGCCAGTACCTGGCGCGGGAGTATCGCCGGAAACATAAAGTTAAAAAGCAGAATATCTTCCTCCAGCAGTCACCCACGGAGCACATCGCTATCGACCGCTTCGATTACCGCACCCAGCAGGCCCACGGGGTCTATATCCAGCGCTACGAGCAGGGCCGCCTGGCGCAGCGCATGGACTTGCGCTATCTGACATGGAATGAGGAAACCCAGAGTTGGCGCGGCGTCGACTACCGTGTCCGGACTTTCGACAGCGCAACCGACACCATCATGGTGACTGCCCAGGGAGCGGATACCCTCCTGACCCTGGGAATCAAGCCGGTGGACCTGATGAAAATGTCGGTAACGCCAGAGGAGATGCGCTTAGGCGAGCTCCGGGACTTCGTGTCCCAGCTCATCCGCAACGGGATCGATCCAACCCGCTGGGAAGTAAACATGCACTTCAAGGTGGCCTTCTCCGTGACCAGTTTTATCATGGTCCTGTTCGGCCTGCCACTCAGTATGGGCCGCCCGCAGTCCAGCCTGACGTTCGGCGCCGGTATGAGTGTCTTCGTGATCTTCGGATATTATACGGCCATTAAACTGGGCCAATCCCTGGGCATAAAAGGTGTGCTGGATCCTATCCCCTCGGTATGGCTGCCTAATATTCTGTTTCTGGGGTTGGGCTTTTTCCTGCTGTGGAGGCGGCGTAGTTAGGGCCGGGGTGATTGGTGGATTAGTGGCAGTGGCAGTGGCAGACCCCGGATAGGGAACCGCAAAACTCTGAACCTTGAACTCGGAACCAGGAACTATGAACTCGAAACCAGGAACTCGGAACCCGTAACTTTTCCCTCAGCGGACCAGGGTAAGACCGAGGGCCAGGCTGATGCCCTTGGTGGTATGAAGCCACAGCCCGTTGTGAAAAGCCATTGCCATGTCGAACTGGAGGGGTCCCTTGTGGATACCGAACCCGAGACCCAGCTGTTGCTTCTCCGGACCACCATATCGTATCCCCATGCGGATGGGGAAGCTGGGCGTGCGCAGGATCTCTACTCCCGCCGCCAGCTGCCAGCCCCGGGAGGACCACAGGTGATCCTGGAAACCGGTTACCAGGTCTAGCGTCAGGAGGCCGAAGCCCTCGATGCGCTTGGAGGCGCCAATACGGAACAGGGCGGGATAATTGGTGGTGAACGGTTTCAGGTTCGCCTCCTTGGCCAGCTCCTCATATGCATCGCTATCCAGGGTATCGGACCGCACCAGGCCGTCTTCGGTTTCCACCACCGTGTAGCTCTCATTCTGGAACAGGCTGTCCAGGGGCACGTCTTGAAGGAATTTCATGCCGGTTACTTCGTTCACCCGGTAAGTGTAAAGGAAATACTCGTTTTCGCGCCAGGGCATTAGACCCTGAAGGGCATCGCCGAGGAGGTCTTTGGTAAGGGAAGGCCCGTGCCAGCGGATGCGTCCCAGGGCGTTAATGAGTGAAATGCCCAGCCGATAGCCATTGACTTCGCTGGTAGCAAAACCGATATCCAGACCGAATCCGCTGCCGCCTACGGCTTGCCTGAGCAGGTAGCGCCCCTCGCCCTTAAATCCGGTGGTATCAGTGAGGAAGTACCCGCCACTGGAATCTTGATCTACCCCGATGTGGAATAGACCCTGTAGATATTTGAGCGTAAACCCGAAAGCCACACCGCCTGTTGGAACGGCGAAGCTGAAGCCCCACTCAGCCGTACCCTGGATCTCCTCGTCGAGGGTCAGTATCAGGCTGTCTCCGACGACGTTGCCCTGCATCAGCAGCTCAAACAGGGTTTTGGGCAGACCCAGGTTGCCGAAGATGACCACTTCGCTTGAAAAGGCGATGGTCCCTCGGGCCCAGTTGATGCCGGGTACCGGCAGGTGCAGGCTGGTATTGATCCGCAGACCATCGTCCGGCAGACCGTCAAGGAACGCCTGCTTGTCCACATAGTCGCTGGATAGAGTGTCGATGAAATCCGCGCCATTGAACAGATTGTAGTTCTCAATGGATAGCAGGTTGTTTTCCAGGCCAAGGGTGATGCCGCCCAGGTTCATGCTGAAGTCCCTGGCGGAAAAGGCCAGTCTGGCTGGATTGTACGCCACGGCGTGAATGCCCTCCGCCAGGCTGGTGGCGGCCCCCGCCAGACCCAGAGACCGCGGATCAGGGGTCGGCCCCTGGGCCCACAGAAATCCAATACAGGCAACCGGCCACAGGAGACCTTGCACCAACCCAAGTTTTATCCTTCGACGCCTCACCATAACCGAGCAGGCCCCACGATTTTGTGCTGTACAGAAGGTTTCGGGGGCGCACCCTCGCCGCCGGCTTCCTGTACGGTGACCAGAAATGAGGCTGTAGCGGGGTCGATGTTGTCCTCGGGGTCATCATCGGCGGAGACGGTGATCCTGGCCGTACCCGGGCCGACGCCGGTTACCCACAGCTCTTTACTGACAGTGCTGCCGCTCCTGGTAGTGCGTATTTTGACTGTGGCAATGCCCGCGTGGCTGGTGGTAGGGTCGAGGTCCAGATCTTTGATCTCCTTCCCGGCGGTAGGAGAGAACACCGAATCCAGGAGGACGATAGCGATGGAGCCGATGGTCAGGGTGTCGTTGGGGATTGCGGTGACTTCGATCTCCGACGAGTCCGGTTCCTCCTCTTCTGCAAAAATATCACTGGCGAGGTTAAAGGTGATGAAAGCGGCGAAGTGAATCCAGTTGGTGGATTGAACCGTCCGTAGGCTATCGGGACCTCTTGTGTTGTATAAAGTGATAAAGGTCTTGAGATAAACGGTGGTATCCGAGGCGAGCCACTCTACCCGCTCGGCATCCAGGGTGATCTCCTGTTTGGCATACCCCGGTGTCGCCACCCACCCTTCTTCGGTGAAGGCACTGGGTGACGGCAGCTCTATATCGAAGAGATGGCCGATCCAGAAGGCCGGCGCGGTGTCCCCCTGGGTGTAGAACTCCACCCGCCGGGCCACGGTCTGCAGCGGATCCGTAATCGAAGAGGAGGCTTCCCGGTCCGGATAGAACACGATGTATTCGATGCCCGTGATGCCGTCGGCGGCCAGTACGGAATCAAGATCCGAATAGAAAGTGGCGTCACCCGTTCTGGCCTTCCTGGAAAAGCCGGCGTCGATATCGTCCAGGTAATCCAGGGCCAGGGTGAACAGGGTGTCGTTCGAAGCGAGCATGGAGATTTTGCCCCCGATGGGAAAGTTGGTCTGGACCGTGGATGTGAGGCTGGCGGACAGCAGGGCCGTCTGGATCTGCTCGCGGGTATCTTCATCCATGGGCGCCAGCGGTATGGGAGCCACCGGCAGGAAGGAAATATCCTGCGGCAGGATAAAGGCAAACGGCGCGATCAGCTCAAACTCGCCCCAGATGCCCTTTCCGGCTTCTACCACACCCTCACCCCTAACTACGGCGGCCCCCGCTACCTCGATGATGTCGGGAGGCAGGTTGAGCAC
>CAZULW010000147.1:0-3865 GCA_964621455.1 uncultured bacterium
GCATGGGGAGTGTTCATTGGCGGTTGTGATTTAGAAAAGCAACCGCAGGAGAGGCGGGCAGGCTGGTAC
Source organism: uncultured bacterium (assembly GCA_964621455.1). Taxonomy (GTDB): domain Bacteria; phylum Fidelibacterota; class Marinisomatia; order SCGC-AAA003-L08; family TS1B11. The sequence goes on from CAZULW010000147.1 coordinate 70, forward strand.
TATCTTCCATTAGGCAATGCTGCAGGACCAGCGCTATTCTAAAACACTACGTTGGCCAGCTCCTTGTAGATGGTGTCCACCCGAGCCCTGAGGACGGGGTCCTCCTCCATCTTTTTCTCGATGGTGCGGCAGGCATGGATCACCGTGGAGTGGTCCCTCCCGGCAAAGTGCAGCCCGATGCTGACCAGCGAGGCACCGGTGAGTTCCCGGACCAGGTACATGGCCACCTGCCGCGCCAGCGCCACGTCCTGGGGGCGGCCCTTGCCTATCAGAGTGTTCTCGCGGATTTTGAACTCCGCGCATACCTTTTTGATCACCTCATCCACGGAGACGGTCCTGGCGGCGTTCTTGCCCAGAATCTCCTGGACCACCTGACGGGCCATCTCAAGGGTAATCTCCTGGTTGCGCAGCGAACTGTAAGCCAGCAGCCGGATGAAGGCACCTTCCAGGTCGCGCACATTGGACTTGATGCAGCGGGCGATATACTCGGTGGTGTCGTACGGGATTTCGAGGGCGTCCTCCTCGGCTCGATGCATGAGAATGGCGATCCTCGTTTCCAGGTCCGGGGGATGGATGTCGACGATAAGGCCGGACTTGAAACGGGATATGAGACGGTCCTGTAGACCCGAAAGTTCGCTGGGAGACCGGTCCAGGGTCATCACAATCTGCTTGCCGCGCTGGTAAAGGTCATTAAAAGTATGGAAAAACTGCTCTTGGGTTTGCTCCTTCTTTTGAAAGAACTGAATATCATCCACCAGCAACATATCCACATTTCGATAATACCTGGAGAAGGCCGTTGTACGGTTTTTCTGGATGGCTGAAATGAAGTCCAGGGTAAATTTCTCGCTGGTGGCATATACCACCCGGGTTTGGAGATCTTCGGCCAGGGTGTGGTTGCCAATAGCTTGAAGCAGGTGGGTCTTGCCCAGGCCCACACCGCCATAGATCACCAGGGGGTTGAAAAGGTTTTTCTGTAGCCGGCCGGAAACAGACAGCGCGGCCGCCTTGGCAAACTGGTTACCGGCGCCTTCAATGAAGTTCTCAAAGGTATAGCGGCGGTTCAGCTGGGAGAGCCTGGAAAAGCTGTTCTTATCCTCATCTCCCGTCGATAAACTGCGGGGGGATTCCTCTGCCGACGCATCGCCCAAGACCACGCTGTACCGCACCTGGAGATCCTTGCCGGTGGCTTTTTTGACGGCCTCCAGAATGATGGGCCGATAGTGTGAGTCCAGCCACTCGTAATAGAATTGACTGGGGACCTGAAGGGTGAGGTGGGAGTCTTCCAGATTCGCGGCTTTCAAAGGCACGAACCAGGTCTGGAAGGTCTGGGTAGCCACCTTGTCCTTGATAAGTGTGAGGCAGTCTTGCCAAATGATGGAAGGTTCCACAAATACTCTTGTATTAGGGTATGTTGATATGAAAGCGTGCGAGATACGAGGGAGGTTATCCACAAGTTACCCACACTAGCAAACCACGCATACGAAGTTGGATTGAGTCTCCAGGAACAATCAAGTATAAAGTGGCAGGAGAACATTTTTTTTGTAGCAGCCCGGGTGGAGGGGACACAGAAACACCGCACGTCTCAGAAATCTGTTGACCCGATAGGGCAGAAAAAAGGGGTAATCGAAACCGCCGCCGCTTAGCTTTGGCTATGGTTAACCGGCTTTAAAAGCGGCGCTATGGCCCCTTCCTCAAAAAAGCCCGCCCTCCTGGGTGGCGGTCCCGTGATAGACCGCCGCCGGTGGCCTACCTGGCCGCCACGGCTGCCCGGGCTGGCGGATGCTCTCCGCCAGGTGGCGGAAGAGGATCAGTGGGGCGTGCGCTCAGATACCATCCGGCATTTTGAGAAGACCTTCGCCAGCTACCATGACGCCGAGTATGCTCTGGCCATGGCCAACGGGACCCTGGCCCTGGTCACCGCCCTGAAAGCCCTGGGCGTCAGCTCAGGGGGAGAAGTTATCATTCCGGCCTATACCTTTATGGCGTCAGCTGCGGCCGTTATTTTCACACAAGCCACACCGGTACTTGCGGACATCGATTCCCAGACATTCAACCTGGACCCCCGGGACGCCGCCCGCCGTATCTCACCCCGCACCCAGGCCATTATGCCGGTACATGTGGGGGGCAATCCGGCGGATATGGTCGCTATCTTGGACCTGGCCCGGAAGCATAAGCTGGCGGTGATCGAGGACGCGGCCCAGGCCCACGGCGCCGTTTACAACGGGAGCAAAGTGGGCGCCATCGGGGATGTGGGCTGCTTTTCCTTCCAGTCCTCGAAGAACATCACCAGCGGCGAGGGGGGCATCCTCCTGACCAACGGGCAAGAGATTTACGAGCGGGCCTTTGAGATCTATAACTGTGGCCGCACCCTCAAGGGGCCCTGGTACGAGCACGTAAGTCCCGGCCTGAACCTGCGCATCAGCGCCTTTCAGGCTGCGGTGCTGCTGCCTCAAATGGACCACCTGGAAGAGTGGGCCGCCACTCGCGAGGCCAACGGGCGCTACCTGGAGGAGCTCCTCAATGCCATTCCCGGCGTCACCTGTGCCCGGCGTTATCCCGGCACCGCCAGGAACGCCTATCACCTGCTCATTTTCACTTACGACTGCCGCCACTTCGATGGCCTGCCGAAAAGCCGCTTCCTGGAGGCCCTCAACGCCGAAGGTGTGGTTGCCACCGATGGCTACCGGCCGCTTTACCGCATGCCTTTTATTAACCGGCCAGACCTGGATCTGCCCATCACCGAGCGTGTGTGCCGCGAAGGGGTCTGGCTGCGCCAGTTCGAGCTCCTGGCCGACCGCTCCATGATGGATGGCATCGCCGAGGCGGTCCGGAAGATACAGGCCCATGCTCAACAACTACATGCGACCACCGGGTAGTTGTCATATAGCATAATGCTATTCAACAGCCGGCCACCAGCCAGCAGCCTGCTCCCGCGAATCAGCCTTTGAAACCTTTTTGTGTTGGCTTATTTTATTAAGGTGTGGCCGATTGAATACCATAAGTTTGATACCGGCGTCCTTTCCAGGGACAATCCGAAGGGGGTATACGATGGCGAAAGTACCAACCCACATCGAGAAGATCCTCAAGGTCAATGCCCACCCCAGGTTCTACGTCCGGTGGCTTGATCACCTCGACGAGATCTACACCCAGATAAACCGATGGATCGACAGGGCCGGGCTGGACAGCGACCGTGACCAGATGCAGAAGATAGCGGCGTGGATCGCGCCCTACCTGTGCTCGGACCCCAACGAGCGGCCCAAGATCTCCGAGATGGACGCGCAGCACTTCAAGGAGGAGTGGAAGAAGATACTGGATGATCTTGAGAGTATGTACAAGAACGAGACGCTGTATGTGTGGCTGGGTATGGGCCGGAGCGACCTGGAGCGCAAGATCGCTGTCGCCAAGCGGCAGTATGAGCACTACCTGCCAAGGCGGGGCAGCCGACGCAAGATACTGGACCAGGGACTGGATCTGCTGTTCTGGCGGATGGAAGATATCGGGAAAGACCGTACGGAACAGCAATTTGCCGTTCTGGAACTGTTCAAGACCTTCAACTTCGCCGGTTTTCAGGACATGCCGACCGCCAGGGCTTACGGTATCATCAACCGGATACGAAACAAAGCCCTGAGGCAGCCGCGAGTGGAGTTCGACCAGATGGCAGGGGTTAAGTGAGGGTGTTTAGTCGTCCGTGGTCCGTTGTCCGTTGTCAGTTGTCAGTGGTGAGTCCACCGACCGGCGGCCCCTCGAGACTGTTTGCGCGCCCGCGGTTCCAGTCTGGGGGCATTGATGATTGATG
>CAZULW010000148.1:0-3839 GCA_964621455.1 uncultured bacterium
CCCTAACTACGGCGGCCCCCGCTACCTCGATGATGTCGGGAGGCAGGTTGAGCACCTCCACGATGGTCTTTCCCTTCTCGGCCTCGGTGATGGTGCTGTCCCAGGCGGCACTTACGTCCGTGCCTCCTTCCGTAAGCCAATACGTTCTCTCAGAACTCTCATTCAGGATGATCAGGGTGTAGGCCGTGTCGCCGTTCGTACCGGGCGCATTGGGTGCATTGGGATAATTGATACGGGGATTGATAGACACCCACGCGCTGTCGTCGCCTTCAAAGGTCCTGCCGATCAGCCGCAGGTCCAGCTGTACTGGCAGCTCAATCTGATTGCGCAGGAGCAGGCTGAGGCTGAGCCGCCCGAACTGAAAGCCCGCGAAGCCGGTGGGGATATCCTGGATGGTGGTGTTTACCGCGTCGAAGGAAAGTGAGAAATTACCGGTGATGCTTTCGAAATACAGATCGCCTTTTCCATCACTAGGATCGTCCAGATCCACACCAATCCCCAGACTGGCATTAAATTCCCCTAGAGAAGAGCCGTCCAGAGGAAGGACGACATCCTTTTCCAGAATATCCACCACCAGATCATATTCAAACTGGGAGATAGGACCGTCATCGCTTGGGTTGTAGAAAGTGTAGCCCGCAACCGACCTCTGCTCAGAGACGAGTGGCTCGCCCTCCCTCAAGGTGTAAGGACCCAGAGTGAGCATATCTGTGCCTAGACCCAGAGAGTCGAAGTTTGGAAAAGACAGCTGGAATCGAATATCGAAGGGGAGGCTGGTACCTAAGTCGGCAATGGATATCCGATTGATGGGCGCAGTCACGGGGTCTCGCAATTGCCCCCTGCTAATCTGAATATCACTGGGGAGAGGCAAAGGTTCGGGCGGGTCTTCGATCAGGGAAGTCTCAGCGGTGGTGATGGCCAGGCTATCCAGCCCGCCAACCGTGATGGTGATGGTAAACTCAATCCGCGGGTCGGCTCCTTTCGGTATAATCACGTCCCCCGTAACAGCGGGCATCTCCAAACGCAGGGCCAACACAATATCGCTGCCCAGCGAATCCGACTGCAGATTGCTTACCCGATAAAAGATACCATCGGGCGGCAACGTGGTGGTGTCATGGACAACGTTAAAGTAGGAACCCGAAGATGCCTCGATAAGGATTGAATCTACATTGGTTGGAAAGTCGGGTGTACCAACCCTGGTGATAAACTCACTGGTCGCTGTATTCGAGAGCTGTACGTAGCGGATAGCCTTGATAAAGGCATTATCTTGCAGCGCTAAAGCGGCGTCAAACACTTCAAAATCTTCTTCACTGTCCAACGACTGACCAGCCACGTTATCGTTCCAGACACTCTCTAGGATAGGAAGAGTGTCCCCAGCAGGGAATTCGACACTTCCAAACAAGATCGGATTGAACTTCCGGAGCAGGGAATCCAGTTCCAGTGTAACCTGGATCTCCTCACTCACCGGACTGAAGAAAGCGTCGGCCTTGATCCCATTCACTGACTCATTGATATCTATCCGTGAGGCCTCCGCCGGCAGCTCCACTTCCAGGAAACTGGAATCAATGGAGGTAGTATCTAAAGCGCCGGAAAACTCGATCTGGAGCTCGTTGGTGGTGGTATCCAGGGAGATGGTGGTGTCGCTCTCCGCCAGCTCCGAGAGGTTGTAGGTCATGTTGATGAGGGGTATGGTGAGGGAGAACCCCCAGCGGGGGAGCTGCGGCGGTTCCAGCAGCTGGAAATCACAGGCCCCCACAATAATCATGGCGGCCAGGAACAGCGGAGGTAGCAGCCCCCGGGCCCAGGTGGTTATATGTCGTGTTCCAGTCGGCTCCGGCATGCTTCCGGATATTCCTTTGTAAAGCTCGCAGGCGTTTCTCAATAATTGGGTGGAATCTAGGAAGGATTACACGGAATACAAATAAATTCGTACGATTGTCTGCTGCCTTATTTTCGCGCTTGAAGGGGGGCATGAACCCGCAGACATTAAGCGCACCGGTTATATTAAAGATTATTAATTTGTAATTTCAAGTTTAAAGTTCCAGGACCTCCCCCGAAACAATCAGGTAGAAATCATCGATGTTTGCCACGTCCTTTCCATACTGGTCGTTACGAAGTCTGTTCTGAGCGAAGTCGAAGGAGACTGTCATGAGCAACGTTAAGGGGCAGACCTCTTCGGCAAGACTAAGGGAATAGTTCGGGATAAGCCCCTCGGCAAGCTCAGGCTCGCCCGGCCTCCCCGTGCGACTCGCCGTGGCGGCCTCGCCCGTTGGCCTGCCCGGCCAGGGCTACGGCCAGAGGGCTACGCCGAGGCCTGGTACGGCCAGGGTTGAACTATGCCCAGAGGGGCATGACTCAGGACACGCCACAGGGCGACCCCATGGATTTTATACGGAGCGTTTCCCCTGAAGATTGCTTCCGGGAAATCACAGCCTCCTCCACTTATTGATCTCTATATTTCTCAATAGACCAATGGGGTACAGGCTCATGTATCTAATTTTCGGAGAAAAGTTCTGTTGATTACCCTGTTGATTTATGTTATTTAAGTTGTAAATTTGACGGCTAAAGTAGCGCCGCTATTTACGGGAAGGTGCCACCATAGCTCAGTTGGTAGAGCATCTGATTTGTAATCAGAGGGTCGCGGGTTCGAATCCTGCTGGTGGCTCGTGGTAGCGGGATTTTTGTCAGGATTCAACAGGCGCGGGCCCTCGCTCCGGCAGGTCATGGATTCGGGGAGATGGCCGAGTGGTTAATGGCAGCAGACTGTAAATCTGCCGACGTAACGTCTACGGAGGTTCGAATCCTTCTCTCCCCACCAGGTAATCCGCCGGTTCCGTCCAAAAGGATCCCCCTGGGAAAGGGACTTCTGTGGAGCTGGTGGATTGAAGGGATTGACTTGCCGGTTTTTCAATATACGGCATTGTTTTTCCTTGCCCGATGGAATCCTTTCGGGAAGGGATTGGCGGGAGTAGCTCAGTTGGTAGAGCATCAGCCTTCCAAGCTGAGGGTCGCGGGTTCGAGTCTCGTCTCCCGCTCAAAAACGGAATAGATGGCTTAACTACGATAAAGTACATGGATGCCTTAAATAAGGATAACCTCGACCCTCAGGTGCTTCTAACAGAGTACCGGGAGGCGATGGCGAGTCAGCGCAGCAATACCAATATAGTATACTCCTGGACAGGAAGTATCTTTTTGGTTTTGTCCACGGCGCTTTTCATGTATGGCGTGAACGCGTCGGAACAAGGACTGTTTTTCCCGGTGATGGCTTTGGCGACGCTTCTCATCCTTGTCTGGTGGGGAATGACAGAAACCTTTGTTTTTTATATCAAGCAGAGGCTTAGAAGAATCAGCGAAATTGAAGAAACTTTAGGGATGCGTCTAATAATAGAAGCGGGAAAGGAGATCAAGGCTCTTGGATGGAAAGCCAGGTTCGTAGAGGCGAGGTTCTACGTGCGCGGATTTTCGATCCTGTATGTGATTATATGGATCGTTATGTCATGGCTGAAGTTTCGGTGGATTTGAATCTCCACCCACGTTGCGCAGTTCAATTGGCTGTGCAGCGCACTGGTGAGCTAGGGTCGCGGGGCTTCGGCGTGGCCGCTTGTGGCGAGCCTTCGAGTCTCGTCTCCCGCTCAATGTGCCTACATAGCTCAGCAGGTAGAGCACTTCCTTGGTAAGGAAGAGGTCACCGGTTCGAGTCCGGTTGTAGGCTCAGGGTGACCGCATCCGGTACACTCGGGTAAGAATATACAACTGGAGGCATACTTAACACATGGCGAAGGAAAAGTTTGTACGCAGCAAGCCGCACGTGAACGTCGGGACGATTGGTCACGTGGACCACG
>CAZULW010000149.1:0-3788 GCA_964621455.1 uncultured bacterium
TTCATACACTTCGCACTTATTGCCGAGGCACTCAGATAGTGTTAACACGCCCTAGATACATTCTATTGCACGCATCAACGCGCAACTCTCTGCCTAAGAAGCAGATGTTCAAGCACTGGTTTCATTAGCTGGCAAGTCAATTGCGTATGCTACAATCCGTATGCTAAAACGGGAGTTATTTGGGGTTGTCTGGGTACCTGGCCTCTTCAACGGCTCTGCCTGCTTAAACAAGAATCCCCGACGGAAAATGATGTTCTCGACGGGGATTTTGAAGTCGGGGCGATCCCGACCCTGCGTCGGGACGACCCCCTGCTCCCAAAGCAGGTGCGCAATCGGACTTTGGAAGCGTCACCCCGTATCCGGTTCCGTATCCGGCAAAAAGTACATTTGTTTGCGGTTCTTTGGTGTTGTTTGGGTTTTAGGCAGGTTTCAACGAGAAAATGAAAAAGGCCCTTGCTGGGCCTGTTTCTCGACGAGAAATGGGGTGTGCCGGGGGGGAGATTCGAACTCCCACGCTCTTTTGGAGCTGGGGATTTTAAGTCCCCTGTGTCTACCAGTTCCACCACCCCGGCAGCACAGGCAAACTATGCAATCTATATGGTGGAGGCGACGACCGGATTCGAACCGGTGAATAGCGGTTTTGCAGACCGCCCCCTTAGACCACTTGGGTACGTCGCCCTACACCCGTTAAGTTACACCTCCATAGATATAAAAACCTCCACCAAGAGGAGGTTTCTCTTGAGCGAGAGACGGGACTCGAACCCGCGACAACCACGTTGGCAACGTGGGGCTCTACCAACTGAGCTACTCTCGCAACCGGCCTCTCAGCCTCATATCGTCAGGCTTTCAGGACCCAATGAACAAATCAAATCTACACTCATTATAAAACCCCGGTCAAGACCCATCCTGGTTATTGAGGCTGCCGAGAACGGAAACCCTGGACGTGGATTTACTCGCCTGAACTGAAGCCTGGCCGGTGATTTCCTCAATCGCCCGCTTGGCGGCATTCACCAGCGCCAGGATGTCCTGGTCATCCCTGACCGAACGGTCGAGAGCGACGCGCTTGCTTTCGATGGTGTTCACAGCCGCCGCGATGATTTCCCGGGTCCTGGACTCCCGTTCGCGCAAGTCCTTAATGCGCTCCAGGATTCTGGGCTTGTCCGCGTACAGTTCCTCCAGGGGGGTGTCTTTCGGTTGGTTTCGTCTCAGACGTTGCAGGCTCTTCTCTACGAAAGTAAGGGTTCGGCGGTGAGCCGTCAAATCAACCAGCTGCTGATCCGGTGAATGCACGGTGGCCGTTATCACGTTGAGGTGCTTCCCCAGGGTTCCCAGGGCCATGACCGGAATGGACTCCTGCCCGAAATCGGGATCATAGCGCTTTACGTGGCTCTGAAGGATCAGGTCAATAGGCAGTCCTGATTCCAGGATAGCCTGCTTGTCCTGGTCCGTACCGTGGAACAGCAGGATCACCATGTCGGCCCGGGAATGAACCTCCTCTACCGCCTCTTTGAGTGATGGCAGCAGTTCTTTAGAACGGTACCCATCGCCCGCAGCTATCTCGGACGATGCCCCCACCAGGCCTATCCTGAAACCGCGTTTCTCTACAACCGAGTAGGGAGCGAAAATCAGGTTGTCGTCAGGGTCTACCAGGGTAGCGGAGAGGAACGGGAAGCGGGCCGAATCCGCCAGCGCCTTCAGGAACGGCAGGCCGGCGGTCAGGTCATTCTCGCCGATGGTGATCGCATCGGTACCGATACGATTAAAGCCCTCAACCAGGGTACGGGCCCTGATCTTCTCCCAGGTAAGGACCTTTTCCTCCAGCCGGGGCTTGGAGAAAAAGAGGTCGCCCCCATCCACCACCAGGTAGGGGTGCTGTTCTGCCGCCAGACCTTTGACGATGGTTGCTTTCCGGGCCAGACCGCCCAGAGGTCCACTCTTTCACCCACAGGGCTCGATCTCGCCCTGCACGTTCCCGGTAGCCACGATCTTGAAGACGGCGGCCTCCGAAGCGGAATCGCCCCTGCAGCCCCATAGGAGCAGCCCGGAAACCAGGACTGGAAGCGACCTGAACAGGTATGCTTTTCTAGTCATGATGCATTAACTTAACCGATAGTCCCGGATAAAGTCAAGCGGGGTGAACCGTAAATAGAGCTCTCCCGCAGCGGTTGATGGTGTTATCGTCATCCGGGAAACTATTCACAGGAAGGGCTGTATGCGCAAGCTCGCCGCCTCGATCTTTTTCCACGAGGAGAAGGGGTTGCGGGTGAAACGGTAGGAGAGAAGTTTCCCAGATCGAAACCACCACGAGGGAAGGCACATGAGGCAGTTAACAACCATACTCCTGCTTTTAATTCTGGTCTTACCGCTATCGCTTTTAGGTCAGGACCGTATCACCGGCCGCCCCTTCGCTACCCGGTCCGAAGTGATTGCCCAGCATGGGATAGCGGCCACAAGCCACCCCCTGGCCACCCAGATCGCCCTGGATATCCTGAAACAGGGGGGTAACGCCATCGACGCGGCCATAGCGGCCAACGCGGCCCTGGGCCTGATGGAGCCCACCGGCTGTGGCATCGGCGGGGACCTGTTCGCCATTGTGTGGGATAGCAAGACGAAGAAGCTCCACGGCCTGAATGCCAGCGGCCGTTCGCCAAAGTCACTGACCCTGGAACATTTCAGGAAGCTGGGGCTGAGTAAAATCCCCGGCTACGGCCCCCTTCCGGTCAGCGTGCCCGGGGCAGTGGACGGCTGGTTTGAGCTGCATGGCCGCTTTGGTCGCCTTCCCATGGAGCAGGTCCTCCAGCCTGCCATCACCTATGCCCGGGAGGGCTTCCCCGTAACGGAGCTGATCGCCTATTACCTGTGAAAGCTCCGCCAGGAGGTTCAACGATTATCCAAACTTCAGAGAGACCTACATGCCCGGTGGCCGCACCCCCGGGAAAGGTGAGGTGTTTAAGAATCCCGACCTGGCCAACACCCTGGAACTGATCGCCAGGGAAGGTCGAGACGCCTTCTATAAGGGCGAGATCGCCCGCATCATCAACGACTTCATGAAAAAGGTGGACGGTTTCCTCTCGTACGAAGACCTGGCTTCCCACACCTCCGAGTGGGTGGAGCCTGTTTCCACCAACTACCGCGGCTACGATGTCTGGGAACTGCCCCCCAACGGCCAGGGGATCGCTGCCCTCCAGATCCTGAATATCCTGGAAGGCTACGATATCGCCGCCATGGGCTATGGCAGCGCCGATTGCATTCACTATTTCGTGGAGGCTAAGAAACTGGCCTTTGAAGACCGGGCCCATTTCTACGCCGATATGGCCTTTGCGGATGTGCCGGTTAAGACCCTCATTTCCAAGAAATATGCCCGCCAACGCCGGAAGCTCATCGATCCGCAGCGCGCCGCCCGCCGCTACGAGGCCGGCAACGAGGCCCTGCGCCGCGGCGACACCATCTACTTGACCGTGGCCGACGGAGAAGGCAACATGGTGAGCCTGATCCAGAGCAACTTCCGCGGAATGGGTTCGGGGATGGTACCTGATGGGCTGGGATTCATGTTCCAGGACCGGGGCGAGCTGTTCGATCTCACCCCCGGCCGCCCCAACAGCTACGCGCCGGGGAAACGACCCTTCCACACGATCATCCCCGCTTTTATTACCAGAAACGGCAAACCCTGGGTCAGCTTCGGTGTCATGGGTGGCGCTACCCAGCCCCAGATGCACGCCCAGATCGTCATCAATCTAGGGCGTGTTAACACTATAGGTTGATGTTTTTGATTTGTGGACGTAAATTTG
>CAZULW010000150.1:0-3702 GCA_964621455.1 uncultured bacterium
TCACCGTATACCCGCTTAGCAGGCGGGCGCTTTCAGCCAGCTCAGCCACCTCTCCGAACGCCGGGCCGCTGCCTGAACGGATGGAATTTAGCTATGGCAAGGGAAAGAATAAAGCTCTAGGCGGAACCAGCCTCTATCCTTCCGCTGCCACGAATAGGCCATATCGTCAACTTATCTCCCCGGTTCCGGTTTTCTTTGTCTCTCAGGCTCTTAATGGCTACATTCCTACTGGCTGGCGGATTGCGCTCCGGCCAGATTCATCAAACGACCGAGCAACAGAATAAGCATTAGCACAGCAGAAATAGACAGCATGACCCCTTCACAACTGTACTACTACAAAGCTTATGTTACTCGTGTACACAGCGGTGACACCTGCCGTGCAGATCTCGACCTGGGGATGGGAATATGGACCCGGGGCATGGAGATTCGCCTCCACCGGGTTCAGGCACCGGAGATCAAAGGCAACAGCCGTAAGGCCGGTATTGCTGCCCGGGACTACCTGCGGAACCTCATCCTGGATCGGGAAGTCCTCCTGCGGACCATCCAGGACCGCAAGGATAAGTCCAGAGGCTACCTGGGAGAAATGACAGTAGTCACCGAGTCGGGTGAGACCATCAATGTGAACGAAGCCTTGGTCAAGGAAGGCCACGCCGTCTATCAGGACCCCCAGACTGTTATGGCCGATTAGCGCCTGCGGGCGTAGCGGCCCATGAGCTGGGCCCGGACCAGGACATGCCCCTGCATGGCCACCTCCACCTGCTTCTTGGTGGCGCCGGGACCAAGCTCAAGGGGCGTATCCAGGGCGTAGAGCTTGAAGAAGTAGCGGTGCGTCCCTGAAGGGGGACACGGTCCGCCATACTCCCGCCGCCGGAAGTCGGTCGTCCCCTGCACAGTACCTTTCTGTGCCAGCGTATCCTTTGAAATCCCTTCCTCAAAACCCGTCATGTTGGGCGAGATGTTATAGACCACCCAGTGTACCCAGGTGCCCATGGGCGCGTCGGGGTCGTCGCTGATCAGGACCAGCGACTTGGCATTGTCGGGCAAGCCGTTCCAGCTCAGGGGCGGGGACACGTCCTGCCCGTCGCAGGTATACTTGGCGGGGATCATCCCGCCCTCCTGAAACGCCGATGACATGATGATCATTTGCTCTTCCTCCTTTGCCTTCCCTTCCTGGCAGCTTTGACACAGGAGAGCCGCAAAGCCTAAGAGAGGGATCAGGTATAGATTAGCCTTCATAATATTGAAGCTAGGACCGGATAACTGATTTCGCAAGTTCCAGATTGTTAAATAAAGGTCCAGGAAGGGTTGGATACTAAGGTATCAGCACCCCACCCAGGAGGAAAAGGGCGGCTGTTATGAGCACCACCCCGGCGAGGTTCAGCATGATGCCCATTCTGGCCATCTGGGGGATGGTGAGGCGGTCGGTGCCGAAGACGATGGCGTTGGGGGGCGTGGCAACAGGCATCATGAAAGCGCAGGAGGCGGAGATAGTGGCGGGCACCATGAGCATCAGGGGGTGGACGTCAATATTCACCGCCACCGCCGCCAGTACGGGCAGCAGCAGCTCCGCCGTGGCCGTGTTCGACGTGAGCTCCGTGAGGAAGGTCACCGCCAGGCAGAGGGTGGCTACTATAAGGACGGGATGATAGTGGGACAGCCCCGCCAGGTTGCCGCCCACCCATTGGGACAGCCCGCTCGTGGTAAATCCCCGGGCCAGGGCAAAGCCACCGCCGAAGAGTAAAACGATGTGCCAGGGGAGGGCCTTGGCGGTGCGCCAGTCCATGAGGCGTCCCGAGGGGCTGCGGTCGGAAGGGAAGAGAAACAGCGAGACGGCTACCGCCACTGCCACGGTGCCGTCGTCCACGTAACCTGACAGCCCCAGCAGGGAGCCCCAGCCGCGGACGGTGATTGACCCCAGGTTCACGTCGCCGCGGGTCAGCCAGAGGAGGGCCAGGGCCACAAAGTGCACCAGGACCAGCCGCTCCTCCCGGCTCATGGGGCCCAGCCCGGCCAGCTCATCGGCAAACAGTTTGCGGTCGATCTCGGCTGCGGGCCTCCGCCAGCTGACCCAGGTGGACAGGCCGCCCCAGGCTAGGGCCAGGAAAATCAGGCTGAGGGGAAAGGCAAAGGTGAACCAGCCGGTGAAGGAGATTTCCGGGGCCTCGGGAAAGGTGATGGCATAAATCCGGGCGAAGGCCAGGTTAGGCGGCGTGCCGATGAGGGTGGCGATCCCGCCGATAGAGGCGGCATAGGCAATACCCAGCAGCAGGGCCACAGCCAGCCGCGGCGACTGGTTGTTTTCGGACGCCTCCAGGCGGGCCAGGGCACCCAGGGCGATGGGTACCATCATCATGGTGGTGGCCGTGTTGGAAATCCACATGGACAGGAAGGCGGTGGCCACCATGAAGCCCAACAGGAGCCGGCGGGGGCTGCTCCCCAGGCCGGCGATAATGGTCAAGGCCAGGCGGCGGTGGAGCTGCCAGCGTTCCATCGCAAGTGCGACGATGAAGCCGCCCAGGAACAGAAAGATGACGTTGTTGAAGTAGAGACCAGCCACATCCCGGCCGGGCATGATCTTCAGGATGGGGAAAGCCACCACCGGCAGGAGGGCCGTGACCGCCAGGGGCACCGCCTCGGTGAGCCACCAGATGACCATCCAGAGGGCTACCGCGGCGGTATAGGTGATTGCGGGCTTTTCGGGGTCAAGGTCCACCAGCAGGATCACCAGCAGGGCGGCCAGGGGGCCGGCCCATTTGGCAATGCGGCGGAGGGGGATGGTGGTCATATTGTATTAGATTTGAATTTACAAGAAAGCCATTGAAATGGTTTTTGTCCTATCACCCTCTATATTCCCCACGATTGCTCCAAAGGAGTCCATTAGGGAAAATCGTGGGCTATCATTTTACCCTCTTCGCAGCCCACGAATTTATTCGTGGGTGCAGAATGTAAACATTTACCCGCAAACCGATTTATCGGTTTACACCCAAACCATATTTCTGGATAAATCTGTCATACTCTTCTTGAAAGGTCATCCTGCGGTGATGCTCCTCTTGCCTGTGGATGTAATTCTCAACCTTCACCACGTTCGATTCACTTACGGAAAATGCACCATAGCCAACCTGCCATGCAAATTTAGCGTTGAGTAAGTCCTGCTGATTGATCCAATGAGACGATTCCCCTTTGATCGCTTTTATAACTTGCGCAATAGTCTTATCTGGGCTCAGCAGAAAAAGAATATGTAAATGATCCTCCGTACCAATGATTATGCGAACATCGCAGCCAAGATCAATTAATCGGTCATTGATGTGCGTATTAACCTGACTCACCTAATGGTCTTTCAGCAATGGCACACGATCTTTCGTACTAAAGATGGCATGAATCCAAATCTTGGTAAAAGAATGGGACATGCTACCTGCTCCGATTATCTTTGATAAACCATTGAAATGGTTTCTTCCTAATGTTTTTCCTATAATCCCACGATTGAAATCGTGGGCTATTTACCCTTCTCTTTTCACAGCCCACGAATTTATTCGTGGGACTAAAATCCAGCTGCATATCTGTAAACCGATTTATCGGTTTATATCCCGCATCTTTTGACGCAAAATATCAGGTAACGAGATACCACCCGTCGGTGGTCTACTGTACGGATGGGTCTTATAATGATCCCCCTCTATTATAAAGCCAGCTTATTATGGCTCTTCA
>CAZULW010000151.1:0-3631 GCA_964621455.1 uncultured bacterium
CCGGACCGGTGACCATCCCGGCCTATGCGCTGTACTATATCTGTGAGGACGTGGACGGGACCTGCCTCTATCGCCGGCAGGATGTGTCGCTACGCATCAACTTGGAGGCTGGACGGGAATAACCGTTATTTAGTTACTTACCGCCCAAAGTCCCACCCCGCCGGTTAGACTGCCCGGACCGCCCCTGGTCCCCGCTACGCGTGCCGGTCGGTGGTGAAGACCCTGGACCATGACCTGTATCAGTCACTGGAAGAGACGTATCACACCCTGGCTATGCCCCTGGTCAGGGAGCTGCGCGACCGTGGTATCTCACCGAGCGATACCGAGGTCCATCGTTTCCTCGATATCCGGCCCCTGGGAACGGACACCTACCTCTCTATCCCCTTTGCGGACTACGAGGCCATTGCCCCAACCTTCCTTGAGGCCTACCGCCGGCATTTTGGTCTTGAACCATCGAACGTCCCGCTGGAGCTGGTGAACGTCCGGGTGGAGATGCTGGGAAGGGGCGGCGTTTTCAAAGAGACCAGGAGCAGGGACCGTGCCGCCCGCACCGCTCCGAGACCCCTTGAAACAGTGGACGTGTCCTTTGACAAGCACCCCACACCAACGCCGGTATACCATCGGGACAACCTGCACCCAGGCTGCTGCCTCGACGGGCCGGCCGTCGTAGTGGAGGACTATTCCACCGTGCTCATTGAGCCGGGCTTCACCGCTGTCATCAACGAGTACGGCCACCTGATCCTGGAGCAGCAGGACACGCGGATCGAAAAGGTGAGCACCCGACGAGACCCCGTCATGCTGGAGGTGTTTAACAATCTTTTCATGAGCGTAGCCGAGCAGATGGGCACCACCCTGGCCAACACGGCCCACTCCACCAACATCAAGGAGCGCCTGGACTTCTCCTGCGCCATTTTCGACCGCCTGGGGAACCTGGTTGCCAACGCCCCCCATATCCCGGTCCACCTGGGAGCCATGAGCGAATCGGTAAAGGCGATTATCCGGGCTAATCCGCCAGCTGGCGGGCGCCCCGGCGATGTGTACGTAACCAACAATCCCCACCGCGGCGGCTCGCACCTGCCGGACGTAACGGTGATTACACCCGTCTTCGGGCCTGTCGGGTCCTTTGATCCGGCTCAGGACAAGCGGAAAGACGGGCCGGGTGGCGAGATCATTTTCTTCACCGCCTCCCGCGGGCATCACGCCGACATCGGCGGCGTCACCCCCGGCTCCATGCCCCCCTTTGCCGCGACGATCCAGGATGAGGGTGTAGTTATTGACAACTTCCTGCTGGTAAGCGGCGGCAGATTCCGGGAAGAAGAACTGCGGCGGCTCCTCCTTTCCGCGCCGCACCCCGCCCGCAATATAGGAGAACGGGTCTCCGACCTGAGAGCCCAGATCGCGGCCAACAATTGCGGCATGCGGGAGCTGCAGCGACTGGTGGATAAGTACAGTCTGAAAACGATACAGGCCTATATGGGCCACATCCGGGACAACGCGGCGGAGGCCATGCGGGAAGCCCTGGGCAGGTTCCTCGATGGCCGCCCGTGCTTCGAATCGACTTTCGAAGACTACCTGGATGATGGCTCCCGGATCGCCGTCCACTTGACCATCGAGCGCGGCAGCGACCCTCCCCGCACCCACCGGGCAGTCACCGATTTCAACGGTACATCACCCCAGCTTTCTAATAGCTTAAACGCCCCGGTGGCCGTGACCAAGGCGGCGGTCCTCTATGTCTTCCGCACCCTGATCGACGAGGATATCCCCCTTAATTCTGGCTGCCTGGACCCCATCGAGGTCCGCATACCAAAAGGCTGCCTGCTGAATCCTTCTCCCGACGCGGCGGTGGTAGGCGGTAACGTGGAGACCTCCCAGCGGGTAGTGGACGCCCTGCTGGGCGCCCTGGGGATCGCCGCCGCCTCCCAGGGGACCATGAACAACTTCCTCTTCGGCAGGGAAGACGACCGGGGGAAACAGTACTACGAGACCATCGCCGGGGGCTCCGGCGCTATTTACGGCCATAGCGGCGCGTCGGCGGTGCAGGTGCACATGACCAACACCCGCATCACCGACCCGGAGGTGCTGGAGCAGCGCTTCCCTGAAATACGGCTGGAGCGGTTTGCCATTCGCCGGGGGTCCGGCGGGAAAGGCAGCTATCGCGGCGGGGACGGCGTAATCCGGGAGGTTCGCTTCCTGGAACCGCGGAAGATCTCCATCCTGTCGGAGCGGCGGGCCTATCCGCCGTACGGGCTGGCCGGTGGGCGGCCGGGTGCCAGGGGGCGCAACATCCTCATCCGGCGCGACGGGATCACCGAAAACCTGGGCGGCAAGGTGGAGCGGGTGGTTCGGGCGGGGGAACGGGTTATCATCAAGACGCCGGGTGGCGGCGGTTTCGGGAGACGTTAAACCCTTCAAGCGTAATCCCCTTGACAGGGGAAACTCCCTACCCTTAAGCTCGCGGCTGGCAACGGGCTGTTCCCACATGCCTGCGACAGTCACACTGCCCGGGTGGCGGAATTGGTAGACGCGCTAGGTTCAGGGTCTAGTGTCCTTATGGACGTGCTGGTTCGACTCCAGTCCCGGGCACTCTGTTTTATACACACCCATTGGCACCGTCAGATAATCCCAGGTGGCGGTGCTTCCATTACCGGGCTGGATTCTGTTTGTTGAATCTGGCTTCTCAGCGCCCGAAGTTGCTCGAGCTGATCACCTACTACACCCAGCTGCGCCTCGAAAAACAAAGTAGACGGCTCCCACGAGACAGAGCGCTGCCCACAAGTAGTCTAACCGAATCGAGTCCTTCATATACAGAACGGCAAAAGGCACGAAGACGCTGAGAGTAATGACCTCTTGGAGTATTTTTAGATGGGAAAGGCTTAGTTCAGTGTAGCCAATGCGGTTGGCAGGAACCTGCAAGAAATATTCGAACAACGCAATCCCCCAACTGATGAGTGCTGCGATATACCATTTGGACCCGCCAAGATTTCGCAAGTGAGCGTACCACGCAAATGTCATGAAGATATTGGAGAGAATAAGTAGACCAGACGTCTGAAAGATTACGGGCACTGTTCAATTCCTCCTATGTGTTTGGCTGCGGCATAACAAGTATTATACGGCGTCATTGCAGTATATCAATCCGTCAGCTGACGGATAAACACCCATCCCCTTCAAACCTTACCTCGCTATACTGCACAATATCTTCATCTGGTCCAGCCTTCCTAGCTCAAGTCATAAGGCCAGACTGTACCATCAAGAGCTCTCCGGCCCTGGGTGCAGGATGGCATCCAGGTGCTCAGCGAGCTTGTCGTGGGGCACCTCTTCCTGCTCGCCGGTGTCCATGCGCTTGACGGTGCAGGTGCCCTTTTTGACCTCGTCCTCCCCCAGGATAACCGCCGCGCGGGCGCCGGAACGGTTTGCCTCTCGAAGCTGCGCCTTGGCGCTCCGGCGCAGGCGTCCCTTCTGGGGGCGCTCCTGCCAATACAGGTTGTCTATATAGTAAAGGCGGGTGACGGGCGTCTCCCGGTCGAGGTGGTTCTGTAGGTATCTGAAACGAAGGCTTGCTGCTAAGGGTGGAATCCGGAGAGAAAGACTCCCTCTTTACCTGGCCGAATATGTGTGGCGTTATCCCGCAGGG
>CAZULW010000152.1:0-3564 GCA_964621455.1 uncultured bacterium
TAAACAACTCAACAATTAAACAACTCAACAATTAAACAACTCAACAATTAAACAAAGTAGCAGTGGCAATAGGCAGTGATCGGGGGCAGAGCTACTCTAATTAAGGAAGGTTGCATGTCAAAAGATGATGACTTCATCAGCCGGGTTACCCGGTCCAAGGCCGAGGCCAAGGCCAGCTACGACAGGTTGAGCAGATGGTATGATCTCTTGGCAAATCGCTCGGAGCGGAAACACCGGGAAGCCGGCCTGGAAAAGCTCGGCGTCAGGCCGGGCGAGACCGTCCTGGAGGTCGGGTTCGGCCCCGGTCACGCTCTGCTGGCTCTGGCCCGGGCGGTGGGGGATTCAGGCCGGGTCTATGGCCTGGACATATCCGAGGGGATGCGCGACCTGGCCCTGGCAAGGCTTGAGGAGGCGGGGTTGTCCCAGCGGGTGGACCTGTTATGCGGCGACGCTGCCCGGCCTGTCCGGCGGCCAGACGGGCTTCCCTACGACGACGCCTTCTTCGACGCCGTCTTCATGAGCTTTACCCTGGAACTGTTCGACACCCCGGAGATTCCGGTGGTCCTGGGCCAGTGCGGGCGGGTCCTGCGCAGCGGCGGGCGGCTGGTCGTGGTGGCCATGGCCAAGGGGGAGCCGCCGGGGGTAATGGAGCGGCTGTACGAGTGGGCCCACCGGAAATGGCCCAGGTACGTTGACTGCCGGCCCATCTACGCGGCGCGGGCGGTGGAGGAAGCGGGATTTCAGCTCCGGGAAGTGACCAGGATGTCCATGTGGGGCCTGCCGGGGGAGCTGGTGCTGGGGGAGAAGGCATGATGTGGGGGAGGCCTCGACGGCCTCTCCCGGCCCCCACGATGCCCGCTACCTGTTTGAATAGTTTGTAGGGCCGATGTCGGGAGAACGGTAAGCAATTAGCCGTCCTCGCCTGATGGGCTAGAGACAAGTTAGCGGTTAGCGGTTGGCAAGAGGGGGGAGAGCCACCCTGATAGATCAACGAATTATCCCCCGCAGCATGCGGGGTTCAGTTCATGTACCTTCCGTCGTGAAATACAAATTCGGGCAGGCAAATGGGACCGAAATATGACCCATGGTGACCAGTGGTGGCCAATCTGGCAGGTCAAACTCAGGATTTATTCACCGTGAACACTGATGATAGCCTAACTTTGAAAGTGGGCCAAAGGATGGGGACCGGCCAGTTGAGCTTAGGAGGTACCCTTATGAGGACGAATGGCTCCCTACGAAAGGTCATGCAAACGAATTAATTTCCAAGGAGGATTATTATGGCCAGCCAAATTGAACATAGTATTTCTCGACGAAGTTTTTTAAAAACTTCGACAACAGTTGTAGTGGGGCTTTCATTTGCTCCCTACTTGAGTTGCGGCAAAATTGGTGTCAAGAAACCAATGAAACGAAGTTTTGGACGACTTGATTTCGAAGTCACAACTTTAGGTCTTGGGGGTCAGGGTTCGATTCAATGGACACCTTCCGATGTCGATCCGGTGCAAATCATCCTCAAGGCATTTAAACTAGGCGTTAATTACTTCGATACTTCTAATCTCTACGGGCCCAGCCAATCGAATTATGGAAAGGCCTTCCGCGAATTAAATCTGATTCCTGGTCAACCCGGTTATGATGAAGTACAGCGCCGTTCAATATTCCTGACAAGTAAAACGGGATTACGCTATGCAAAAGGTGGATTTGGCCAAGAGGGTATTTTTAGCCGCACACAAGGTCCGGAAGGATCAGGTGCGATCGATGACCTGAAACGGACCCTGGCACAGATATTTGGCGATGGGCGTGGTGAATATCCCCCAGGGGCATATGTCGACATGATGCTTATGCACAATGTAACGAGCATGAAAGATGTTGACGCTGTATATGAGGGATTTGCTGAACCGGACCCAAATGCCGAACAAATTGGCGCCTTTGCTGCACTACTCGACTACCGCGATGGGTCCAACCGTACTGGATTAAATCCCAAAGAGGAGAAGCTGATTCGGCACATAGGATTTTCAGGCCACAACTCACCACCAGTCTTAATGGAAATGCTCCAGCGCGACGAACGCAACACATTGGACGCCATGCTTGTTGCCATTAACGCTAATGATCGTCTGAACTTCAATATGCAGCACAATGCAATCCCGGTGGCAAAAGCAAAGAATATGGGAATAATCGCCATGAAAGTCTTTGCCGACGGAGCGATGTATACGAAAGAGGCTCGTTGGTCCAGAGCTCCAGAACACGTCGTACGAACTGTCGGCGACTCCACACTGCCAAGCCGTCGCTTAATCGAATACTCATTAACCACTCCTGGTATTAATACGGCAATTATCGGTATCGGTCAAATCGATAATGAGCCGGAGCAATGTCAGTTAGAACAAAACCTTTCAGCTGCACAGATACGACCCGATGGTCTTGGTGATTCCGGTCGTCGAGATGTGGAGAAAATGACGAGCTCTGTTAAAGATGGGAAAACCAACTATTTCCAGGTTCCTATTGAGCCATTGAGCCCGCCACGAGAACCGGCTGTTAGCCAACAAATGCGCAACAATCAACGTGTCGTGCGTCTTACCTGGCTGACGGCATATGCCGGGAACGCACCAATCCAACAGTATGAAATATGGCGTGATGACCAAAAAATCGCTCAAGTGCAACATCAGCCGCAGACTACCAAAACGCCTTTTACCTTCGAAGATCTACTATCTGACCAGAGCGCTCATGCCTATAAACTTGTCACTATTGATGCCACTGGTGGTACTGCCGCCACAGAGCTGCTAAAACTACCAACAATTGGCTAGTCCGAACCAGGACAGACCAACTCAGCTGCCTTGATGCCATTGACCCAGGTCCTGATCGTATCCTCAATGGCCTCAACGCGATAATGGTTCCAATCCCCGTTCTTGAAGGCTTTTCTGGCAGCCTCGTTATCCCGCAGGTCATTGAGCCAGCCCCGGCGCCCCACGATGCCCGCTACCTGTTCGAGGAGTTCGTGGGGATGATGGGATAACTCACCCCTCCCACTTCGTGGGGCCCCTCTCTTTTGAAGAGAGGGGTAAAGGGTTGAGGTCGTAACTTCGGAATTATGGTCAGGGGAGAATTCAGCAAGCATTACCGGATAAAAACCATCAGGGACGTTGCGCGCCGATTAAGGAGAAAGCAGACGGATAGTGAAGCAATCCTATGGCAGGCGCTACGAAATCGTCGACTCTCTGGTTTGAAGTTTCTGCGTCAACATCCAGTTGGTCCTACAGTCCTAGATTTTTATTGTCATGAAAAGCATATAGCTATTGAAGTAGCCGGCGGAATCCATCAAGCCCGTAGTATCAAGGAATGCGACTCTAACAGACAGGAGTTGATCGAAAAGTATGGAATTCGTTTCTTCCGCTGCAAAGCGGAAGAAGTGGAGCACGACCTGGAGGGAGTCCTTGCGCGGTTGAGACAAGCGCTTACGCTGTGACTTATCCCTCAGCCCCCTCTATTACAAAGCGAGGGGGAGTCCCGACCGCAGCGTCGGGACCGGGGTGAGTTCTCTTAAAAGGAATGAAGATTCCGCCCACCGGCGGATTA
>CAZULW010000153.1:0-3557 GCA_964621455.1 uncultured bacterium
TTTTCAGCTACAAATCACCAGTCACCAGCTACCAGTCACCAATCACCAGTCACCAGCCTCATCCCCCTAGCAATCATGATAGAGCTCGAACTCAAAGGGATGCGGCCGCTGCCGCAGGTTGTCCACCTCTTCCCGGCGCTTGTAATCGATGAAGGTTTTGATCAGGTCGGCGGTAAACACGTCTCCTTTGAGGAGCCAGTCGTGGTCTTCCTCCAGGGCGTCCAGGGCCAGGTCCAGGCTCATGGGAGCGGTGACCACCCCCTCCAGGTCTCTGGCCGAGGTGAAGAAGATGTCCTTGTCGAACGGCTCACCGGGGTCAATCTTGTTCTGGATGCCGTCCAGGCCCGCCAAGACCATGGCGGAGAATGCCAGGTAGGCGTTGCAGGAGGGATCCGGCGTGCGGAACTCGATGCGCTTGGTTTCGGGGTTGTCGGAGTAGGTGGGAATCCGTATGGCCGCCGAGCGGTTCCGGGCCGAGTAGGTCATGTTAACCGGTGCCTCGAACCCCGGCACCAGCCGCTTGTAGCTGTTGGTGGTGGGGTTGGTAAGGGCGATGAGGGCCCGGGCGTGGCTCACCAGGCCGCCGATAAAGTACAGGGCCAGCTGCGACAGGCCGGCGTACTTGTTTCCGGCAAAGAGGTTCTTGTCCCCCTTCCAGATGGAGGCGTGGGTGTGCATACCGGAGCCGTTGTCGTTGAAGACTGGCTTGGGCATGAAGGTGGCCGTCTTGCGGTGTTTGCGGGCGGTATTTTTCACCACGTACTTGAACCACTGGAGGTCGTCGGCCATGTCGAGGAGGGATTCGTAGCGTATGTCAATCTCGCACTGACCGGCCGAGGCCACCTCGTGGTGCAGGGCCTCCACCTCGATGCCCATCTCTTCCAGGGTACGGGCCACCTCGGCCCGGTAATCCTGCAGGGTATCCGTCGGCGGGGTGGGGAAATAGCCCCCCTTGGCGCGGATCTTGAATGCCAGGTTACCCAGCTCCGACTCCTCGCCGCTGTTCCAGTGGGCTTCGGTGGAGTTGATTACATACATCCCCCCCGAGCCGTCGGCGGGATTGGAGAAGCGAATCTCATCGAAGACGAAGAACTCGGCCTCGGGTCCGAAATAGGCCTGGTCACCAATACCGGTGGACTGGAGATATTCAATACACTTTTTGGCCACACTGCGGGGGTCCCGGTGATACACCTCCTTGGTAACAGCGTCGATGACATCGCAGATCATCACCAGGGTCCTGGCCCCGAAAAAGGGGTCCAGGCGGGCGGTTTTGGGGTCGGGGATCACCAGCATGTCGCTTTCGTGGATCTCCTTCCAGGCAGGGATGGAGGAGCCGTCAAAACCCACACCATCGGTAAAAACGGACTCGTTGAACTGGCTCACCGGGGTGGAGAAGTGGTGCCAGGTCCCCTGGATATCGATAAAGCGATAATCGATGTACTCGATGTTCTCATCTACAATGCTATGGACGAGGTCGGCAGGTGTCATGTATACTCCTTTCTGCGGGTGGAATGGTCTTATTTATACCCCTGTAAGAATGCACTTCGACAAGCTCAGTGCGACGTCGCCCTGAGGCCTGTCCTGAGCCTGGCGAAGGGCTCTCCAAGGGCGTTTTGATCGGTGGCAGGGTTCTGCCCCTTAAACGGATAAATAAGAGCATTCTCAAATCGGTTAGTGGTGTTTAATGGCTGCGTCGGGCACCCGGATGACGCCGTGTTCCTTGTAATGGGACAGGATGATGCGGGTCTCGGTACGGGTGACCCCCGGCCAGGACTGGATCTGCCCCAGGAGGTTCTCCAGGGTGCTGGTATTTTCCGTCCTCACCAGCAGCATGTGTGACCCCTCCCCGGTAACGCTCATGATCTCCAGCACCTCAGGCTGGGCCTGGGCCCGCTTGATGACCTCATCGTAGTGGGCCGAGCTCTCGCTGATGAGGGTGATATAGGCCCCTACGTCCATGCCAATCTTTTTCGGGTCCACGTCAGCGGTAAACCGCCGGATAACGCCGCTCTCATGCAGCTTCCTGACGCGCTCGGCTACGGCGGGAACGGACATGCCCACATCATGGGCTAGCTCACTGGTGGTCTGCCGTCCATCAACCTGGAGATGCTCGATGAGGTGCTTGTCGATTTGATCCAGCATTGGCGGTTAGAGTTTAACAAATTTTTACCCTTAATGCAATAATTATTTAGGTTAATTTACTGATTTCGTTAATATATTTAGGTATTGGGGTGTAATTACAAATAGACTTGAGGTCAACCGGTACGCTTTCTGCCAGCCCTTGCCCGGCGATCGTTGAACAACCCCCGATCCGGCGGTAACTTCTTCCTCGATGTTCACGGGATTGAACAGCCTCCTCGTCGCTTTCCTGCCATACCTGCCGAAGGCGCTGGTCGGCCTTATCGCCCGCCGCTACGTGGCCGGAGAAACCAAAGAAGAGGCCCTGGACGTTGTCCGCCAGCTGAACAGCCGGGGTTTCGAGGCTGCGCTGGACATCCTGGGCGAACATGTTCACACCCAAGATGAAGCCTCAGCTGTGGCCGACGCTTACGTGAGGCTCTACCATGACATCGCCCGAATGGGGCTGAGCGCCAACATCTCCCTCAAACCTACCCACCTGGGCCTGGACATCGATGTCAAGACCTGCGAATGGAACCTCTTCAAGGTCCTGGACGCAGCAGCCGCCACCGACAATTTCCTGCGCATCGACATGGAAGATTCCCCTCATACGGACGATACCCTCACCCTGTACCGGCGCTGCCAGGAGCGCTACCCCCGGGTGGGGCTGGTCCTGCAGGCCTATCTCTTCCGCAGCCGGGACGACCTGGCCGGGCTCATGTCCTCTCCCCTGAACTTCCGCCTGTGCAAGGGGATCTACCGGGAGGCGCCGGACATCGCCATCCAGGACCGGACCGCCATCAACGACAACTACCTGGCCCTGCTGCGTCAGGCCTTCGAGGGGGACGCCTACGTGGCCATCGCCACCCACGACCTGACCCTTATCGGGCACGCCGCGGAACTGATCCGTGAGCTTAACATCCCCCCCTCACGCTTCGATTTCCAGGTCCTCTACGGCGTCCCTATGGGGGGGAGGCTGGAGGAGCTCCTGGCCCGGGGCTATAAGGTACGCATCTACGTCCCCTACGGAGAGTCGTGGTACGACTATTCGATGCGCCGCCTGAAGGAGAACCCCCGCATCGCCGTTTATGTACTGAAAAACCTGTTCCGATAGGAGGAACCTCTTTTCTATGGAGATAAACAGCTACCACAGAGGCTTGCCCGTTCGGCTGAGCTCACGACGAAGCCTGAGCCCAGGCGAAGGGGCGCTGAGAACGCAGAGAGAAGATTGAAAATTGATGGTTGTCGATTGTCGATTGATCCGTCAGCCTCGCCCGTAGGGCTACAGCCCGAGGGCTGACGGAGTGACGAATGTCGAATGATGAATGTTTATTAAAGATTAGAGAACGTATCGAGTAACAGAGAAAACCCCTGAAGGGGTTCACATTTTACTTTGCCTCCCCAATCCCACGGTTAAAACCGTGGGCTAAGCTGAATCA
>CAZULW010000154.1:0-3481 GCA_964621455.1 uncultured bacterium
TAGTATAGGTGTCCCTCAAGATGATGGAGGCATGACCGTCTACTGCGGCAGCCA
The DNA here is from genome assembly GCA_964621455.1 of uncultured bacterium. Classification (GTDB taxonomy): domain Bacteria; phylum Fidelibacterota; class Marinisomatia; order SCGC-AAA003-L08; family TS1B11. Next base: position 55 of record CAZULW010000154.1, read on the forward strand.
GGGCCCGAGTGATGACAGGGCACAGGTGGCCGTCGCTTTGGGCCTGGAGGAATCGGAGGTACGAATCGCCCACATGCCTGTGGGTGGAGGGTTTGGAGGTAAAGAAGATGTGGCCGGTCAGGTTTTAGCTGCGGTGGCGGCACGAGTTACCGGGCGGCCGGTGAAGGTACTCTTCAGCCGCGCCGAGTCGATGCGGGTGCACCACAAGCGCCATGCCACCAGGATGCAATATAAAATGGGCGCCACCAGGGACGGCAGGCTCGTAGCAGCCGAAATCTCCATCCTGGGCGATACCGGCGCTTACGCCTCCACGGGAGAGGCTGTGCTGTTCCGCACTTGCACCTTTGCATGCGGTCCTTATGCCGTTCCGCATGTTAAGGTGGATTCTTACGCGGTTCACACCAATAATCCCACCTGTGGGGCTTTCCGGGGATTCGGAAGGACTCAGGGTTCGTTTGCCTCCGAGGTGCACATTCAGAAATTAATCGATGCGCTCGGCTTAGACCCCTTTGAGTTCCGCCTTGCCAACTGTTTGGAGCGTGGAAAGTCCACCATAACCGGCCATTTGTTCGGTGACGACCTGGTTCCCGGTTTCAAAGATTGCCTGAAAGCCGTGAAGAAGGCTTTAAAGGCCACCCCTCGCCCTGCAGTAGGCCCGATCGAAAAGCTGGGAATCGGCATCGCAGGTGCATATAAGAATGTCGGGCTTGGCTCGGGCATACCGGATGGGGCTGGGGCGCGTATCTCGCTTGAGCCGGATGGGCGCTTCCTGTTGCGGCACGGGGCCGCCGACCTGGGGCAGGGTTCTAACGAGGCGATGGAAACCATGGCAGCGCAGAGCCTTGGCGTGCCGCTTGCGCTCATTCGCCTCCATACCGCCGACACCGACCGGGATCCAATCGGCGGCATGACGACCGCTTCAAGGGCGACCTTCGTGTCGGGCAATGCCGTACTTCTGGCAAGTAAGGGACTGCGCGAGAAACTGTGGAGCGCTGTCGCAGGCGAATTCGGCATCTCGCCCGAAGCAATCGAGATTAGCGAGGTGGCTTTCGTAAACAAGGGGACCGGACAGCGGTACATCGGTCTAAAGGAGCTTGCGCAAAGGAGCGAACGTATCGAGTTCGAATCGCGCTACGATGCCCCGGAGACGAACGCCGTGCCTAAATACATTCCCGAAAGCCCTCAAGATCAGCTCCTGGAACATCACCTGCACTTTGCCTATAGCTTTGGTGTTCAGGCCGCGATGGTAGCCGTCAATGAGGAGACGGGCGAGGTGCGTGTGTTGAAGATGATTACCGCGCAGGATGTGGGTAAGGCAATAAATCGCCGCGCTTGCATCGGCCAGATGAAAGGCGCAACGGTCCAGGGACTGGGATATGCGCTTTCCGAGGTCTTCAGGATGAAGGACGGTTATCCACAGGTTAAAAGTTTCAAAGATCTGGGCCTGTTTCGTTTCAAGAATGTTCCTGAGATTGAAGCCATCCTGATTGAGAATCCTCACCCGAAAGGTCCTTACGGGGCCAAGGGTATGGGAGAGCTGGCCCTTTCCCCGACAGCGCCCGCCGTTATCAATGCCATTCACGATGCGGTAGGGGTGTGGATCAATGCGCTGCCGGCGACTCCCGCCAGAGTGTTGGCGGCAATTAAGGCCGCAAAAGCCGGGAAGATTCATGGCTGAAGGCAAAGAACGAGAGTTTGACTTGATCTCAATGGGACGTGCCGCCTACGACCTGTACGCGAAAGAGATAGGAGTGCCTTTTGTGGAAGTAGAGTCATATGTCGCCTACGTAGGTGGCTGCCCGGCTAATATAGCCGACATCGCGCTTACGATCGACGATGTGTTAAATGCGCCTATTTCGAGCTGTAAGGTTCTACTCATCTCGGGTACCGGGTTAAGCAGGAATCCGAGCCGTGATGCGACTGTTTTAGCTGCAGAGCAAGCCAGGGCCGCAGGCACCGCTGTGTTTTTTGACTTTGACCTGCGTACCGACCAGTGGTATGACCCGAGGTCATTTGGCATCGCCGTTCGATCCTTGCTCCCTATGATAGACGTTGCTATCGGCACCGAAGACGAGATAAAGGCTGTGGTTATGAAGGATGCAGCACAAATCTCGGTGGTGGATTCACAGGTGTCCGGTGCCGATGTCTCGGGTGATTTAGACGTCGGCGTACAGCTAGTACTTGAGCTTGGGTCTGAAGTTGTGGTCGTCAAGCGCGGCGAAAGGAGAGCATCCGTCTTCACGGCTGACGGAGGGTCAATTTATGCCCCAGGCTTCCCTGTGGAGATATACAACACTATGGGAGCGGGGGATGCCTTTGCAAGCGGTCTTATCTACAGTTATATCAAAGGTTGGGACTGGTATAAAGCCGCCAGATTCGCTAACGCTAATGGGGCAATCATTGTCACCAGGCATGGCTGTTCGAATTTTATGGCTTACGAAGCCGAAGTAATGAAATTCATCGAGGAACGTGGGGGTTTTTAAAGGACACGAAGTTGTCAATATTAAACGTCGACTTTTTGGGCTATAGGCTTAAAAATCCTCTTATGCTATGCGAAAGTCCCCTTTCAGGAAATCTCGAAAATCTGAAACGGGCGTCACACCATGAGCTGGGTCTCATCTTTACTAAAGGCATTCGGCCTGAACCGGCCGAATCTCCGATCCCTTACATCCGCTGTTATGAGAAAAGCCTGATCAATGCGGACTGGTCCGATATAGGTTTTAGGCAATGGTTAGAGGTGATCCGTAGGTACGATGGTGATACGCCACTGGTGACCAGCATCGCCAAGAATTACGTCACTCCCGACCAAGCCGCTGAGATGGCGATGGAGCTGGTCAAAGCAGGTTCACGAATAATTTCCCTGGTAGATTAAGACCCGGTTCAGCTTGTGGAGGCGGTAAAGAAGACCAGGCCTCTGGTCAAGGTACCTTTGATGGTCAAGCTTCCTCCTTTTCTTCCCAATTTAGATCAGGTATTAAAGGAACTGGTAACTGCCGGAGTAGACGCTATAGCTGCCATGGATTCCATTGGACCGGTAATGACCATTGACATTGAAACCGGCCGGCCGCACATGGGAAGCCCGGACGGTTCCGGTTATCTGTCAGGAAAATATATCCTGCCTGTAACACTGAAATATATCTACGAGATCACTCGTTTTGTAAACCTGCCTGTAGTGGGTGTAGGTGGGGTGACGGATTATCGAGGCGCCTTGCAAATGATTATGGCAGGAGCCACCGGTGTAGGCATGGTGAGTGCTCCTATGCTTAGAGGCTTTGAAATATTTAATCAAACTGCCGCCGCGCTCAGAGCTTATTTGGAAAAACGGGGTTGCAAAGCTATCAGTGAACTCAAGGGCTTAACCCATAAAAGGGCAGCCGATAGGCAGCCGCTATTCGGGGTGAAGGCTGGAATCGATCCTGATCTTTGT
>CAZULW010000155.1:0-3474 GCA_964621455.1 uncultured bacterium
GACGATTGACAGGAGTTTCCCCGAAATAATGGGCTGAAATTCGGCGATGACGGGCTGCGGGGAAACCATTGAAATGGTTACCGGTGTCGACCCGGACCTGAGGTCCCACAACTGAAGTTGTGGGCTGCCCGATTGTGTTGATTCAACTTAGCCCACGGTTTTCCCGGAGGGACTCCTCTGGAGTAACCGTGGGATTGGGGAGGCAAAACAAAATACGAATCCTTCAGGGGTTTTCTCCGTCATTCTCGATAATTGTCCCTTAAACAACGCATCTGGGGCAGATGTGGCTGAAATCAAGGAAGTCAAGAACCTCGCGCGTATGTGACGCACATCATGTTGGGAGTAACAACGACAGGGTATATTCAGGCCAGGTTGTAAGTAAAACCAACTTTCAAGGAGAGTAATCAGAGATGAAAAATATCAAGAAACTTCTTTCCCTGACCGTTGCGGTGGTGGCTGTGGGAGCGGTCTTTACAAGTTGCGACTCGCTATTTAATGGCAATGGAGATGGCGACACCGGCACCCTTTCGGTCCTGCTGACCGACGCCCCTTTTCCGACAGATTTGGTGGAATCGGCCTACGTGACCATCGACAGCGTGGTCATTCACGCTATGCACATCGACGAGTTCATCACGCTGAGCAGTGATCCCGCCGAGTACGATCTCATGGAGCTGCGCAATGGTGAGACTGCCCTGCTGGCGGATCTCGATATCCCGACCGGGGAATACAACCAGATCCGCCTGCTCGTGAACGACGACAGCGCGCGAGTCGTGCTGAAGGAGGGGCCCACTCTACCCCTGACGGTGCCCAGTGGTGAGAAAAGCGGCCTGAAGATCAACATTCTCCCACACCTTTCGATTGGGGCTGGAACGACCGGGGAGGTGCTGCTGGACTTTGACGTGAGCAAATCCTTCACTATGCAATATGGTCAGGGCGGCGGCGCCATCACGGGATTTCACTTCAAGCCGGTTGTCCGGGCGGTGAACCTGGCCAGTGCCGGGAAGCTTCACGGGACGGTAACCGACGCCTCCCTCGATACACTCATTGCCGACGCCCAGGTATCAATCAGTAGCCCCGACTCCGTTCTCACCACCACGTTCACTAATACTTCGGGTGCCTACGCTTTCCTCGGTATTCCGGTGGGAACTTACACTGTTGAGGCGGCCGCTTTCGGCTACAATTCCAAGACGGAGAGCGTCGCAGTGGATGAAGAGGGATGGACCGTGCAGAACTTCAAATTGATTCCGCAGTAACGAGTCAGTCGAAGCGACCGACTAAAAAGGGCGTCTTTCCAGGCGCCTTTTTCTTTTTGCCGGGATTGGCTTATAGTATGGTCAAGGATATTTGCCTGTTCTAATCTCCACCGCCCGCCGTTTCCGTACCAACCTCCTGCGTGGAGGTTGTCTCGCCCAGGCCAGTCTCGGAACCCGTGAAGAACGGCGCCCACTTCTCCTGCGGCGAAGGCCTGGTGAGGAGGCTCACCACCACCAGCAGACTGATGGATATGAGCACTCCTGGAATGACGATATACTCGCTGCTGGCGAAATCGAATACGGTCCCGCCCAGCGCCAGGGTGAAATCCACGCCCAGCCGGTTCAGTACCGCAACGCCTACGATGCTACCTAAGCCACCGGCGATGCAGGCCACACCCCCTTGCGGAGTCACCCGCTTCCACAGGAAGGCGGCCAGCAGGGCCGGGGTGAGGCTCGCCCCCACCAGGGAGTAGGCGTACAGAGCCATTGAAAGCACGGTCTCGAACTGGGTGAGAATGAGCAGGCCGACCCCTCCGAAGAGCACAATGAAGACCCGCTGCAGGCTGACCAGCTGTTTTTCGGTGGCGCGGGGGCGAATGAAGCGCTGGTATATGTCCCGGCTCACGTTGGTGGAGGGAACCAGCAGGAAGGTGTTCCCCGTGGAGAGTACGATGGCAATGGCCGCCGCCAGGAGAATCGCACCCCCTAGAACGGGCAGCCCGTGCCGGGCGATGTACAGGATCACCGTCTCCGAAGCAGCTAGTCCAGCAATCGGAGTTTGGGTTATCAGGTCGGGAAAGGCGGCCCGGCCCACGATGGCCAGCAGTGCCAGGGCTGTTTCCAGCACTACCACCCCTACCACCATTCCCACCACCGCCCGGCGCGCCGCGTTCTCGTCCCTGGCTGAGAAAAACTTCTGGTACATGCCGCTTTCACCCAGAAGGAGCAGGAAGGTGGGCAGCGCCACTCCTATTACCCACAGGACGTTGTGCCCACCCAGCGGAGTCAGGTGGGCCGGCGGCAGGTTTCCTATCACCTGTCCCAACCCACCGACTTCCAGGACCATATACGGCAATGCAAAAAAGACGCCCAGCGTAATGATGATGCCGTTGAAAATATCCACCGTGACGATGGACATCATTCCAGCGAGAGCGGTGAAGATGACGATAGCCGCCGCAGTGATGTACATACCCTGGGTGGGGGAGATGGCACCGTCGGTCACGATGCTGAGGATCCACCCGCCGCCGCGGAACTGGTAGGAAGCGATGGTCACGTAAGCCAGGATGATGGCCAGGGTGCCCAGGACACGAGCGGCGGCGTTGTAGCGCTGTTCCAGCAGGTCCGGAACGGTGTACTGGGCGATGCGCCGTACCCTGCCGGCAATGAAATACGCAACTACCAGCCCCACCCACGCTCCGAAGGAAAACCAGAGCATCGATATCCCCGATCGAAAGGCCAGGCCGGCCCCGCCGAACAGGGAACCGGAACCGATCCAGGTGCAGACCAGGGTGCCTACCAGCAGCGCCACCGGCACCGAGCGCCCTGCCACCATGAAGTCCTCGTGGCTTTTCACTTTAAGGGAGCGCCACAGGCTGACCCCAATCAGCAACAGCGGATAGGTGAGTACAACAGCCACCAGCAGGTTCATGGAGCTCCTCCAGCCAGGTGTAAAATGGAAAACGCGAGGGGGTAACTTACAACCTGCTTACTCTCTCCGCCATGCGCGCCAGGGCCTCCCGTGTCGAGCTTACAGACATGGTTTATCCCATTGGGATCCCATCGGGACAGTTTGCGGACTTTGGCTTGGGACTTGGGATTTGGGGGTTGGGATTTGGGGGTTGGGGAAGAAGTGGCAGCCTGCCCCGCACTCGTCCGGCGCCTTTCGTCCCGCCAACGGCGGGGTAACGTAGTGTAGCCGGGTAACGTAGTGTAGCCGGGTAACGTAGTGTAGCCGGGTAACGTAGTGTAGCGGCGGCTTGCCTGGCGTAGTTCGCCAACCGGCGAACGAAGACAGGTTGGCAGGGAAAAAAGACAAGGGAGCGAACCGCCAAGGCTTGCCCTGAGCCGAGGTTACCCTGAGCTTGCCAAAGGATTGCCGAAGGGACGCCGAGTGCGCGGATTATGTCAAAGAGCAGTGCCCGGCAGGGTCAATCCGGTACCACGCCGGTATCACGATAGTACCACGATAGTACCACGGTCCCCGACGGAGAGCGTGGTACCG
>CAZULW010000156.1:0-3423 GCA_964621455.1 uncultured bacterium
CGTGTCTGTCCAGGCGACCCTGTTCCAGCAGCTTCCTGGCAACCGCCACCGTAACGCCCCCGGCGGTCTCGGTGAAAATACCTTCGGTCTCCGCCAGCAGGACGATGCCCTCCACGGTCTCATCATCGCTCACGTCCTCGGCCCAGCCGCCGGATTGGAGAATAGTGACCGCAGCCCGGCCGCCATCAGCCGGTGAGCCGATGGCCAGGGACTTCACGATCGTATCGGGCCTCACGGGGATCAGCTCGTCGGCACCGGTCTTCACCATAGTGGAAATCGGAGCGCAGCCCGTAGCCTGTGCGCCGAAGAGCTTGGCCGGCTTCTCTTCCACCAGACCCACCTGCACCAGCTCCCGGAAGGCCTTGCCGATTTTTGAGATCAGCGAGCCCCCGGCCATCGGCACCACCACCTGATCGGGGAGGGTCCACCCAAGCTGCTCCGCAACCTCAAAACCCACGGTTTTGGAACCTTCGGCGTAAAAGGGCCTGAGGTTTACATTGACGATGCCGATCTCTTCCCGGTAGGCGAGCTCGGTGCATAAGCGGTTTACATCGTCATAGGAGCCGGCAACCTTGATGATCTGCGTATCGTAGCAGGCCGACGCCAGAATCTTCTGGTGCTCCAGATCCTGGGGGACTAGAATAATGCTTTTCAACCCCAGCATGGACGCTTGCGCGCCCACGGCATTGGCCAGGTTGCCGGTGGAGGCGCAGCCGATGGTCCGAAATCCGAAGTCGACTGCCTTGGCCAGGGCCACCGACACGACCCGGTCCTTAAATGAGAGGGTGGGAAAATTCACAGCGTCGTTCTTGATGTAGAGGTTCGTCATGCCCAGGACCTCCCCAAGACGCCGGGCACGGATCAACGGCGTCCAACCCACGGGGGTGTCTGGTATCTCGCCAGGCACCTCCGGTAAAAGCTCATAGTAGCGCCACATGGTCCCGGGACGGCCCTCGATATCCGAACGTCGCAGAGTCTTTCGGATGGTCTCGTAATCGTAGGTCACCTCAAGCGGGTTGAAACACGATGGACAGATGGTCTCGGGCTTGAAATCGATTCTTTCGCCACAGGAGCGGCATTCCAGGAATTGGTTCACTTTCATCTACTCCCTAAAAAAAACCCCTCTATCGGCGGGATAGAGGGGGTTAAAATCTGGTATTTACGATTGAGCTACAATTCCCACTCCACGCCCGCAAGAACGGGGCAAGGCATCATCATGTGCATCATCATCATCATGCACATGTCAGGGCTGGTATGGGCTGTTGTAAGCATCAATCTGAACTCCATTAACTTTCCAACAGCGCGTAGTTTATCCCTTTCAACGATAATCATGCAAGGATAATTATTGATAATGCGCGGGCCCGGCAAAATTATCCGTATATCCTGGCCCTCGGTATGAAATACCCGGATCTCAGGTACCCAATCTCAGGTAATCGGCTACTGCTTGACTATCGGCGGGCAGGGTAGCAGGGGTTGACGAAACAGAGATGGCAGTCTCCGGGTCTTTCAGTCCGTGCCCCGTAATAATGCATACCACGGTGTCGCCCGGTTTAAAGAAGTTCTTCCGGGCCAGTTTCAGTATACCGGCTACACCCGCCGCCGATGCCGGTTCGCAGAAAACGCCCTCAACGGAGCCAAGCATCCGGTAAGCGGCCAGAATCTCCTCGTCGGTGACGGCCTCGATGATACCTCCTGACTCGTCCCTGGCCAGGACCGCTGCCTCCCAGCTGGCGGGGTGGCCGATGCGAATGGCGCTGGCTATTGTTTCGGGATGCGCCACCGGTTTTCCCTGGACAATAGGCGCGGCGCCGGCGGCCTGAAATCCCAGCACTTTGGGCAGCCGCGTCAACTTCCCGGCAGCCTGATAGGCCTTATACCCACGCCAGTAGGCGGTAATATTGCCCGCATTTCCCACCGGCATAGCCTGATAGGCAGGACCATCACCTAGAATATCAACAATCTCAAAGGCCCCGGTAGTCTGCCCTTCAATGCGGTAGGGGTTAATAGAATTGACAACTTCCATCGGAAATGTACGGGCGAGATAACGGACAATCTCCAGCGCCTGATCGAAATTACCCTGGATCGCAACCACTTCGGCTCCACATAGCGAGATATGGGCCAGCTTCCCCATAGCAACCTTTCCCTCGGGCAGGACCACAATGCAGCGCAGACCGGCCCTGGCGGCATAGGCCGCCGCGGAAGCAGCCGTGTTTCCCGTTGAGGCGCATACCACCGCCTTAACGCCCTTTTCCCTGGCTTTTGAAACCGCCAGCGTCATCCCGCGATCTTTGAATGACCCGGTGGGGTTGCACCCCTCGATCTTGAGATAAACTTCTGCGCCGACCTCACTCCCCAACGCGGGCGCCGGAAGGAGGGGCGTATCTCCCTCTCCCAGGGAGACCACGGACGTATCGTCGGTTACCGAGAGAAAGTCCCGGTATTTCTCAAGCAGGGGGGTGGCCATTTTCCCCTATTTCCCCATTCCCTTGCGAATTCATAAGATCAAAATTGGTATACACGAGGTGCCCAGACAAGGATTTACATGGGATCATTCCGTTGAGAATCAGGGTCAACAGGAAAGAGCCGATAATATTTCGGCTGGAGGCTAACTGTCATGTAGCAGAACATTTGAAAGAAGTACACCTATCCCTTAATGCCCATCGGAAAACCGTTGAAACGGTTTGCCTTGAGGTCATTGGGTCTATCAGCCCACGACTTTGCCGCAGGCATCCCTACGGGAAAGTCGTGGGTTAACAAATGGATAGAGTGTATATCGCGAAACCGCTTCAGCGGTTTTCATCACCTCTGAAAAAATATGTAGGTTTCACATGTCCCGCGATGGAACCGTAACAAATATTATGCTATTCAACATCAGACGGTCAGCTGAACAGCAGCTTCAAGTAGAACAGGGGCTTGGCCAGCTTCTTCCGGGGCACCTCGTTGGCAATCATGCCGGCGATGAGGTCGCCTACTTCCCTGTTCCGGGCGGCCCTATCGATGACGAAGTTCAGCAGCAGCCGGTGCCGGCCGATCTTCTGCAACTGGGTGCTGACCTTGAGCTCGCCGCCGATGGCCTCCCACAGGCGCCGGTCGTAGCGGGCCAGGAAGGCCTCGCTCACATCCCCCGCCTCGATGGCCTCCCGGGATGTCTCCACCGCGAATCTGGCCGAGTACAGGGCGTTGCCGATGCCCTCGCCGGTGAAGGGGTCGATGAGGCCGGCAGCATCACCAAGGAGCATGAACCCGTTGCCCACTATCCGGCGGTGCTTGCTGCCCACCGGCAGGTTCCAGCCCGCCGGCTCCTCCAGGGGCTCGGCAGCGGCGAACCGCCCACGGAAAGCCGGACTGTCGATGGCCGCCCTGAGGGACTGCCGCAGGTCTATCCTGCGCTGCTTGACGTACTTATGGAGCATCCCGATGCCT
>CAZULW010000157.1:0-3408 GCA_964621455.1 uncultured bacterium
GATAACAGGATGGACAGGATTGATTGTTTATCCAGTTGATCATGTTAATCCCGTCTAATTTCTTGACAGGATAACAGGATAGACAGGATTCATTATTTTCATCCTGTCAATCATGAATCACTACTATCAGAAGACAATTCTCTTACTTTTCTTTTTACTTCGACTTTCTGTTCACCAAAATTTATAAGCAATCCAACATCTTTTCCTGTTGCTACAAGGTAGTTTACCAATTGAACTTCATGAGATTTGGCTATTCTTCTAATTGATTTCAATTCTAAAACAATACTATTTTCGACAAGAACATCCGCTGCAAATACTCCCACGACTTCGCCGTCGTAATGAACTGTTATCTCCTTCTGTGCCTCTGCAACAAGTCCTGCCTTTCGTAGTTCGATAAGCAGACACTTTTCATAAACAGATTCCAAAAAGCCATATCCCATCTTATTGTATACCTGATAGGCACAGCCAATTATTTTTTCAGTCAACTCTTTATATTTAATAATTCCGACCTTCAATAATTAAGTATCATTTTCTTGATATACTATCTATTCATTTCTACTTATATACAGATTCTTATCCAGTTAATCCTGTTAATCCCGTCAAAATTCTTGACAGAATGGCTGATGCCTTTTAAACCAGCTGCGTCTTACCGGGAATTGCAATCTCGCGGGCAGGGGCATCGCCGAACTCGTACTTCGGCGGCCGCAGGTCCAGCTCCGAACCCTTCATCGCCCAATCCCACGACAGCTCCCGACCGGTATAGGCGCTCATCCGTCCCGTGATGGCCACCAGGCTGGTTTCCGCGATGCGCCGGCCTTCGTTCAGGGGTTTGCCCGACCGGATGCTTTTGATGAGGTCCGCGTGTTCGGTCACCTGGGGATGGGGAGCCTCTCCCTCGTACTCCCAGGGCTTGTCTCCGGTAATCTGCGCTATATTGCCACTCGCATAGGCCGTACCCCTGGTACCGGTGATCCTGATGGAAATCCTGACACTCACACTCTCCATCTGACGGCACATGTGGGCCAGCCGCTGACCGTCAGGGTACTCATATTCCACGGCAAAATGGTCGTACACGTTGCCGAACTCCGTTTCGACCCTGGCTTGCCGGCCGCCCATGCCCAGGACTTTCACCGGGTTGGCGCCCACCATCCAGTTCATGGCGTCCAGCTGATGAATGGCCTGTTCGACGATGAAGTCGCCGGAGGTCCAATCGAAGTGGTACCAGTTGCGGCATTGGTATTCCATTTCGGAGATTTGACCGGCTTTCCGCTCATTCAGAAAACGCAGGGCTTTTTCACCCCAATCGCCGGGCCAGCCTCGGTTGGAGTAACTCTGGCCGCCGATAATCTCGCCGATCTGGCCATCCCGAATCCGTTGGACAATCTCCAGATAGGGCTGGTGATGGCGGTATTGTGTGCCCGCCACCATGGCCAGACCTTTCTTCCCCGCCAGCTCCGATGATGCGATCACCGACCGCGCTCCTACCGGGTCCACCGCCACCGGCTTTTCCATAAACACGTGCACGCCCGATTTGACGGCGTGGGCGACATGTTCCGGACGATACCCGGGAGGCGTAGCCAACAGAACGATATCGATGCCGCTTTCGATGACCTTCTTGTAGGCGTCAAAGCCCACAAATTTATTGCCGTTCCTGACATTCAGGCTCTCTTTGGGCAGGGCATCGGCCAGCTTGGTATAAGACGCTTCCAGCTGGTCCTTGAAGAGGTCGCCCATGGCCACCAGCTCGATGCCTTCCGAAGAGGCAACACAGTCCTTCACGGCCCCGGTGCCGCGGCCGCCGCAGCCGACCAGGCCGATTTTCAGCCGGTCCGACCCGGCGGCAAGCACGCTGCCGGCCCCCGGTAGCACCGCCGCCAACGATACCGCCGCTGATGTCTTGATGAAGTCCCGCCGCGAAACCTCGCGACCTGTTTTACCTGAGGTATGCTTTTCCATGATAGCCCTCTCACCTGGTTTTGTAACGCGCAAAAGCGGCTGAACCGCCTGGCGTTTTCAGAATATGCTGGTCAATTGAGCTCTAAAAGTAAGCGATATATTTTGCAATTACAAGGTTCAGTAATCGCTCTCCGGGAGGTATTTTCTGCCTGATTACCGAGTGTCTTACCCCCTGCCGTCGGCGAGAGAATCAAGCTGGTGCTGCTGAAGTAACCTCGATACTCGATACTGGATGGAATCCCGCCAGCGGCGGGGCTTGATGCTGGATAAAAGCCCCGGAGCCTTCCAGGGCTTTTACGTGGCTCCCCGCCTCTAGCCCCGCCGATGGCGGGATTTAGGACGGGACTGAGGGCGGGACGGAGCCGTCTACGCTCTGCTGCGCTGACCAAGATTGAAGGCTCGTCCCGATTTCTTCGGGGCTGCGCCGAGGCCCGCCGACACATTTATCCGGCCAATGACGGACCTGTCCGGCCGTTGACGAATGGATTGTATCCCGCAGGATGCGGGGTCCGGCTTGACCATAGCCTGCGGCAGGAGCGGCAGTGCGGGTGTCCCATCTCATTTTGATTTTCGCTACCAACGCGGCAACAAACCCATCTTTGATAAAAGATTTGACCTCAGGAACCAGCAGCTAATATTGCTGGCAGGATATTGGCTCTAATGGTTCCTGGTTATTGTGAGGATCCAGCGAGGTAGGATTCTACTCTAGTATCAGGGGCCAGGGCTCCGTCTTCTTCTCCCCCCAGCTCATCGTCTCTACCAGCTCCCCGGCGGCGGCCTCCACTTTTCCCTCATCCGCGCCAAAGCAGCGGCCGATCTCGTCTCCCGCCTGAACCTGGTCGCCGATCTTCACCTCCAGGATAAACCCGGCGGAGGGGTCTAGTCCATCTTTCTGCTGCACGCGTCCCGCCCCGGCGGTGATCAGCGACATGCCGCAGGCGTAGGTATCCACGGCGGCAAGATAGCCGCTGCGGGGGGCCTTGAGGGGAATTGTCACCGCCGGTCTGTGCATGTTCGGGTAGGAGAGGGCCTTCACGTCACCGCCCTGGGCCGCTACCATTTGGTCGAACTTCTCCCGGGCGCGGCCTGAGGTAAGGGCCTCCTCCACAACCTGATCGGGGCTATCGCTGCCCGGCCTCCTCGTAGGGCCGGGTACGGCCAGGGCCAGCCGCAGGATATCCACAGAAAGGGTCTTGCTCAGCGCTGCCACGTCTGACGGCCCACCTCCTTCCAGCACCTCCAGGCTCTCCTGCACCTCACACCAGACGCCAGACGCAGTGCCCAGCGGCTGGTTCATATCGGTAATGCGGGTCACCGTGTCCACCCCGAAGGCCGCCCCCGTCTCCTTGAGAGCCCGGGCCAGAACCCTGGCCTCATCCACGCTGGTCATGAAGGCTCCGCTGCCCCACTTCACGTCCAGCACCAGACCCCGGATGCCCTCGGCGATCTTCT
>CAZULW010000158.1:0-3373 GCA_964621455.1 uncultured bacterium
CGGTACTTCCGCTCGCCCAGGGCCAGGAACTCGTTGCGCAGCCGCTCGGCAAAATACGACCAGTCCTCGTGGATGTAGGCGTTGGAGCGGGCGTCTGTGGTGTCCGGTTCGGTCTGGGTCTCCTGCGCGGAGAGCAGGCCGGCGGCCAACAGGATGAGGATCAGGGAGCGCATGGAGCAAATTTAACGGTTAACAGGCGGAAGTCCATTGAGCATTCGTATCGCGCTGGAGTAGTAAGCAGTAGGCAGTAGGCAATTGGCAGTCAGCCATCAGCGGTCAGCGATCAGCATTCAACAACTGACCACGGACCACCAATCACCAGTCACAAGTCACTAGTCACCAGATTGTGGTTGACTTCACCGCCCGGTGTGCTTATGCTTGAGCGCGTCTTCACGTCTCACTTATGTCTCACAGTAAGATCACCTATCTCGATGGAATCCGGCTGCACCGCGCGCTGGCGGCCGGAGTCCGCCGGGTCCTCTCCCGCCAGGACCACCTAAACCGGATCAACGTCTTCCCCGTGCCCGACGGGGATACCGGCACCAACCTCAGCTTCACCCTCATGTCTATCCTGGACAACACCGGCCAGCGGGTCCAGGTCCACGCCGGTCCCGGCTCCCTGATTCTGGCACTCCAGCCTGTCCAAATGGATCCCTTCGGGACCGGACTGGCATGATCCTCCTGCTCGCGCTGCTGCTGTTGAGCTACCTGGCGGGGAGCGTCCCCACCAGCATCATCGTGGGGCGGATCATCCGGGGCATTGACATCCGGGACTACGGCAGCGGCAACGCCGGGGCCACCAATGCCTTCCGGGTGCTGGGCTGGAAGCCGGCCCTGGTGGTGGTGCTGGTGGACATTTTCAAGGGCTGGTTCGCCGCCGCGGTGATCTCCGGCTGGAATTTCGGGGCAGCCCTCGGTGACCTGCCATTCAGCGATCCCCACCTCGCGGCGATCCTCTGCGGGGCTGCGGTCGTGCTGGGCCACACCTTCACCATCTTCGCCGGCTTCAGGGGCGGCAAGGGCGTGGGCACCCTGGGGGGCATGATCCTGCACCTGTTTCCCCTGGCACTCCTGTTGGGGCTGGCGGTGTTGGTACTGCTGCTGGTGGCCACCGGCTACGTCAGCCTGGGGTCGGTGACGGCGGTGACCCTGTTTCCCCTGGTCACCTACCTGCGCGACGGTACGTTGAACTCCAGCCTGGGGTACTTCAGCCTGCTCATCGTGGCCTTCATCTGGTTCACCCACCGCAGCAACCTGGCGCGCCTGCTGGCCGGCACCGAGAACCGGTTTGAGAAGGCGATGATCTGGCGGGGGAGAATGAAGTAATTAAATACCAAATCATCATCTACTGGAGTGAAGACGACCAGGCCTTCGTCGCGGAGGTTCCCGAACAAGGGGGGTGGCAGACGAGGCTCCTATCTTAGGAGCACTGCTGCATCGCATACGATCTTTTAACTAACTTCAATCACAGGCCGTCATAAGGAGTGAGGCAGTCAATGAAAACGTATACGGCGGTCGTTGAACTCGACAAAGATACAGGCCTGTATGTAGGCTATGTCCCCGGTTTTCCGGGCGCGCATTCTCAGGGGGAAACCCTTGATGAGCTAAACCGCAACCTGCGGGAGGTCATTGAGCTGCTGACGGAAGAGGGTGAGCCGGAGTTGGAAACCGAATTTGTCGGCACCCAAAATGTCGTGCTAGAGCGCTGATGGGGCGAGCACTCAGCAACTGACTACGGACAATGGACAACAGACAATCACTAATAAAACAATCCCCAGCTATCAAACAAGGCGGATGTCTCAGATCAATAAGCCGTTGGGGTTTATTCGCATTGCATTATAGATTGTGCCTATGGTAAGATACGAAAAGTTATACCATCAGGTTCTAAGAGGTACCGCGGATCGAAATGTTAAATTCAATGATTTGCGGTGGTTATTGAAGCGTCTCGGATTTGACGAACGAATTCGAGGAAGCCATCATATTTTCACAAAGGATCACGTAGAGGAAATCATTAACATTCAGCCAAAGGGAAATCAGGCCAAGCCCTATCAAGTCAAGCAGGTCAGGAGTATTATGACCAAATACAAATTAGGAGCCATGGACGATGAGTAAATACGAAATCATCATTTACTGGAGCGTAGATGACCAAGCCTTCATTGCGGAGGTTCCCGAACTGCCGGGGTGCATGGCCGATGGCGCAACCTACAAAGAAGCCTTGGAAAACGTGGAAGTCATCATTCGCGAGTGGATCGAAACGGCCAGGGAACTGGGACGACCGATCCCGGAGCCTAAGGGCCGGCTGCTGTATGCCTGAACGGCAGCCCTTCGGCTTGCTCTGGACTAGGCTCATGCTTCGACAGGCTCAGCATGACACTTCTCAGTGTCGTACTTCGACGGAGCTCAGTACGACATATGGGCAGTAACCATTCGGCTTAACTCCGGGCGAGCACCCAGCAACGGACAACTGACCACTGACAACGGATAATCACCAGTCACCAATCACTAGTCACCAGTCACAAGTCCCCAGTCTCAAGCCCCAAGTCCCAAGCCCCTAGTCCCAAGCTGCCAGCCGCCATAGGCTAGCCCCCGGGAATATCTCCCGTTAAATTCAACCATGACTTACGATCTGATAATTGTCGGGGGCGGACCCTCCGGGGCGGCGGCGGCCCTGTATGCCCGGCGCCACGGCCTGCGGACCCTGCTGCTGGACAAGGCTACCTTCCCCCGCGACAAGGTCTGCGGCGACGCCCTTTCGGGCAAGTCGGTGGCCATCCTGCGGGAGCTGGACCTGCTCGACGGTGTCCGCCAGCTGCCCGGGGCCGCCATCTCCCGCATTATCTTCACCAGCCCCAAACACACCGAGCTGGTGATCGACCTGCGGCAGAGCAGTCTCAACCAGGTCCCGGAAGGCTTCGTCATCCGCCGCCGGAACTTCGACCGCTTTCTCTTTGAGGAAGCCAGGCAGGCAGCGGATACCTGCCGGGAGGGCTTCAGCGTCACCGACCTGGTGCATGAGGCCGGATTCGTCTGCGGTGTGCGCGGGCGGCAGGGAAATCCCGACCCTGCCGGGCACGGCCAGGCAGGCGGTGAGGAGGTGGAGCACCGCGGCCGTATCGTCCTGGGCGCTGACGGCTACAACTCCCTGGTTGCCCGCAAGACCGGCCTTTACCAGCACGATCCCCGCCACAGGGTGGTGGCGCTGCGGCAATATTACCGGAACGTCGGCGGCCTCACCGACCAGATCGAGCTGCACTACGTGGACGAGGTCATCCCCGGCTACTTCTGGATCTTTCCCCTGGAGAACGGCTGTGCCAACGTAGGCATCGGGATGCTCCATAAGTACGTCAAGCAGCGCAGGATAGACCTGCGGCAG
>CAZULW010000159.1:0-3328 GCA_964621455.1 uncultured bacterium
ACTTAAACAACTAGAAGGAGTTAACATTTAGTGGCTCTTTTGGGACTTTACCCTTGTTTAATACCACTTCGGTTTGAAAAATAACGGGATCAAATAATGAAAGTCCAAGGTTTTGGCCGGTTTATTCCGCCATGCTTTGCTGGCACCCTGATTACTGCCTAAGTTTGCGGGTATTTTTAAAGGGAGTTATAGACTATGAGCAAATACATATTCGCCTTCGGCGATGGCAAGGCCGAAGGTTCCGCTGAAATGAGAGAGCTGCTGGGGGGCAAGGGGGCCAACCTGGCCGAGATGGCCAGCATCGGCCTGCCGGTACCGGCCGGTTTTACGATCACAACCGAAGTCTGCACTTATTTCAACGCGCACGATCGAGCCTATCCAGCCACTCTGCGGGCAGAGGTTGACGCCGCCATTAAGCGCACTGAGGAGCTAATGGGGCGGCGCTTCGGCGACCCGAAAGATCCCCTGCTGGTTTCTGTCAGGTCCGGTGCCCGCGCTTCCATGCCCGGTATGATGGAATCCGTGCTTAATATCGGGCTCACTTCAAAGACCCTGCCGGGACTGGCCGCCCGCACTGATAACGAGCGCTTTACCTGGGACTGCTACCGGCGGCTTATCACCATGTACAGCGATGTGGTCATGGAAAAAGCGGCCGGGATCAGCCCGCCCGAGGGCCAGGGCATTCGCCAGCAGCTGGACCGGCTGCTTGAAGACGTGAAAAAGAGGCAGGGATACAACTTCGACTATCAGCTCACAGTTGCCGATCTGCAGCAGCTTACCGATGCCTATAAAACCAGGATCAAGGAGGTCCTGGGGGAGATCTTCCCAGACGATCCCATGGAGCAGCTCTGGGGCGGCATCGGGGCAGTGTTCGCTTCGTGGGACGGCAAGCGCGCCGTCTCCTACCGCCGGATCGAGGGCATCCCTGATGACTGGGGCACGGCCGTCAACGTCCAGGCTATGGTCTACGGCAACCTGGGCGAAAACTCCGCCACCGGGGTAGGCTTTACCCGCAACCCAGCCACCGGTGAGGATGCCTTCTTCGGCGAGTGGCTGCCCAACGCCCAGGGCGAGGACGTAGTGGCCGGCACCCGCACCCCCAACCCCCTTAACGAAGCCAGCCGCAACGAAGGCAACACCCTGCCATCCCTGGAGAAGCTCACGCCTCAACTATACCAGGAACTGGCAGGCTACCGGGATACACTGGAAGACCATTACACCGATATGCAGGACCTCGAGTTCACCATTGAGGATAAAAAGCTCTACATGCTCCAGACCCGGACCGGTAAGCGGAACGGGATGGCGGCTCTGCGCATGGCGGTGGAAATGTGCCAGGATGGGCTGATCGACAAAACCACGGCCATCCAGCGGGTGAAGCCCTCCCAGCTGGACGAGCTGCTGCACCCCATGGTGGACCCGTTGGAGGAGCGCTCGCACCGGCCCCTGGCCAAGGGCCTGCCGGCCGGTCCCGGCGGTGCTGTCGGCAAGATCGTCCTTACCCCCGACCGGGCCGAGGCACAAGCCAAAGAAGGCGAAAAGGTTATTCTGGTACGCGCAGAGACCAGCCCCGAGGATGTGCACGGTATGCACGCCGCCGAGGCGATCCTCACCTCACGGGGCGGCATGACCAGCCACGCCGCCCTGGTGGCCCGCGGCTGGGGCAAGTGCTGCATCGTCGGCTGCTCTGCCCTTGAGATCAACATGGACCGGGGTGAAGTCCGGGTGGACGGCACCGTTCTTCGTGAAGGCGACGTCCTCACCCTCAACGGTACCAAGGGGCTGGTCTACCAGGGAGAGCTGCCCCTGATTGCTACTGATCCGGTTAAAAACGAGAACCTCAAAACCTTCCTGGAGTGGTGTGATGAGGTCCGCACTCTGGGCGTGAGGGCCAACGCCGACAGCCCGGGGGATGCAGAACAGGCCCGGCGTCTCGGGGCCGAAGGGATCGGCCTGACCCGCACCGAACACATGTTCTTCGAGCCCGAGCGCATTAAATACGTACGCCAGATGATCCTGGCGGATAACGCCGAGCAAAGGCGCAAGGCTATCATGCAGCTACTCCCATTTCAGAAGGGCGACTTCCGCGGCATCCTGCTGGCCATGGAGGGCCTACCGGTGACCATCCGCCTGCTGGACCCGCCCCTGCACGAGTTCGTGCCCCACGAGAAAGATCAGCAAGCCAACCTGGCCGGGGAGATGGGGCGCACTCCGGAGGAAATCCGGGCCCGGGTGGAGGCCCTGGATGAGTTCAACCCCATGCTGGGGCACCGCGGCTGCCGGCTGGGCATCAGCTATCCGGAGATCACCGAGATGCAGGCCCGGGCCATCCTGGAGGCCGCTGCCGAGCTGATTAAGGAGGGCAAGGACGCCCGCCCGGAGATCATGGTCCCGCTGGTGGGGCATTTCAAGGAACTTGTCCACCAGCGGGAGATCATCGAGAAGGTCTACGAGGAGGTCCGGCAATCCATTGGCGAGATACCCCACCTCGCCATCGGCACCATGATCGAGGTGCCCCGCGGCGCGGTGACCGCCGATGAGATCGCTGAGGTGGCCGACTTCTTCAGCTTCGGCACCAACGACCTCACCCAGATGGGGTGCGGCTTCTCCCGCGACGATTCCGGCTCATTCCTGCCCCACTACGTGGACGTGGGCATTTACCCTGAAGATCCCTTCCAGAGCATTGACCTAACCGGTATCGGCGAGCTGGTACGGATAGCCGTCGAAAAGGGACGCGGAGTGAAACCGGAGCTCAAGATGGGCGTCTGCGGGGAGCACGGCGGTGATCCCGACTCGGTTCACTTCTTCCACAAGGTAGGCCTGGACTACGTGAGCTGCTCACCATTCCGGGTGCCGGTGGCCCGTCTGGCGGCGGCGCAGGCGGTGCTGGAAGAGAGACAGGCGGCATAGCTCCGTCCAAGTCTCATGCGGCATCGTCGTGCTGAGCTCCGTCGAAGCATGACGATTTCCTGAACAGGCGTTACCCTTCGATCCGTCAGCCGACGGACACAGGGTGACAGGTCGCTTTTTGGAGCTGGTTTACGTGAGCTGCTCGCCGTTCCGGGTGCCGGTAGCGCGCTTGTCCCGCCGCAGGCGGGGGCTGGCGGCGGCGCTGGAGGAGGGAAGGGGATAGCCGAACTTGTAGGGGCGACTCAGCGGGTTGCCCCTACCATTCGTAAAATGTAATTACCTAAAAAAACGAGACGGGATAATCACCCGGCCTGTTGAATTGTTGAGCGAGAAGTTGCAGCCGCCTACTCCACCATCTCCCCGCTGAGGATATCGGCTATGTTGATCTGGCCTGCGGCCTGCATCTTGCGGACCTGCTCCA
>CAZULW010000160.1:0-3274 GCA_964621455.1 uncultured bacterium
GTAGATCAGTGTGCCCACGGCGAAGAACCGCAGCCCCCGGCCCAGGATGGAGGCCAAGGTGAAGGTGCCCAGGTCGAAGCCGAACACCCCGGAGGCGATGGTGAAGACCTTGTAGGGTATGGGCGTCAGGGCGGCCACGAACACGCCCCAGAAGCCGTAGGTCTCGTACTGCAGGCGGACCCAGTCCATGGTCTCCTGGCCGTGGTAGAACTCCACCAAGGGCCGGCCGATGGCCTCCCAGCCGAAATAGCCGATGCCGTAGCCCAGATAGGCCCCGCAGATAGACCCGACCGCGCACAGCAGGGCATACCAGAAGGCCCGGGATGGCATGGATACCGCCAGGGCGATGAGCAGCACGTCCGGCGGGACAGGGAAAAAGGACGACTCGGCGAAGGCCAGGATTAGCAGGGCCGGCGTCCCGTAGGGGGTCTCCGCCCAGTGCAGGACCCAGTCATAGAGGCGGCGCAAGGGATTAGCCATAGGCAGCGGCAGGTCGGGAAAACATGGGGGTGAATTTAACGGCGCAGCGGACTTGGCGGGTATGACTTACTGGGCGGCTATTACAAGCATGTTAGCAGGGTCGTATCAGATCCCCAACTGCTTTCTGATAAGATCGCAAAGGCTTTCTTTGATCTCAGAATGACGTGGTACGGGAGCTTGCCTTCCATTCCTTGGATTAGCATATATGTCGTGTTTTTTACCATGACGATTCAAGTAACAACCTGCATTGACAAGCTCCCTGATGAAATTTCCCCGCTTCACACCATATCCACCGCAATATCCTTAGTTTTCGCCTCTGGGTGGTCTCTCGATTCTCCCTCCTCCATCATAAGCTGGTACGCTTCCTTAATATTTTTTTCTAATTCGTCGAGTGACTCACCCTGACTGAATACACCCGGGACCTCCTGCAATTTTCCGACGTACCATCCCTCGTCGATCCAATATTCAAGCGTGAAGTGACGTTGCATCTAACTAACTCCTGTTTTCGATCATTAAATCGTCTCGCCTCGTTTCCTGTTCGTCAATCATGCTGCGAATATACCTAAAATGTCAGTTCTTTTCAAATACGTCCCAGTTAAAACTGGCGTTATAAGGTGCATCTGCCCAGCGGGGCTTTCTGCTGGATCGGCGCGAAGTGATAACGGGGACGTTAGCCTCGGCCAAGGCGGCGGCCAGGGAAGGAACGCCGGTTTTGATCAACGCTCTGATTGGTAAATCTGAATTTCGAAAGGGGGCGATTTCACTTTAACGAGAGGACCGGACCGGTGAGGTCCTTACGCCCCCATGATCCGCCCGAAGCTCTCCATATAGGCGGCGCGCAGCTCCTCCCGGCCCAGGTTGATGAGGTCGCCAAACTGCAGGCGGTCGCTGTGGAATGGCCGCCTGCTCACGAAAGGGGAAGGTATTGGGCTATGCAAAATCCGCAACCGGCACAGAACGTTCTGTGGCCAGATTCTGCCGGTGCAGTTTGATGCGCTCAATCTCGTGTAAGGTTTCAGCGGTGAGGAAACTCTCTCCACAATGAGGACAACTGATGATGGGGACATTCTCAATTACGAGCAAGTCTTCACCTTTGCCGTAACTGCGTGTCACGTGGCGAACGCGAGCACCTTCCTGTCCACAAATATCACAAATCATTGGCTTTCATCCTTCATTTACACCAGATATAAGGTAATGATAACCAACTTGCCAGTCATACTTAATTTTACAACTATAACAATTCGGTCGCCAGCAATTGTTTGCCCTTCAATAAGGTATGTCCATTCTTCTGTGACACGGTCTTTTTGGCGTTCGATAATCTTGCCGGTAAGGATACCCTGCTCAATATCAAAAATGGACAAACCATCGTCATCCATTTCTTCTTCAGCGTGTAAGGTCATCACATATTGCCGTGTCCGGACTTTCTCCCGCATTCGTTTAAGGATGCGGTCAAACATATAGCTCTCCTGACTAATTCCCTACGCCCCCATAATCCGCCCGAAGCTCTCCATGTACGCCTCACGCAGCTCCTCCCGGCCCAGGTCGATATAGTCGTTGATGCGCAGGTGGTAGCTTACTATGCCCCCGGTATACAAGGGGATAGAATGATGAGCTTGCCTGGAAACGAGGACAGTCCGATAATAAAAGTGCCTCACCGGCAGGCCTGCAGCCCGCCGGTGAGGTGTTGGCGGAGTTTACTATTCTTACTTGATAATCACCCAGTCGGTGTATTCGGCGGATTCGAAAAACGCATTGTACTCGTCTTCCAGACCCTCAGGTAGAGGTGCGGCTTCTATGGCCTCTGTCAAGGCGGCTGAGGGAGTACCAGGTGTTGGCACGTAGCTGTCCCTTCGATCTACCGAGTCGAAAGCATACACGAGAATATAACCACCGATGTCGGCGCCGCGATCACCCTTGTAAACAAACAAATCGACACCGGGTATCCGACCCTGGGTCGCCGGGTAGTACTTTGTCGTGATGAAGGTTTCAAACGCCTCCCCCATGCCCTCTATGACCTTGATCTCATGAATGCCCAGCAGACCCACCAGGGGCATCTCGGCCACCTGATCGCTGCCGACCAGGACATAGTCAGTGTAAACCCGGACAGTGTCTTCGATGAGCTCGAAGGTGTCCGGATTCGCACTCTGTATTTCGGCCTGAAGAAGCTCCAGGGCGGCAGCCCATACCGGGTACTCATCGGCGTCGGGTACGGGCCAATAATAGTTGCGTCGTTCAAACGTGTCAATATTCCCTAGATTTGTATATTTACCTTTATTGACACCCCGATCCCCCTTTATGACCAGCCACTGTATACCCGGCATATGGCGTTGCCAAATAGGATTGATCACTTTGGCAACCTGGTTTTCGTAGCGTTCGGTGTCCGCATAGTTTTTCAGGTTGAAGGTATTGTGATTAATCGCTATCACCCTGCCCAACCGCACGTCCACGGATGGGACCGCGGCTGCAGGTTCGGGCGCTGGAGCCGCTGGCGGTGCTGCCGCTTGCTTAGCGGCGCAGCCTATGAACAGCCCGGCAAATGTGAGCAGGCAGGCTTTGATGATGGTAGATTTCATGATAGATCCTCCCTTGGTTGGCGACAGAACTTGTATGATATCGCTTGCCAGTTCTACTGGCCCAGCGAAGGATAGCCCCAACAGGGGAGGCGCAGTCTTCTACTATGGTAGAGGGGGTTTTACGTGTCCCCCGTCTGAGACTACTAATTGAAAGGTATTATAAAAATAGGGTAAAGTCCCAAAAGAGCCACTAAATGTTAACTCCTTCTAGTTGTTTAAGT
>CAZULW010000161.1:0-3208 GCA_964621455.1 uncultured bacterium
TCTTTAGAGGGGTTTCTTCGATTAAGCGAAGATATTTATATCTTCGTAAAAAGGTCGCTTCGGAGCTTATTTCGTGAAAATAGAAAGCTTTAGTGCATGCATGGTGGCGGGACAAGGTGGAGGGTGTAAAATATCAGGCGAAAATCAGCCGCCGTCCCCTGGGCTTGGGAATCGGGTCACCAAATTCCGTGGCCGTATCGATCCACAGCTGCATAGCGTCTTTCGTATGGGCCAGCGCCTCATCGTGGGTTTTTCCGTGTGCAAAGCAACCAGGCAGCTCCGGAACCTCAGCCACAAAGACATCGTCTTCCTCACTCCAATAAATGATGATCTCATATTTATCCATTTAATCAGCTGCTCCCAGGTTATATTTCAGAATGACCTTCCGAACCTGCCGTACCTGATATACTTTAGCCTTACCCCCGGCTTTTTACAAGTTTATTTTTCCTCCACACCGGTTTTCCTGAAGAGGTGATGACTTCCTTGTATGCGTTCCTCAAATCCCAGGTGCTTGAGTAGGTTGCGCAAATCGCTGAACGCAATATTTGCATCCGAAGCTCCCTGGAGTATCTGAACCAGGAGTTTCTCATATCATCCCATACTAATAATCTACGCATTCTGACGGCCAGATGCTATATTACCTTGTTAGACCGGGCAACAGTGCCTTGAGTTTGCAGCTATACCGAATACGGAAGCGGCCGCTGGGGAGCTCTCAGATGCCCTTCCTTGGGGGGCAGCGGAGAAGCGGCTGTAGCTACCAAGCTCATAGCGGCCAGCAATACATCCATTCCGCAAAAGGCCCCAGGACCCCCCCGGGGCCTTCTCATATGCTGCGGGCTTTTCCCTTAAATCGCCGACGCGGTTTTTCTCCTACTGGACGTCGGCAATAAAGGCCTGGTACCTGCTTTCCATGTCTTCCGGGCTGACCTTGCCCGAATAGAGTGCCAGGCGGTAGCGGAAGGTGGTAGACTCGCCGTCGCCCAAGGCGAAGTTCAGTTCCTCTTTCCCCTCGCTGAAGACTTTCTGACCCAGGGGATTGGCGGCAAACAGGCCGTAGTCCCTGGCGTGCCAATAGGTGGGATAGCCCACGTTTTTCGGATGGTCCAGGATGGCCAGCGTGACCGGTTCATCTTTGACCACGCCGGTGAGCATGACCCAGCGGGCACGGGTCCCCCAGGCCTCGGCGCCGCGGGCCCCTTCGCTGGTAAGATACTCACCCGTTACCCCGGTGTTGTCCATTACGGGTACTTCCATGGCCAGCCCCTCGCTGTCGGTCACTGTAATGGGTCTTTTGGTGGGATGCTCCAGGGCCCGGGTCACCCGGATGGCCACCATCCCTTCCTTGTTGTCGGTGAAGGCCACCGGGCCGCTGATGGCGGTCAGGGTAGTGATGCGGTCTATGGCCCGGCTGACGGGACCGGCGTGGAAGACAAACCTGGTCTCTTCGGTGAGCTGGACGTTCCCCTGCCCATCGACCCATTCGCAGCTCACTTCCAGGGTGGCTTTTTCATTATCGATATTCTTGATGGCCCTATGGTAGATGGTGCCCATACGGCTGACGCGGTCTCCCGTGATCGCGTCGGAATTGTTCCAGAAGTCGAAGCCGTTCACATCCCCGTAATTGAGCCACAGCCCGATGTGATGGGGATGGTCCGCCCGCTCCCCGGCCCGCTTTTGCAGGGGGTAGCCGCGGGTTACGTCATTACCCTGTGGGCTCAGGATCGGGTAGATTACCGGCTTTTTGAGAACGCTGATCTTGTCCGAATAGAGGTAGGAGGTGAACGGCTGGCCGTCAACCAGGACGTCCACCTTCTGTTCGGCGTCGTTGCGGACGATCTGGATGGCCGGTGCGCTGGCTTGCTGTTCGGCCTCGCCACGCTCGACCTTAATAGCCGGTGCGGTAGCGCACGCGCCCGCCAGGAGCCCTATCAGCACTGCTCCCACCGTGATGGAAATACGAAGATTGCTAGGTGGTTTTTTATGCATGTTCTTACCTCAATCGTTATTCAGGAGTGATACCCAGCTCATTGCTGTGGTCACAAACTTAACAGCTGGAGGCCGTGGATGTGGAAGGGTTTTAGGGGGGTCTCCCTACCCCCGGTACCCGATTTCCCGTTAAGAAAACGTCCCAGAACCTCTAACCTTGGGGCGCTTTCATTTATCCCCCTTCTGCCAGACAAATGCAAAGCTTAGCATTTTCCCCTGGATACTGGCCGGTTACCACTCCCCCATCCTGCTGACACCTACCAGGACTTCCCCCGAAAATCAGATGCTTGAGTTTCTAACCTATTGACTTAACGAGAGATATGTAGACTGATCCCGCAGGGATCCATTCGGACAAGTGGAGAAGGCTGTTTTCTGAGTAAAAACGGGGGAACTTTTTATAAGAAATGGATACCAAGCGCAATGTATATGTTGTGGTTATCCACAATGACGGGCGAACCTCTATTCACCAGCTATCATTTTCATACCGGCCTGGATCATGAGTCCAGATAAATGCACTGCTCCTGGGGAGACCCGACGCCTCCGAAGTGCAGATCATAGTTATTTTGAGTACAGGCGTGCCGAGGTGAGCTGGAGAGACCTACTTCAGCGGCACTATCTTGATTGACTTACTGAAATCCAGCGTTACCCCCCGACCCAAAGCGTCGGGGACAAGCAGGCGGGCGATGTATAGACTGGAGGTAACTTAAGATGGCTCGTCGTTACCTGGATCAGCTTTGACACCCTTTGCGACACATCTGTGTCTTTTAGGGCTTTTAAGGCCCTTAACTGGAGATAAAAAATCCCCGCCATTTCTAACGGGGAGAGAGTGGACGCTACTGGACTTCCCGCCGTTGGCGGGACCAATCCCCGACGCTAAGGGTCGGGGGCGAACCAGTGACCTTCCCGACATGTTATGTCGGGACGCTCTGACTACACTAGAGCACTATTTCGGCGTAGATAGGCAATAACCCGGTCTGAGCGCTTCATGCGCTTCAATTTGGCCTCAAGTTTCATCGCTTCCGACCGCGATTCACAGGGCATTCTACCAACTAATTCCCACGGCCCGCGATGCCTCGTAGAAACGGACTTATCGGTATTGTGTTCGGTGATCCTGCGATTCAGATTATCGGTATGTCCAATATACAACCTACCCGATGTTTGACTCCTCAAAATATAAATAAAAAACATCGTGTGGACGCTACTGGACTCGAACCAGTGACCT
>CAZULW010000162.1:0-3180 GCA_964621455.1 uncultured bacterium
ACCCACCAACCCCGCCATCGGCGGGACGGGAGGGTACTTGGCCCACTGTTCCACCCACCCCCTTCGCTTCGCGATGCCCCCTCCCTCGCTGAGGGAGGGGGTTGGGGGTGGGTGCTCAACCTGCTGCCTCGAGGATTCCCTCCAGGACTTTTTCCAGGTTCTGTTCAACCTCCTGGGCCGTGCAACGATAAAATCTGATGCCGTACATCTCCATCAGGTCCTGCCGGGCCAGGTCGTGTTCCTTGACGTCCCGGTTTTCGTGGATGTCGCCATCCACCTCCACTGCCAGGCGTTTTTCGTGACAGTAAAAGTCAACGATGGCAGCGCCAATGGGATGCTGGCGGAGAAATCGGAGCCCGCCCAACTGGCGCTTTCTAATGGCCTGCCACAACATATGTTCCGATCCGGTAGGCTGTTTCCGCAACTGGCGGGCGATGGAGCGCATTGTGCGACTGCGAGGCTGCCATACTGGGGAAGTTTCTCCTCCTTGCTGCGTTGTCTTTTGGCGATTTATCGCTTTTCCCTCATGATTGCTTCGGGCTGTTCCAACTGCCACCCACCCCATTCACTTCCCCGCCTCTGGCGGGACAGGCGTGAAGTCCCCCTCGCTGAGGGAGGGCCTCGGCGTAGCCTACGGCGAGCCGGATTAGGGGTGGGTGCTTGCCCCTGCATGCAGCCCCCCTACAGTGCCCGCAGTTGGTCGGCGGAGAGCCAGCCGCTCTTGCCGTCGAGCAGCTCGATCTGGTACCAATCATCGCTCTGCTCCACAATGGCCACTTTGAGTCCCTCATGGAGCTCAAACAGCTGTGTTGCACGCTGCGACGGAGCACTGGTGACCGTCACCTGCTCACCGTAGATGACCCCCTCCCTGGTCCGGCTGGTAGTGGTAATACTATCCAGCGCGATTATGAAAAGGATGGCGGCAGCGGCCGTCCCCGGCACCACCAGCCACCCCAGCCAGGGGCGCTGGAAAAAGCGGCTCAGGGCGTAGAGCAGGCCCATCAAGAACAGTACGATGGAAACCCATCGCATCCACTCGCCTGGTGTGAAGCTTTCCCGTATCCCCCGATATAATCGAATGTAAAAGGGAATCTCCGGCAGCTCGATGCGGTCCTTGACGCGCAGGTTGGCCAAGGCCAGGTTATAGCGGGCGTCGACGTCGTTGGGATTAAGAATCAGGGCTTTCTCGTATGCCCAGACCGCCCCTGCCACGTGTCTGGCCCGGTAGTAGGCGTTCCCCAGGTTGTAATGCAGTAGCTCCGCTTCATAGCCGCTGCGGAGGATAGACTCGAACTCCTGGATGGCCAGCGACCACTGCTCATTGGCATAAGCGTCCATGCCCCGCTGATAGACCTCTTTCTCCGGAGAGCCTGCGGTCAGTATACCGACGAGGGCCAGTACCAGGGCACCCGCGGCGGCGTGCTTCAGGCGGACCACTGGGCCTCCACCTCGCCGAGGACTTCCTTCAGGGCACGCCGGTCGGCTTCGGCGTCCCCGGCCTCAACCGGAGCAAAGCGGGCGGCGGCAGCCATCTCCAGAATCCGGGCCAGGACATCCTGGTGAACCGGGGCCACGCCCTTACCGGCGAGAATCTCCCTTACCGCGTCCATGGTGTATTCCGGCGTATCCCTGCCCAGCTTGTGATTCATATATTGGGTTACAGCCCGGCTCAGCTCGCCGTAGATCTCAGCCGGCTCGCCCCGGGCCTCATCTATCGTTGATATAGCAACGCTGAGAGCTCGCCGCGCCCGCCAACCAGGCTTCACCGCCGTGGCCAGTAATCGGGCCCGGGGCCCCACCCAAGGGGCTGCAAAAAGCAGTACCGTCGCAATATTCAAAATAAACAGACCCGGTGTATACCAGCCCTTGCCGGTTCTCAGCCAGCGGGGACGTCCGGATTTCACAAAGCGGATGTCCTTCCCCAGCAGGGCCACCTCCCGCCGGGTATAACCGAGCGAGGCCACCCCGGCATCCTCCCTGGGCAGGACATTCAAGGTGAAAGGTCCTGCGGTTTTTACTTCATAACGCTTTACGGCGGGATTGAAATATGGCAGCCGGACCTGGGGGACGGTAAAGGTACCTACCCGGCGGGGGATAATGACGTACTCGACCGTCTTGGTCCCGCCTATGATGTCACCCAGGGATGGTTCGCTGCTGACCTTGGGATCAAACACTTCCAGCCCGCTGGGGAAGTCAATGGGCGGTGCTTCCAAGGTCTTGAAGTTGCCCTCGCCGCTGATGGTGAGGGTGAGGGTAACCGCCTCGTCCTGCGCCGCCTCCTGGTGGTCCAGCTTCCCGGAGAGGGAGTAGCGCCCTACTACCCCATTATAGTCAGGGGGACGGCTCTCAGCTGGCGAGGGCGCAACCTTCACCATCACCGCCGGCGAGCTCACCACACGGTGTTCTACCCTGCCCGGGGTGAAGATGGAAAAGTCATCAAAGAAGGGATCAAGCCGCCGCCGATCACGAATCTGCACTCCCATTTTCAGAACGAGGGGATCAACCTCCAGTTCCCCGGATCGTGTAGGAAAGAGGGCCATCCTGCGAACTACGGCCATATAGTAACGGCGCCCCTTAACAACGCGCTCCCGCAGCTGCAACTTATTGGGGGCAAAGAGCTCCTCGTTCCAGAAGCCCGTAAGGTTGGGAAATGACACGATCTCCCAACCCGATATGTTCAGTTGAGTATAGAGTGTCCAGGTAACGGTGACTTGCTCGCCCCGATAGACCTGCTTCCGATCCACATCAGCTGCCAGGTATATAGGAGGGTCGCTGTCCCTGCCGCCGGGTCTGGATGCAGCTGCAGCTGGCACCACCTCGATACTCACCGGCGCCGTGTGCAGGGTAGTGCCGCCAACTTTCACCACCAGGCTGGGAATGACCTGCTTCCCCGTCTTCCTGGGAAGCAGCGTCCAGGAGCAGCTGGAAGTGGACGTTACCACGCCGTTTATAATTTGAACGCTCCGGGATGTCGAGGGGCCCGAAAGAATCCTGAAAGCGGCCAGTAGTTCCTGGGAGACCGACTGGATATCCCCATCCTCCGAGCGGACCTCCAGGGTAAAGCTTTGCCCCTCGATAATTCTGGTATCGCTAACGACAGCCTGGACCCTGGGCTGGGCGGCCGTGGAAAACAGTGGCAGTAGCAGTAGCAGTAGCAGTGGCAGGCCTCGGCGTAGCCAC
>CAZULW010000163.1:0-3062 GCA_964621455.1 uncultured bacterium
CCATCAGGGGTTTACTCTCCTGTAAACATGCTATTTCCTGGATACAACTACTTCGCGCAAATCCCTTACCCTAATGCTATCTAGAAAACTCTGAAAACGTTCGTAGTATTGTGGATCAATGTCTTCCCCAAGCAGGCGGTAGCTTTTATGAGTGCGGTAAACATTACCACTCGTAGACCAGGACCGGTAGGCTGATCCAAATGAAGAGACCAGTGAATCGGACGAGTCTGGCGTATTGACCAGATAATCCAGGGGCAGCTTTACCGTCAGATTAAGTTCGGTTCGCAGGCCGAAGTTGAATCTGATTGGGTGCGTGCGCTTCGGGGAGCGAAAGTAGTCCGGCAAGGCAGGTGCCAGAATGGAACCAGGATGAAACACCATTTCTTCTGCCCTGGGAATTGCAAAGTTAGCCGTATGAAAAGTGTACGAGATTGTCAACGGATCGGATACTGGATATAGCCCCGTAATCTTGAATGAGTCCAGTTTGGCGCCAGAGCATCGCGTAGCGAGGTATGTTTCCAGCCATCGTTGGCGCGCCTCTGGCGACCCATAGTATAGGTCTTCTCGCAGTTCGGCGGCCAGAGCGCCCCACAGGCACGTTGTACCTTGCACTGTCGCGGCACCGGTAGATTGTAAGTCTACTTCCCAATCCAGAAGTACGCGGTTGCTGTCCGGAGAAACGCGGGGGGTCGTAACGATTTCCGCTTCCCCTTCCTTTCCCACTACCAAAACGGGCAAGCCCTGATCGTACCACGGCAACTTGCCAAAAGGACAACCTTTTTCGGTTGCATCCATCCATACATCACTGGCCCCTATTGAGGGAGAATAGGCAATAACGTGGTTGAACTGGTATGGCGAAGGTAGACTTGTATCGGGGATACCTTGTTGCCAGGTGCTTACAATTGCCTCGTACGCCTCTAATCCTGCTTCACGCGCCAACGAGCATAGTAACGTGGTCATATCCTTGCAGTCGCCATATCGCTTCCCTAAAACTTCCTCCGCAGGGTGTGGCTGGTATCCACCGATTCCAATATCTACTGCAACATAACGAATTTTGTCACGGACCCACTCGTAAATAATTCTCAGTTTGTCTTCCTCATTTTCCACACCTCTGGTCAAAGTAGAAGCGAGTTCCTTCACCCCTTTACCCGCTTTTATCTGCGGTTCTGCAAGTTTGCGGAACCATTCCGCTACATTTTCCCAGGTCTCAATTCCGGGTGGAGCAATAGCCAACCTGGCAATATGCTCACTTCTAGGCGGCATCCCGAATTCCGACTTCTGAGCGGGTACGTCCCGGGCTTCCCAGATATACGTGGATTCATCTCCGCCCGGCACTTTAGAGACTCGCGGCTCCAGATCGATCCCGTAAACCCTATAATCTATATTCCATTCAGATGGTGCAATCAGAGTAAATCGAGATATAAGCGTAGGAGCACTTGCTTGAAAAATCCAGGAATGCCAGAAAGTGGGGTTCCTTATTCTCATTCGGTAGCGGTACTCTACAACCGACCCATTCTCTACGGCCGGTACTGCGAATAATTTGGCTCGTTGGTCTGAATAAAAGACGAAATCGGGGTAGAGATTTACATCAAAAATGTCATCTTTCTTTATTATGGCAATTTTGCCTTCCGGTGAAATGGTGCGAGCCTGGAGGCGAACGACCTCAGTTGGCGGACTGTAAGCAACAGCAATGTTCGCATATCGTAGACCGCGAGTGTTAAGTATCTTTACAATTCGATGTCGTTCCAATTCACTGTAATTTATCTCGCCACTTTCGATAATTGTTGTTTTTACTTCGTCGAGCAAAATTATAGCTCCTGCCTCCGGATATTCATCTTGCCCTGGAAGACTGGAAAAGTCCAGTTCATCCCAGACGATTCGCTTAGCCCAGCCCCTTTTATGAGCACAGGACAGCAATACGGCCAGCAAAAATGCGAGGGACAGAGCGAACCGGATTTGCCGAATTGATCTTTTAAGTGGTGTCATCTCCATAGCATAAATTAATTCAGAGTCATATCTAATAGTTTTTTGTATCGCCCCCATTCTCAGCCATTACGCATCGAGATAAACCAGGCCTGCCAGATCAGTTCCACTCCAGGATCTGTCTGCTGATAAGCAGTACTTACCGTCGCAGCCACACCACCGGATGTGCCCCCGTAGACCACCACGTCATATGGGGCTTGAGTTATCACTGTCTCGGCAGTGCAGCCGCCCAGGAAGATGGCCAACCCCGTGACGAAAGCCTGGGCTATGGTCTTAGTTGGCAGGGGCATTCTTTTTCCCTTTCTTATGAAGGTATGGGCTTTCATCTATCATTTTTCTAATCATTGTGCCCGGCCCCAGGATACTAATCATCTAAAGATAAGCGATACTGTTCACATTTCCTAGTAGTCCATAGGTTTCAAGAGGTCTCATCTCATCTTGTTGCGCCGATATTTTCGGGCCGCTGCGACCGTATCCATTGTAGTAAACGAATGCCCCGGATTGAATTTCCTGGTGAAGGGAGGCGCTACTCTCAGTACGCGATGATTTCCGCTAAGTCGGACCTGTACTCCTTGATAATGAAATAAATCATAATGCACATGCAGAAAGTGATTTTATTAAATTCCACAGAGCAACATTGAGCGCTGAGAGGAGAACTACTTCGGCATAGGGAAGAATAATGCGTTTCATCGCTGTATTGTTGCAGTATCCAGAACCAAGAAACGGCCGAAAAGGAATTTTCGCTGTAGGAGGTATAACCATGGACTTAAAGGGAGAACTGGCAAACAAGACAACCCGCAGAGAGTTCATCAGGAAATCGACCTATGCCGCCGCCGGCATATCTTTGGGGGTAGGCGCCATCGGCTCGCCGGCCTTGGGATCGGTGCTGGGCGCCAATGATAAAATCCGCGTGGGCTTTATCGGCGTGGGCAACCGCGGCACCCAATTACTGACGATGTTCATGGCCAACGACGACGTGGAAGTTGCGGCCCTGTCGGATGTCTACGAGCCGTATATGGACAGGGACTATTCGAAGGTCAGCAAGCAGTTTATTGCCGAGGTGGGCGACAGGATTCCCA
>CAZULW010000164.1:0-3039 GCA_964621455.1 uncultured bacterium
AGACGGCTACGTCGAGGCTAGGCTACCTGTCCGTAGCGCAGCGAGGACGCCGAGGCCTGACCACTGACACCCAACAACTAGGAACTTGAAACTTGAAACGAGGAACTTGAAACTAATTCTCGCGCACCACGCGAACGACAAGTTCTTCCCTTTTCCTTATCTTCCCGGCATGACGAAAGCGCGGACCAGAACAGCTCGCTTCCCCCAGCACATCCGGGAGGATGCCTTCGCCTGCTACTGCCCCTGGCTCCAATCGCTCCTCGCTCTACGCTCTTTGACCTTTGCGCCCTCCCCGGCCACCGTCAAGCGCTGGATGGAGCGGGGCCACTGGACGGCTCAGGAGGCCACGAAATGATTTCTGACCGTAGCGCACTTTTTTTTCGTGCCCGCAGTATTGGTTCATCGCTCCCCTCGGCAGGAGCTGGCCATTTGCTGGCCATTGCGTGGGTATCCGGTGGGTTTTGCCGGGGTTGCTGGTGGGTAGTGAAGGGGTTCCTCCGGGGCGTTGGCGGGGTCGTGCTTGGCCCCAGACATCACTTTTCAGCCACAAATCACCCAGTCGCTGCTATCAGCCAAGGCCAGCCTCAAGCCCCAAGCCCCAAGCCTAAAGAATATCGCTCACTTCC
The DNA here is from genome assembly GCA_964621455.1 of uncultured bacterium. Taxonomy (GTDB): domain Bacteria; phylum Fidelibacterota; class Marinisomatia; order SCGC-AAA003-L08; family TS1B11. The sequence continues at coordinate 627 of CAZULW010000164.1, forward strand.
ACCTGATATTTCGGGGGAACTCCAGTTTTCTGCCCCCTTTCCCGTCAAGTCGTGCTATATTACCTTTACGCCTGGTAAAAAAAACGATATGCACATCGGCCCCCTCCACATCGCCCCGCCCGTCTTCCTGGCCCCCATGGCCGGGGTCACCGATCACCCCTTCCGTGTCCTGTGCCGCCGGTACGGGGTGGGGCTGGTCTACACCGAGTTCGTCAGCGCCAATGGGGTGATTCGGGAGAGCGCCCGGACGCTGGACCTGGTGCGGTTCACCCCCGAAGAGCGGCCCATCGGCATCCAGGTCTTCGGCGAGGAGCCGGAGACTATCGCCCGGTCCGCCGCCCTCCTTGCCGGGCGGTTTAAGCCCGACCTTATCGACCTGAACTTCGGCTGCCCGGTGCCCAAGGTTACCCGCAAAGGCGCGGGAGGGGCCATGCTGCGGGACCTGGGCCTGATGCGTGAGACGGTGCAGGCCACCGTCCAGGCAGTGCCCCACCTGCCCGTAACGGTGAAAATGCGCTCCGGTTGGGATAAGAGCAGCATCGTGGCTTTAGAAGCCGCCGAGGTAATCGAGGAGGCCGGCGGCGCGGCCATTGCCCTCCATCCCCGCACTGCACGGCAGGGCTTTACCGGCCAGGCCGACTGGTCGCTGATAAAAGCGGTGAAGGAGCGGGTCACCATCCCGGTCATAGGCAACGGCGACATCCACAACGCCGGGGATGCCCTGCGCATGTTCGATCAGACCGGCTGCGACGCCGTCATGGTGGCCCGGGGCGCCCTGGGCAGCCCCTGGATCTTCCGGCAGATCAATGATCTTCTCGACGGCAGGCCCGCTGCGCCCGTTACCTTTTCTGATGTCGCCCGGGTGTGCCGCGACCACTTCCAGCTCATGCGGGCCGGGAAGTCCGAGAGGGCGGCGGTGAACTACACCAAGAAGCACTTCAGCTGGTACCTGAAGGGCTTCCCCGGGGCGGCCAGGTGGCGCAAGGCCTTCATGGAGCGCGAATCCACCGATCAGATCGCCAGCCTGCTGGAAGAGTTCTCTACGTTCGTGGAATCCGTCAGGGATGGTTCCCCTGCATCCATAGAAAAAGCCGAGCGCACCTTTGTCTGACCTTCAGGTGTCGACCCAGACCACCCGATGAAGCGCCCCATCATTTACCTGAGCCTTTTTCTGGCGGTAGTCTTTATGGTGATTATCGCCGGGGCGGGGATTCCCCTGGTACAGCTGGCCGCCCGGCTGCACCCGGCCGCCGGCTGGCTGGTGGGGCTGATCCTGGCCGCTGTTCTGCTTATCGGGGTGCTGGCGGACGCCTGCCTCCTGGTCTCCATTTCAGGGCGATTCAATCCACCAAAGCCGGGCAGCTGGCGGCACCGGCGCTATCTCACCCGCCTGGCTCGCAGACACCGCCGCCACCCGGTTACCAGCCTGCACGGCCTGCCGGGCGGCGATTCGGCCTTGCTGGAAGCGATCTATCGGCGCCTGGATGAGCAGACCAACGCTCTGATCTTCTCCACCGCCGAGACCGTCTTTTTCCATACCGCCATCTCGCAGTCGGGACACATGGATGCCCTCGTGGCGCTGGGCGCCCAGACGGGGCTGGTGCGGCGCCTGGCCGGGCTGTACCACCCGCGCCCGGGTATGCGCGTGCTGCTGCCGCTTTATTTTGCTGTGACTCAGGCGTCCCTGTGGCCCAGCAGCCGGGAGCAGGTGAACCTGGGCGACCAGATCGGACCCGCGATTATAGGCGCTTCGGTGGTGGGAGCAATTCCGGGGGCCAACCTGGTTTCCCTCATCATCGCCGATGCCGTCATACAGGGGTCGGCCAACGCCCTGGCCGCGTTTCGCACAGGTCTCCTGACCCGGCGGTTTTTTCACCACCGGTTACAGGGAAGCCCTTTTAAGCCGGCAGCCGAGCAGCAAACTGTGAACCGGGAGGCCCTGAACCTGCTGGCTGGCCTGGTGCCCGCCGCCTCGGGTGTTCTCTCCAGGGAGATCTGGGACGCCGCCAGAGATAACCTCCGCCGCATGCCGGCCGCCACATACGACAGCCTCAAGTCCCTGGTGTCCCGCTCCGTCCGCGGGCTGGGCCGTCCCAAAGGGATCCAATCGGACATGAAGGGGGATCAGCGGGAGGATGAGGGAGATGGTCCCGATGACGCATCGCCCTAAAAAGATTGAAGTCACCACAAGCCCCTTTTTTCAGCTGGCGCTAAAAAGCCTTCAATCAAGTTCAAGTATTAAGGTAAATTCCCGATCAATATATAGCCAGGCTGCCGCGCCGGGACGCTCAAGACGAGCCATATCAGCAGATCCCCAGGCCGGTGGCACTCATCCCATTTGGGCCGTAGCATAATAGGCAATGCATCCGGCTGTTAACCGGACGATTGTTGGTTCGAGTCCAACCGGCCCAGC
>CAZULW010000165.1:0-3001 GCA_964621455.1 uncultured bacterium
GCGCCGAAAAGCAGCCGGACTTTGCCTCCCTGCGAAAGATCGACGCCCATTTCCACATCCGCCACAGCGGGCCTGAGATTCTGGCTCAGGCCGCCGCCGATAACTTCAAGGTCATCTCCATCCTCGTCGATCATTCCAGGGTCCCCTCCGACATCCCCATGCAGCGTGAGTTCATCGACCAGCAGCGGCAACACCGCCCCGAGCAGTTTGCTTACATTACCACATTCCCCATCGAGGGCTGGGACGATCCCGGCTGGCAAGAAAATACCATCGCCTACCTGAAACAGGAGTTCGAAAACGGCGCCATCGGGGTGAAGGTGTGGAAAAATATTGGCATGGTATTTCAGGACCGGAACGGCGCTTTCGTGATGATCGATCATCCGAAGTTCGATCCCATCATCGATTTTATCGAGGCCCAGGGCAAGACCCTGACCGGCCACATCGGCGAACCCCGCGACTGCTGGCTGCCGCTGGAGGAGATGGTGGCCACCAGCAACCGTCGCTATTACAGCAGCCGCCCGGAATACCACATGCACTTGCACCCCGAATATCCCGCCTACGAGGACCACATCCAGGCCGTCACCCGCATGCTGGAGAAGCATCCCAACCTGCGCTACGTGGGCTGCCACCTGGCGAGCATCGAATGGAGCGTGGCTGAGCTGGGGAAGTTCCTGGACCGCTTCCCTAACGCGGCCGTGGATATGGCCGCCCGGATCGATGACCTGCAGTACCAGGACCGGGACGCGGTGCGGGCCTTCTTCATCAGTTACCAGGACCGCCTGCTGTACGGCACCGATTCAGGCATCAGCGAGGACGACGATCCGGCGGTTTCCGCCCGGCAGTGCCACGAGGAGTGGCAGCGGGACTGGACCTGGCTCTCTACCGATTCGGTCATGACCATCCCCCGCATAGAGCACCCGGTGCAGGGGCTGGGCCTGCCGGCGAAAGTGCTGGAGACGATCTACCGCCTGAACACGGAGAAGTGGTATCCGGGGATCTGACGCGCCGGGAGAAGACCATTGCACTGCTGATTGGGCAGCTTAAACATCAATCCCGGGGTGAGGCCGTCTGGCCTGCAAAGGCGGTTTTTATTTTTCTACCACGGATTCACGCAGATTTTCACTGATATGTTTTCTTAGAAACATAATGAAGTTCTTATGTATTTAACATTTTAATGACTGAATATCTGTGTTCATCTGTGAAAATCCGCAGCTAAATAATCACAATACTTTCGCTCACCTTCTTTTAATATACGTCTTTAAATCTCTGTAGTAATTCTCATGAGGGCCGATCATTATCAGTTCGAGGTCCTCGCCAACAAACCGGTATGACAACAGGTGCTGGATAGTTTGCATCCTAAACTTGTAAATATAGACTCCCCGAAGGTCACCTTTTTTTCCCTGTCCGATTGTGGGGTTCTCCAGGATCTTTTTTATCTGCCTGTCCAGTATTCTTTTCTCTTGTTTACTGAACCGCTTGACTTTTTTTTCAAAGGAACGGGATTGTATTATTCTCATGGGAGCTCATCCGAATACGTATTCCGATGACTCTCCATGATCCAGCTCTTCCAGTCCAACCAGGATTTCCTTGAGCAAAAGGTAGGTTAAATCGGGGTTTTCTTCAGCACATTTCCCGATTCGCGCCCAGTACTCGATCTGCCCGGTTACAGACCTGTTTTCCACTTTACTTAATATTCTGGCCTCCCGAACCAGTTTTTCAGATACCCTTACAGCAGTAGTCATCCCTTAGTCCTCCATGATTACTATCTGTTGCTATATTAATACATATCGTTTCATTATGCAACATATCGCACATACGAACTGAAGGTGCCCGCCTGCTTGCTCCGGGGTATACCAAGTCCATAATAATGGTGCGGCTCCACTAGGGGCGTATTGCAATACGCCCCTACAAATCGCTGATTGCTCTAGTCGCTAATCGCTCTCCACCCCACCCAGCTGCTCCACCAGCAGCGCCAGGGCCGAGTGGTCCAGGTCGCCCTTGCCCTGGGCCAGCAGGGCGTTCATCATTTCGGCGGCCTGGGCAGTTGCGGGCAGCGGCAGGGACCTGTCAGGAATAATAACTCATGATTCAAATTCACTTCGAGGTATTCCAGATTGCCGGATGATAGATTGTAGAGTGCCAATGCGGATTTCTTTATGATCAGGCACGGGAACGGTAACCGTACTTCCGGATCGTTTCTTCTGCATGACGGTATGGCTGCCTCGTTTGCGTACTTCTATAAAACCGTGCCCTGACAGAATAGCGCAAACTTCCCTGCCTGAAAGGATGCGCAGTTTAGCCAACCGCCACCTCAACCTGGGTTACATAGACTTCCCCGTGAAGCCGCTGGGCTAGCTCTTCAGGAGAGGCTGTCTCAAAAAAGAGCTCTAACGCTTCCCGAAGATTTTCCCGCGCTTCTTCAACACTGTTTCCCTGGCTGGCAATATCCAGTTCCGGACAAAGAGCAACGTATCCGTTACCCTCGGCTTCAATAATTGCGGTCAATTTCCGGCTCATCCAAATATCCTCCTATAACGAGTCGAATTTACCGTCTAACTTACATCATACGGCATAATTGCAGCATATCAATCTGTCAGCTGACCCGGCCAGTGGCTGATCGCTAACTATCGCTTACTATCGCTTACTGCGAATTGCTCTCCACCCCACCGAGCTGCTCAACCAGCAGTGCCAGGGCCGAGTGGTCCAGGTCGCCTTTGCCTTGATCCAGCAGGGCGTTCATCATATCGGCGGCCTGGGCCGTTGCGGGCAGCGGCAGTGACTGTTCCCGCCCGGTCTGCAGGGCGATAATAAGCCCTCTTTACTTACTTGCTTTTAAGATACGTTTTAAGATCTCTGTAGTAATTCTCATGAGGGCCGATCATTATCAGTTCGAGGTCCTCGCCGACAAACCGGTATGACAACAGGTGCTGGATAGTTTGCATCCTGAACTTGTAAATATAGACTCCCCGAAGGTCACCTTTTTTTCCCTGTCCGATTGTGG
>CAZULW010000166.1:0-3000 GCA_964621455.1 uncultured bacterium
GGTGGCCCTGGGGAAGATCGTCAATGCCCGGCAAGTGCTCCTGCGGGGCGCCCGGGACTGGCCTCTCCCGAAGGGATCCATTCGGACAGGGCTGTTGAAAACCATCTTATTTCAGGGTAAAATCTGTCTAGGAATGGGGGGAAGCTCATGGCCGTGAATCCCAGTAGAACGAAATCCGACGAAATCGTCGTCTTCCAGTGTATTCGTGAATCGAAGTGTAGCGAGTGCGGCAGGGAGCTTGGCCTGGGCGATCTTCTTCGTATCGAGGCTGGGAATCATCTATGTCTCGGGTGTTCGGACCTTGACCACCTTATGTTCCTCCCCAGTGGAAATACGGCGTTAACCAGGCGGGCCAGGAAGCATTCACCGCTTCATGCTATCGTTGTAAGATTCAGTTCGGCACGGAAGCGCAATGAGCGGCAGGGTATTCTAATTGATGAGGCCGCGCTTGAACGAGCTGAACGCGAGTGCCTTGCCGACGAAGATGCTCGGGTGCTAGCCCGTGAGCGTGCAGCTGAGAAACGTGTACGACTGGATGCTGAATACGTAAGAAAATTCGCAGAACAGATACGCGAACGCTATCCAAGTTGTCCCCCCTTGGAAGAACGTATCATCGCCGAACGTGCTTGCGAGAAGTATTCCGGAAGGGTAGGCAGATCGGAGGCTGCAAAGCGATTTGCTCCTGAGATGATCGATCTTGCTGTCTGGGCGCATGTTCGGCATCAGTATACAGAATATGATTTATTGTTGGCTCAGAGTTGGCCTAGAGAGAATGCGAGGAATGCCGTCGCGGCAGAGGTCGAAAAGATTCTTGGCAGTTGGATCTCGTGAGTCTGCCGCCAAGTGACGCTGGTACCTCAATTGCGTATGCTACAATCCGTATGCTATCCTGGGGTTTATTGGGGGTTGTTTGGGGTTGTCTGGGTACCTGATCCTAATATTGCTGTTCACCTATAAAAGAACAATCCCCGTCAGGAAACAGAGTTCTCGACGGGGATTTTAATGTCGGGGCGATCCCGACCTTGCGTCGGGACGACCCCCTGCTCCCGTCGGTAAAATCGGTGGTCGGGGCGACTGGATTTGAACCAGCGACCCCCTGCTCCCAAAGCAGGTGCGCTACCGGACTGCGCCACGCCCCGTTCTTCTGGGTGAGCGATGGGACTTGAACCCACGACCTCCTGGGCCACAACCAGGTGCTCTAACCATCTGAGCTACGCCCACCACAAGTGTTCAATCAGGGATCGATATCCCTGTATCCAAATAATTTACGCCAGCGAACTTACCGCCCTTCCCGACGGCAGTCAAGGTCATTTGGGCTTGGGTTCCAGCCGCGATATCGGTTAAGTTCTCCAGGTGAAGATTTTCCACCAGTACATTCTCAAGGAGCACTTCTTTCCCTTCACTTTCGCACTGATCGTCTTACTTTTTGTGCTCCTGACCAATTTCCTGCTCCGGGCCGTTGACCGGTTCCTGGGCAAAGGGCTGGAGCTCGGCGTGCTGGTGGAGTACGTGGCCCTCAACCTGGCCTGGATCGCCGCCCTGGCAGTACCTATGGCGGTGCTGGTGGCCACTCTCATGAGCTTCGGGCGCATGTCTCACGATAACGAGATCACGGCCATGCGCACTTCGGGGCTTAGCTATGCCACCATACTCCGGCCTGCACTCACGTTCGGCACACTGATCTGCCTGGCCCTTATATATTTCAACAATCAGGTTCTTCCCGAGGCCAATCATAAGGCCCGCTTGTTATCGGCGGACATCAACCGGAAGCGGCCCGACCTGGCTGTCGAGGTTGGATATTTCGTGGACGACCTACCCTCCTATGGTATGATGGCGCGGGGGAGGGAAGGGACCGTCTTCAAGGACATCCTTATCTACAGCAAGGACAACCGCACCAACCAGATGACCATCTTCGCCGATCAGGGCACCATGGAGATCATTGATGACGCCATTCTGCTCTATCTTGAAGACGGGGAGATCCATGAGCTGGCCCTGCCTGATTACAGCGAGTACCGCCGTTTGAAATTCAAGCGGCACCGCATCGTCATCCCAGTGGACAATCTCTACCTGGAGCGCCGTGAGAGCGAGCTCCGCGGTGACCGGGAGATGAATATTCAGATGATGCTGGGAAAAATAGATGATTACCGGCGCAAGATATCTACGGTCGAGACCCGCATCGCCAATCGCATCTCCTCCCAGACGCCCTATACCCTTTCCGCCGAGGTGACCCGGGAGGAAGCCCTGGCTGCGGTAGATCGGTGGCAGGCAGACATAGCCGACAGTACCGGGCTCTCCAAACAGGATTCCGTCCGGCTAATGCGCCGCGCCGGCAACCTGAGGCGCGGGCTGACGGGTGATTTTAATCTTCTCCAGAGTTACGTGAAGGGGATAAATCGCTATAAGGTGGAAATCCATAAGAAGTTTTCCATTCCATTTGCCTGCATCGTGTTCGTGCTGGTGGGGGCGCCGGTGGGGATTATGGCCCGCCGGGGAGGCTTCGTGGTGGGCATTTCCCTGAGCCTGGGCTTTTTTGTTGCCTACTGGGCCCTGCTGATTGCCGGGGAGGAGCTGGCCGACCGCGGCCTCCTCTCCCCCCTGCTGGGCATGTGGTCGCCCAATGTACTGCTGGCCTTCCTGGGGATTCTCCTCATGTGGCAGATTCAGACGGAAAACCGGGTCTGGCGGCTGGATATCCTGGACTTCTTCCGCAAGAAGGGGAACAACGGGGCGGGGAGTGTTGAATGAAGAATGAAGAATGCAAAATTCAAATTGCAAAATGAAAAATGCAAAATTGAAGAATGAATATTGAAGAAAGGGAAAAGAAGAGGAACCGCAAAGACGCCAAGGACGGGGAAGAAGTGGCAGTAGCAGTCGGCAGTGGCAGGGGAAAGAAAAAAGAGAGGCGAACCGCCAAGCCTGCCCTGTCCCGAAGGGATCCCTGCGGGAAGCCTGCCGAAGGGACGCAAAGAGCGCCAAGGGATAAAGAGGGAAATAACCGCA
>CAZULW010000167.1:0-2946 GCA_964621455.1 uncultured bacterium
CGCGCCGCAGCTCCAGGAAGGCCTCCAGGCCGCGCACGTCACGGAATCTCATGTTATCACGGACCTCGTACTGGTCGCCGCCGAATTCGATCGGGTAGTACCTTATATTATCCGAAACGTTATTGATATCCTGGTAGTAGCCCGTTACGCGCAAACTCATCGTGTTGAACAGATTGTGCTCGTAGCCGATCTCGTAGGCGATGGTCCGCGGCGGCTCGGCGGCCGGGTTGCCGTAGTCTTCAATCCGGTTACCCTTCTTCGTGTCGTACTTGATGCGGTAGAGACGAAACGCGCTCGGCCACTGGTACATGTGCCCGTAATTGAAGAAGATCTTCGCCACGTCCGAGATTGGATGCGAGATGCCCAACCGCGGGCTGAGCGTGGTATGGGTCAGGCTCTTCAGCGGGATTTTATCGAACGTGTTGTATTTTTTCTCCTCTGGGTCAGGCTCTGTGTTGCCCGCCAGGAGATACTGCGAATAGGGACCATTATCCTCGTTGCCTTCGCCAGCCAGCACGGGATACTCGCTGGTAACGAGCATATCTGCCCGCAGGCCCAGGTTGGCGATAAAGCCCTTGTACTCGAGCTTGTCCATCGCGTAGAGCGCGCCCCGCATGTCGCTGCCGTGTGACACGTCAATGTGCGCCGATCCGACCGAGGGGTTGAGCTGCTCCCAGAGCAGCTCGAACTCGTTCGTGCGTAACTCGACGCCGGCTTCCACCTGGTTGTGGAGGTTCACCTGGCTGACGATGTTGGCCGCAAAGTCATAACTGTTCGAGTAGGTAAGGTTGTTGATAATGCTGCACGACTCCATGCGGTATTCGCCGGTGATGTCGCGCCAGTTGACCGGGCCATAACCCTTAGGCGACTCGTCGTACCAGTAGTCCCCGATCTTGATCTCGGCCCAGTCGCGCCAGTTCTGCCAGCCCTCAGGTTCTGCTCTCGCCGCCATGGCGTCGGCCTCCGCTTCGGTCCCGATGCGCCCATCCACGACACCGGAGGTTGTGGCGGACGTGGGCAATCCGTTCTCGTAGTCCTCGCCGTACCAGCCCGGTTTTGTGCCAATGGTGCCGGGCTGGGGCGCCGTGTTGCGCAGGTCCCGCAGCATCTCGTAGTCGACGTTCTGGTATGAGGCCCTTATTTCGTAGAAAGTCCGGGGCGACAGGGTATGGGTCAGATCAAAAGCGTAGGTCTGCCGGGTCTGCTGGCCGGTTACGCCGCAGTTCGGGTACCAGAGCTTGTTCTCGGACCCGATCGAAATGAACGGGTTGAACGAAATCCGGCCATCGATGCCCGGCCCCTGGCCGCCTTCGTCGCCAATCTGCCGGCTCCAGAAGCCGTGCAGGTTGAGCTTGATGGCCTGCCCGAGCCAGGTTGTTAATTTCCCGCGCACCAGGCGCTCTCTGTAGGTCGGCTGCGGTTTCCGGTACGAATACTCCATCTCGTTCTGGTCGTATGACAGGAAGAACGAAGTCCTCGGCAGCAGAGGAATGGGCCCGCCGAGGGTGAAGCTGGCCTTGATATCGGGCGCGATGCCGTACTGGTGGTAGACTTTCTTGTCCGGGTCGACACCATCGGCGAACTGTACGATCCCCTGATCCTCCAGCTTTTTCAGCTCATCGATGGAGTCCTGGGAGCGGTGCCGCCACAACCAGCGGGCGTACACTTCCATGGGCTCGCCGTAGTGGGGGTCGCCTGCTTCCAGCCGCTCGTTGGCGACGTCATTCCAGCCCTCAAAGAACTTATTCTCGTTGCCCTCGCTGTCAACGCCTGTGAAGGCACCCGCGGCAGGATCGACGAACGGCCTGCCGACCGGCGAATCGTGGCCAAACATCATGGGGCCGAAGTGCCTCAGGTCAGGCGGGCTGTACTGTACATTCGCGCTCCCGTGAAAGCTCTGGCCCCCTTCCTTGGTCACCACGCTGATGACGCCGGACTGCAGGTTCCCGTAGCGGGCCAGGAACCCGCCGGTCTGCATCTTGATCTCCTGCACCGCGTCCAGGTTAACCTGGTATTCAGGGCGGTTGGTCAGCGCGTCCACCTGCGCAATCCCATCCACGATGAATAGTGCCGTTCCAATACCGCGGCCCCGGATCTCGGGCCGGTTCTCGTAGGGGCTTACCGAGTTGACGCCTACCTGGGCCGTTATCAGGTCTTTGACGCGCTGGAACTTGCCCGATATGACCTCCTCGGCTGTGATGTTGATCTCCGAGCCGGAGACGTCGGGCTGGACGATCATCCGCTCGGCGGTAACCACCACCTCTTCCCCGGCTATCGTTTCCACACCCGGTTCGAAGTCAACGGTCGTGGTGAGGTCAATCTTAACCCGTACCGCAGGGATGATGATCGTGCTGTAGCCGATCATCTGGGTCCTGAGCGCGTACTGGCCGGGAGGCACGTTAAGGATGAAGTAATCGCCATTATCATCCGCTGCCGCTCCCAGCATTGTCCCTTCCACCATCACGTTGGCGCCGGCCAGAGGTGCACCGGTTGCCCCGTCGACAACGCGGCCGGCAATCTTACCGGTCGTCGCGCCCATGACGAGCGTACCGGCGGAAAGGAACAGAACCGTTGCCATTATAATCCGTTTTTTCATTTTACGCTCCTTATTTTCAGGTAGGTTCTAAGTTATGGAATTGTTATGGAATTTGTGTGACACTAAATTTTTCGCAAAGGCGCAGGACCTTTGGGCTGGTTTTGCGGCTAAGAGCCGTATGACCCTCTCTTGCGACACAGGCACGGGTAAATATAGACACCCCTTATCGCTGTAATCAATAAAAATCGTACCAGCCCTCCTACTTAAGACACGCCTGTCGATTATGAATGATTAGTAATCTGGTTGCCGAAAGCTATATCCGATAAGTCTACTGATGCAAGAAAAAACTTCCTTTGTAGCCTGCCATGCTCCCTGTGCATCGTCGTAAGAAATGTGAACCGCTCATATAA
>CAZULW010000168.1:0-2936 GCA_964621455.1 uncultured bacterium
GGCGGCATCGTTGAAGAAGGCAATCTCCCCATCCGGGTGGCACATGACTTTGAGCCAGTATCTCATCTTCTGGATGGCCGCCGTCCACTCACCAGGCAAATTCTGATATTTTGGCGGAAGGGCCCCACTCCCGAAAGTATGCACCAGATTGTAAAGATCGAGGAGGTCTTCCAGGATAATACTATGGTACATGGGGCTAAGCTCAAAGTGGCCTCCATCGGACAGGATCTGCTCGGGCATCTCTCTGGCGAGCAGCTGCAATCCCTTCTCGAGCCAGGCGGCGGCTTCCGATCCCCCGTAGAACAGACCGGCGAATACCAGCGCTTTGGCATTGGCAAACAGATGGTTCCCAAGCAAATGATATTCCAGTCGTTTGGAGAGGAAGCGGGCCTGCACCGCCAGACTGGTGACCATATCCGGTGTCGGTTTATGGCCAGCCAGGAACCACTTGATCCAGTTGACGATACGTACCGACAGGGGATATGACTCCCATCCGGTACCCTTGGCCGGTTGATTTTCCTCGATCCATCTCTGAATCAAGGCCCGATGCCACTGTTGGCGAGCATCGGCACCATCGGCGCTTAAATCATCGAAATAATGAAGATAATAGAGCCACAACTTGTCCCTCGAAGGGTCATTCCACGACTGCCGCGAACTGATGTCGTGCTCCTCATTCAGTGCATTAAACCGGTTAGGCGAGACCAGGGCCGCTTGTTTCACCGCTGGCGGCACCAGGGGGCCATCGGTCCTGCGCAGAGGGGGTGGAGAGCGCGAGTTGGGCTTGGGATGATAGACCCGGTACCAGAGACGCCCATATATCTGGACAGGCCGCAGATAACGGACAGTGCGGAAAAACCGGAGGAAATTCAACGTTGGACCGCTTCGGCCAACTCGAACGTTACCCGGGTCACCTCAGCCAACTCCGCGAATTGGATGGGCGCCCCCTGGCTCTGGCGCAGAGCCTGGACAAAGGCAGCCACGCAGGAAGCATTTCCCTTATCCTGACGCCACAGTTTCATGGTCTTAAAGCCGGGCCAGCCGTAGCCCCGCAGGCGGCGGAAGTTGTTCAGCTGCAGGATGCGACCGGCACAAAAAACCTCCAGACGCTCTTTGGGAAAAGACCTGTGCCCGTTGGCCAGGTAGTGGACCGTACCAAAGGAACCATCCGCAAATCCCAGGGTGAAGCTCACTTTGTCATCCCTTATCGCCACACCGGGTGCGTCTCCCATCATGGTGGCCTGGACCGAAACGATCGGTTCGCCAACCAGAAACCGCAGCAGATCGACGAAGTGGCACCCTTCCCCGATTATGCGTCCCCCGCCGACGGCCGGATCATGAGTCCAGTCGTCGGAAGGGATCTCGCCTGCGTTTACCGTCATCACTAAGGATTTGGGTGCACTAACACCACTGAGCAGCGCCTTCATCTTACGGAGGTGCGGAGCGAACCGGCGGTTGAAGCCAACCATCAGCAAGGGGGCCTGCCCCCTGGATTGCATGCGGTCATAGGTGGATTCGATCTCACGGAGTTCGTCCCTGGTTATGGCAAGAGGCTTTTCCACAAAAACGTGTTTTCCTGCCTGGAGGGCCTGGCAAACAAATCGGGCGTGGCTGTCATGGCGGGTAGCAATGACAACGGCATTGATATCGGGGTCGTCCAGCAGGCTTTCCGTGTCGGTAGTGGCGGCCTCAAACCCGAATTTGCGTCCTGCATACGCCCCGGAAGCGCCGCCGCTGGAAGCCACAGTCTTCAGTCGTACCCTGGCCTTTTTGAAGGCAGGGATCAGGGTCCGGGTAGCATAGTTACCAGCACCGATCATTCCCAGAACCGGTTTGGTGGGTGTGGCTGCCGCCGGCATCGCCTCTGGGATCAATTCGATGGTCCTGTCGAACGTTGCCTTGGCCGCTTCATCGTATGTCAGCAGGATACCCAATACCGGTTCGCTGCCGCCGATGAGGTCGTATGCTCTGGCAGCCTCTCCGAGGGGGAAGCGGTGGGAGATCAAGGACCCGGTGTCCAGGCGATTCCCGGCCAGCATATCCAGCACCGCTTCAAAATTGCGCTGCTCGGTCCAGCGCACGTAGCCGATGGGATAATCGTGGCCACCCTCCTCGTAGTCCGGATCGTATCGGCCCGGCCCATAGGAGCATGATACCTGGAACGAAAGTTCCTTTTCATAAAAGTCGGCCCGTTGGAGCTGCATGCCTGCCACCCCTACCAGGACAATGCGCCCCTTTTTGCGACACATCCGGGCGGCCTGGTGGATGGGCTCATTACTATCGGTGGATGCCGCTATGATAACCCCATCCACACCACGGCCACGGGAGAATGCCTGGGCCGCGGCCAGGGGATCCTCTCCCCTGGACAAGTCGACAGTGTCAGCGCCATATGCCTTGGCCAGCTCCACCCTGGCAGCATCAAAGTCCAACCCCAGCACCCGGTAGCCCTGGGCCCTGAGCAACTGAACCGCCAGCAGTCCTACCAGACCCAACCCGGTAACCACAAATGCTTCACCGAGTGTGGGTTGAGCCAGCCGTATTCCTTGCAAGGCAATGGCAGCCAGCACGGTGAAGGCCGCTTCATCATCGGACACGCCCTCCGGCACATTGGCGCAGAGATTTACCGGTACCCGTACCACCTCGGCGTGGTGACCATTAGATACTACACGATCACCTACCTGGAAACCCTCCACGCCGACGCCTACTTCCAACACCTCACCTACGTTGCAGTAACCCAGCGGGAGGGGTTGGTCCAGCTTGCTCTTTACGGCTTCCAGCGTGGGAAACAGGCCGTCGGTTTTGATCTTTTCCAGCACCTGATGGACCTTTTCCGGCTGCTGACGGGCCTTGCCTAACAGGTTGGCACGGCCAAACTCTACCAGCATACGCTCTGTGCCGAGAGAGATCAGGCTCCTACGGGTCCGAATGAGGATTTGACC
>CAZULW010000169.1:0-2927 GCA_964621455.1 uncultured bacterium
AAGTCCCGTTCGTCGCTGCCCGGCACGGCCATGATGGCCCCGGTCCCGTAGCTGATCAGCACATAATCGGCGATCCAGATGGGGATGTCCTCCCGGGCAAAGGGATTAACGGCATAAGCGCCGGTAAAGACGCCGGTTTTTCCCTGGCCCAGGGCGATGCGGTCCAGCTCCGTCATAGCCCTGGCGCTGGCTTGGTAGGCCTCCACCTCCTGGCGGCGATCAGCGGTGGTGATTTCATTGACCAGCGGATGTTCCGGCGCCAGGACCATGTAGGTGGCCCCGAAGACGGTATCCGGGCGGGTGGTGAAGACGGTTATCTCCTTGTCCGGCGCACCGGCCACCATAAAGACGATGTCGGCCCCTTCGGAGCGCCCGATCCAGTTGCGCTGCATGATCTTTGTGCGCTCAGGCCAGTCAATTCGGTCCAGGCCTTCAAGTAATTCTTCAGCATACCGGGTGATCTTGAAAAACCACTGCTTGAGCTCTTTCTGGATAACCGTAGTGCCGCACCGCTCGCAGTTGCCGCCCTCTTTTACCTGCTCGTTGGCCAGTACTGTCCGGCAGCCGGGGCACCAGTTCACCGGCGCCTCTTCCTGCACCGCCAGACCCTGCTCGTAGAGCTTCAGGAACAGCCACTGGGTCCACTTGTAATAGTCGGGATGACTGGTGTCCACGTAGTTGGACCAGTCGTACATGGCGCCGATCTCCCGCAGCTGGCGCAGCATGGTAGCAATGTTGTCGGCGGTGCTTTTGGCCGGATGTACCCCGTGCTTGATGGCGTAGTTCTCGGCGGGCAGGCCGAAGGCGTCGAACCCCTGGGGATGGAAAGTGTCGTAGCCCTGCATTTTCTTGAAGCGGGTCCAGGTGTCGGCCGGGCCGTAGTTGTACCAGTGGCCGATGTGCAGCCTGTCCCCCGACGGGTAGCTGTACATGGTGAGGCTGTAGAGCTTGCGCTTGGGGCGGTCCATGTTGGGCCGGTGGGCCCCGGCCTCCTCCCAGCGGGTCTGCCACTTGGGCTCGACGTCTTTGAAGGGGTATTTGGGGATCATGCTTGGGTGCTGTCTCTGCAATTAGCCTTATGTGTTGCTTATGAATGGAAAATGATCGCCGCTAAATTAGCAAATGCGGGGGGATATGACGAAGGGAAAAGAAGGGTGGCTGGCTGGGGGCTTAACTCTCGGAGTTAGAAAAGCCCAGCGGATGTCCACCGGGCTTTTTCATGGCTATCACCTTTGTGTCATTACTTCGCTTGCCTGGCCACTTCCTCCTGGTGAATACGCAGGAACTCCGCGCTCCAATCGGTTTCCGGAGCGCCGATAAAGGCATCGATGACTTTCAGCTTCAGGGCGCTGACCATCCTCAGGCTCTCCCAGGAATCCGGACTGGAGTAATACGCATTTGTACAGACTGCTACTCCGAGATTTTCTTCGGGAACCACCGTAACAATAGAGCTCATCCCGCCACCGGGACCTTCATCTACCCTCCTGCCCCGATAGTCATAAGAGACCCAGCCGAGACCGTATGTAATGAAATGGGCTAAAGGATTGCTTTCGTCAATCCAATTTACATTAATAATCATCTGTGGTGTATGCATCTCGCGAATAGCCTTGGCGCTTATGAGTCGCTTACCGTTGTATTCACCTTCCTGAAGCTGCATAATCATCCATTTAGCAATATCCACCGCGGTTGTTATAACGCCGCCTGCCGGTGCGTAGATATAACCACAGCTGCATTCGCTCCAGTCACTTAAAGTAACAACACCATCATTCTTGCGAGCAGGAATAAAGATATTCTCAACGTTATTGGGATCACCGCGATCCTGCCAAAGGCGAGTGGTACTTGCATATGACGAAGACATACCGAGAGGCTGCAGGATTCGCTGAGTGACGAAATCTTTCCAACTCATGCCTGAAACTCGAGCCACTACCTCCCCGGCGATTGCGAAACCGACTTGGCTAACACTTAGTCGCTCGCGAAAACCGGTCACAGGTTTACGAGTTTAGAGATCACGCAATAGATCGTTGAAACTGTAGTCGGGGTTATTAAACCCTCCCAAAACACCTGGCAGACCGGCACGATGGGTCAATAGATCGCGTATCGTGGTCTTTTCTGTAGCATAGGGGTCTGAAAGTTGAAATTCAGGTATATGTTGCTTGACCGGATCATCCCAGGAGAGTTTTCCCTCATCTACGAGGATGGCGATAGCAGCCGCGGTAATAGGCTTTGTGTGCGAAGCTATTTGAATTAGAGTATTCTCGTTGATAGCCAGGTTTTCTCCCGCCTTGCGCGTGCCGTAGCCCTTGGCAAAGACATGCCTACCGTCCTTGACCACCGAGATTATAACACCCGGCGCCTGCCAGTCCCTGAGTGTCTGTTCCACGCCGGCGTCGAATCTGGCGTCCAGGGGCTGGGTCTCAGTCTGGGATGAACGGCAGCCGGTGAAGCTCCAAAGAAAGAGGAGCAATACGGGCACAAGGATGCGCTGAAAGCTCAAAAAGGGTGATAAGGTAACCGGGCGAAGCTGTGTAAACATGAATACCCCCCTTTTAGACTGTTGTTAACGCTTATACAAATACGCCACTAGCTGACGTGGCTCTTAAGACTGATTGAAAGTGGTTTCTGCTCTTTTAATGCACTCACTTTTAGGATAGAGAAACCAATAATGTTGCCATCCTCATCAACTTTTTCCATTACTGCATCGTTTTCCGTCTCCCGGAAGTACCCTGCCTTTTGCTTAAAGAGGACTTCGAAGAAATCTCCTTCCTCGTCGTACCAGATTCTTATTTCCTCTGCCATAATACATCACCTCTTTTAACAGAATCTGTGAAATATGCCGTTATAGTAAAAAAGTCATCAGTTGATTCTTTAACAACAACACATAAATACTTCTCTGTAACGGGTGTGGTGTCGTAATAACGATAAAATAA
>CAZULW010000170.1:0-1300 GCA_964621455.1 uncultured bacterium
TATGAAGAAAATTTACTGTATTCACTGCGACATTACAAGTATGACATGCCACTAGCGGCCCTTATCCAGATTACTTTCTATAGCTCAAGATCACGCGATTTTTAGGTCATGAGAGAAAAAAGCCGGGGTGCCCTATCCAAGTATCGCCTTACAACCTTCCGGCTAGAAATCATGCGATTTTATGGTAATCAGCGCTGATTGTGCGGGTTGGCTATGTGGCACTCGGCATTGCACTGAGGACCTATAAGGTGCTGGGACCGGAACCCAGGATCTATGGTTTGGAAGCAGGCACATTCAACCAGAATTGTCCTGAATGGTTGGATGGTCCTTCCTGTCGGCCATTGAGTATACAATTCGTCACTAAAAAAAGGTTAGTGTATCCCACTTCATCCTGATATAACATTATTGATATCAGACAACACCTCTTGGACTTAAGTCAGGAATTATCATGGACAGAATCACCATCGCACGTGGGTACCCGAACAGTGAGTGATGGGAGACCGTAATAGAATGTCGCGAAGCAGGGGAATCACCACCTGAACTTGTGCCACTGCTTGATAACCGTGAATCTTATGTTGTTGTTTCTGAGGAGCGTTCTGAGAAGATCAAAGAATGGGCCATGAGTTTACCGGGCTGGGATACGGGTCTTGAAGAACCATGCCCGGCACTATGGTTCTATGAATTCGATCCGGAGGATGAAGCTGATTGGGAGAGCAGATTTGAGGAACATATTGCATATCTGACAAGAGAGGCGTATCAGCTTGCCGATTTAGCTCGCCAGGGCGACTCAGCGGGAATTTCGATGATTACCGAGTATATACAGGAGGTATTCTTCGACTGTGCAAAACTGGTGATGCTCAGCAGTGTAAGGATAACAGAGATTGCTCCTGTGGCAGAGGAACTCCAGGCGGCTCTCGCTAAATATCCTGATGCCGAAGAGATATTTAATGGGGTGAATAATACCGATATTGACATGGAGCCATGGTTGTCTGAGTTAAGCGTGTGGAAAGAGCGCTTGACTCAACTAATAGGTTTGGGGATGTGTGATGATTCAGAAGCCCGCGGGATCATAATGGACCAAATCATACCATCTCCGATGCGCGAGAAGATAGAGGGACTCATCAAGTTATTTGGAAGCCGCTGATCCTTTGTTATAAGCTTTCCCCCAAAAGCTGGACACGGTGCTAAGATGGTAAATTAGCTACCTGGTGCGAGTGGAAAGGGGGCAGAATGAAGCGTAAGCGGTACAGTGCATCGTTCCCCCGCCTGCGGCGGGGTTCAAGGCGAAGGTGGCCCTGGA
>CAZULW010000170.1:1400-2925 GCA_964621455.1 uncultured bacterium
GGCCCTGGAGTCACTTCCTGAGATATTTACCAACAATCAGGGCCGGTCCAGGGATGAAGATGCGGCTTTGAGGGACCGGTTATATCAACAGATCGGCCAGCTCCAGGTGGAGTTGGAGTGGCTAAAAAAAGACTGGATATACCTGCTGAAGTTAGACGTGGCATGGTGGATCAAACCTGTGGAGAGATTCCCATCAAGCGTCAGTGTGAACTTTTGGGATTGAGCCGGTCGAGCTGGTATTATCGTCCCAAAGGTGAAAATAGATTGAACCTTACGTTAATGCGATTGATTGACGAGCAGTACACCCGGACCCCTTTCTATGGCAGCCCGAAAATGACGGCCTAGCTGCGGCGTCAGGGCTACCAGGTCAACCACAAGCGGGTGGAGCGACTGATGAATCGCATGGGTCTGCAAGCCGCTCAGCCAAAGGTCAATACCAGTCGGAAACACCCGGAAAACAAGATCTATCCCTACCTGCTGTCAGGAGTGAAAATCGCTCGTCCAAACCACGTATGGAGCGCCGACATCACCTACATCCGACTGGCAGTCGGGTTCCTGTATCTAATGGCCATCATGGACTGGTATAGCCGGTTTGTGCTGGCTTGGCGGCTTTCCAATACCCTTGATACCTACTTCTGCGTAGAAGCGCTGGAAGCGGCTTTATCTATCAGTAAGCCGGAGATTTTCAATACCGATCAGGGGACCCAATTTACCAGTTTGCGGCTTGCCGGCATATTGGGGGATCGAGACATTCGTATCAGCATGGATGGCCGCGGACGAGTCTTTGACAACATCTTTGTGGAACGGCTCTGGCGGTGGGTGAAGTACGAAGAGGTTTACCTGAAAGATTATCAGACCCCGGAAGAATCATATCACGGACTGGAGGACTATTTTGAGTTCTATCCCGCAGGGATCCCTTCGGGACAACACTGAACGGCTACACCAGGCGTTAGGCTATGGGACGCCTCAAGAGGCCTACAGGCCGGGGATTGGAGAGCAATCCAGGAGCGGCTGGGAAACAGCCCCCCCTTGGCGGGACTGGCCTCTAAGGCTGTTGAAAACCATCTTATTCTAGGGTAAAATCTGTCTAGGAATGGGGGAAGCTCACCTTTGCCCTTGCCATCATCTGATCATGCAGCTCCATGTCCCGATCCCCAGCGCCCATTCTTCCCAACCATCTGTAGTAATCTGCCCGGTTCACTGACAGGGTCTGACACATCCTGGCAGTCGAAAGCCTGCCTACCGGCGGCCTACCGGCGGAGTGATCTGTTTCTCCTGGCTGATCAGCTCGTACATCAACGCTCTCCAGCCTCGTTGCCCACCCGTAATCGACTCTCGAGCTGCACGCTTTTTTTAACAGGGCGTTCTCCATCGTCAACTGACCTACCATGCGCTCCAACTCGGCCACCCGTGTTTCGCTCTTCACTGAGCTGCCATTGCCAGAGAACGCATGCTCCGCATAGCGTATATGTTCCCTGCGCCACCGATTAATCATGGTCGGATGGAGCTGATACTCACGCGCCAC
>CAZULW010000171.1:0-2782 GCA_964621455.1 uncultured bacterium
GCAGGGGAGTGATAAGGGTTCGCACGATACTTTCAGCCGTCTCTGATGGACGTGAAATGTATATGTGAGCAGCGGCATTTCAAAGCTCGGGTTATTTTGCAGCGTGCGGGCCTGTCCCCGACAAACCGTCGGGGCCAGACGGGCCTGTCCGGCGGCGTTGCACTAGGCTGAAAATATTATGGCAAACAGTTACGCTATCTTTTTCCCTGTGCATTGGCGCATGACCCGCCTTAAAATCCGGGCGTCATTTCATGAAGCTGCACCTCAAACCCCTCAGTGACACAGCCCGCCAGCTCTATGCCGACCATGGTCACTTCCACGCCGGGGATGCCGGCCTGGACCTGTTTGTCCTCGAGGATCAGACCTTCGAGGCAGGGGAGACCAGGGCGATTCGCCTGGGTATCCAATGCGAACCGGAAGACGGCCGGGCGTACCTGCTCATGCCCCGCTCCTCCATCTCCGGGACACCCCTGCGCATGGCCAACTCCATCGGCCTGATCGACGGCGGCTACCGGGGTGAGATCATGGCCGTGTGCGATAACATCAAGGAGGCTCCCTATACCGTTCACCGGGGGGATCGCCTTTTCCAGCTGGTGGGATTGGACGGCTCGCCCATCGAGTACGAGCTGCGGGAGGAGCTGTCGGCCACTACCCGGGGCGGCGGCGGGTTTGGCAGCACCGGCCTGCCCGGCTAGGGCCTGCCCGGGACTCCCCAGGGGTCCGGCCTCCCCGTGGCCGGAACGGCCAGGGCCCGGGGCCAGGGACCTTGACCATTCTTCGGCTTGGCACTCCTGTACTATGAGTGCTAAAAATTCCTTTCTTATTTAATTGATATAAATCTAACTTTCAAGTTGTCCGAGCCGGAAAATTAACTGTACTGAGTGCGGACGGTATTGCAACTGACCGTAAAGTTTCAATTTCAGAACCAATCAATTGACTGAAATCAAAGGAGCGTGCATATGAACCTGAAACCTCTTCAGGATCGCGTGGTGGTAAAACCAGCCGAAGCGGAGGAAATCAGCAAGGGTGGAATCATTCTGCCTGATACCGCCCAGGAGAAGCCCCAGCAGGGGGAAGTAGTGGCGGTTGGACCCGGGAAGGTAGCCGACAGCGGCGAGCTCATCAAACCCCAGGTTAAGAAGGGTGACAAGATCCTGTACGGCAAGTACTCCGGTACCGAGATCACCGTGGACGGTGAGGATTATCTCATCGTGCGCGAAAGCGATATTTTCGCCATTCTTTAGCAAGACAATCCCAATAGATTTGAAAGGAGAACAGACCCAATGGCAAAGATTATAGTCTATGACGTGGATGCCCGCCGGTCCCTGAAATCGGGCGTGGACCAGCTGTCCAATGCCGTTAAGGTAACCCTGGGCCCCAAGGGCCGCAACGTGGTCCTTGAGAAGAAATTCGGCGCCCCCACCATTACCAAGGACGGCGTTACCGTCGCCAAGGAGATCGAGCTGGAAGACCCCTACGAGAACATGGGCGCCCAGATGGTTCGCGAAGTGGCCTCCAAGACCTCGGACGTCGCTGGAGACGGGACCACTACCGCTACAGTGCTGGCCCAGAGCATAATAGCCGAAGGATTGAAGAACGTCACCGCCGGCGCCAATCCTATGGACCTGAAGCGGGGCGTAGACTGGGGCGTAACCCGGGTAGTGGAATCATTGAAGTCCCAGAGCCGCGATGTGGGCGGCAAGGACGAAATCGCCCAGGTGGGCACCATCTCAGCCAACGGAGACACCGAAATCGGCGACAACATCGCCAATGCCATGGAAAAGGTCGGCAATGACGGGGTCATCACCGTGGAAGAGGGCAAATCCACCATGATTGAACTGGAAATCGTGGAAGGCATGCAGTTTGACAGGGGCTACCTGTCGCCGTACTTTGTTACCAATCCCGAAGATATGGAGGTCCAGCTGGAGGATGTCTACATCCTGATCCATGAGAAGAAGATCAGCACCATGAAGGACCTCCTGCCTATCCTGGAGAAGACGGCCCAGTCGGGCAAACCCCTGCTGGTTGTAGCCGAGGACATCGAAGGTGAGGCCCTTGCGACCCTGGTGGTGAACAAGATCCGTGGCTCCCTCAAGGTGGCGGCGGTGAAGGCCCCCGGCTTCGGTGACCGCCGCAAGGCCATGCTCCAGGATATCGCCGTGCTTGCCGGCGGTACCGTTATTTCCGAGGACCAGGGCTATAAGCTGGAGAACGCCACCCTGTCCTACCTGGGTACGGCCAAGCGCATCACCATCGACAAGGACAACACCACCATCATCCAGGGCGGCGGCACGAGTGATGACATCCTGGCCCGGATCAACGAGATCAAGGTGCAGATCGACAAGACCACCTCGGACTATGACAAGGAGAAGCTGCAGGAGCGCCTGGCCAAGCTGTCAGGCGGTGTAGCCGTGCTCAGCGTGGGCGCCGTCACCGAGGTGGAGATGAAGGAAAAGAAAGCCCGAGTGGAGGACGCCCTCCATGCCACCCGCGCCGCCGTGGAAGAGGGGATTATCCCTGGCGGGGGCGTGTCCCTGGTGCGCGCTATTAGCGCAATAGATACCTCCAAGCTGGACAATCCCGATCAGAAGACCGGGGCAGAGATTCTGAAGAAAGCCCTGGAGATGCCCCTGCGCCAGATCGCGGAGAACTCCGGTCATGAGGGGTCGGTGGTCTTCGCCGCGGTACGGGATAACAAGGATGACTACGGCTTTGATGCCCAGGCAGAGAAGTATGGCAACATGTTCAAGATGGGCATCATCGATCCCACCAAGGTAACCCG
>CAZULW010000172.1:0-2780 GCA_964621455.1 uncultured bacterium
AGCAGCAGCTGGTGCTCGCTTTCCCTCACGGCGGCGTACTGCTCCCAGTCGGGTTCCTTTATCTCCATCAATCGAACTAGCGCCTCGCCCAGTTCCAGCCTGATTATGCCGCTGACCTGGCCCGGCGCCAGGGTCTTGAGTATCCCGGTTAAGATGGGGCCGCGTCCGATGCCGCTGAAGCTGCCATTGAGCCTGGCGGTAACCCCGGTGGCGTAAATGGCTTCCGGGAAAGAATCGGCCACGGCTTGCCACTGAATACCGGCTACCAGCTGCTGCTGGATGTTGGCCATGATGAGGACCGCCTGCTCTCGGGCGGCTTCCTGGCGGGCGATGCGCTCCAGGGTGCCGCGGACTTCATTAAAGGGCTGCACGCCTTTGGGGCGTATCTCGGCCAGCCGGGCGACCAGATAGCACCGCTCGTTCTCAAAGACCCCGGATACTTGGTCCACTTCCTCAGCCTCGAGGGCAAAGCGCACCGCTGAGCGCAGCATTCCCACCGGGGGCGGTAGATACTTATCAGCAGCGCGCAGCGGCGGGGAGGTAGTGCTGGTCAGGCCGTGGCTCTTGAGAGCCACCTCGAAGGATGGGTCGGCGGCATCGAAGGAGAATATGTTCGCCTGGCTCCGCAGGCGGCTCTGGGTCTGGGGGCTGATCTCAACTTTTAGGAGGATGTGCCGGGCGCTTATTTTGGGACCGTCCTCGTCCTCCCGGCGGTCCTCAACTTTAATTACGTGGTAGCCGAACTGGGTTTTTACCGGGCCGACGATCTCGCCCACTGCGGCAACGAAAGCCGCCTCATCGAAGGGCGCCACCATCTGCCCTTTGCCGAACCACCCCAGGTTGCCGCCGTAAGGGCCCGAGCCGGGGTCCTCGGAGTAGTCCAAGGCCATCTGGGCAAAATCTTCCCCCGCCCTGGCTCGCTCTATCAGCTCCCTGGCCGTCTCCTCGACCTCAGTAGAGTCTTCCACCGTAGGGGCCTTTGCCCAGATCACATACTCCAGAACGCGGGTCTCGGGGAGTAAGTAGTTGTCCCGCTCCTGCCGGTAAATGGCCTTCAGATCATCCTCGCTGACCACAATATCATCGGCTTTGATTTTGTTCGTAGGCACGTAAATGTAATCGATGGTAGCATCGGTGTTCCGGTCGTACCAGGCCGATTTGACCTCCTCTTCGGAGGTGTAGGCTACCGCTCGCAGGAGATGGCTCATTTTCTCACCCGGCAGGATGCTGGCCAGGTAGGCCTCCACGGGCGCCCATTCGTTGCCGGTGGGGTTGTTCAGAGCCTGGAAGTACAGGGCGGGATCGAATTGGCCGTCACGCTGGAAAGCCTCGTTCTGCTGGAGGAACGGGGGGGGATAGTTCTGCAGTGCGTAGAAGACCTCGTCGCCGGTGGCTTCCAGGCGCCGGTCTTTGATTTCGCTGTTCAGCAGGATCAGGCTAACCAGGCTTTCCCAGGCCTGGGTTTCGGCCTGGTCGAGCAGCCGGTCATTCAGCTCGCCGAACTGCTCCCGGGCCTGCTCGGTCTGCGCGGAGATGGCACGGCTGAGCTGATCGAGGGTGATGCGGTTCGAATTCACCGCTCCAACGGCATTGCCCGTCATCAGTTTGCTGCCGAATATCTGATTGATGACGTTGGCGCCGCCGACCAGCCCACCGATGGACAAACTCAGCAGGAAAATCACGAGGAACGCCCATAAAATGAACTTCTGGCGCTCACGGATAGATGTCATCGTAGCCACGGGGTCAGGACTCCAGAATTTTCCCGTCAGTTAGGTGTGTCGGTCGGTTATCAAGCCCATTGCTCGCTTCAAGGCGGGGGAATTTACCGCCCCGCCGGGGCCAAATCAATTTGGCTTTGGCGGAAAAACTTATTATGAACCGCAAAGGCGCAAAGTACGCTAAGGATACTAGATGCTGGATACTGGATGCTTGTCCTGAGCTTCTCGAAGGGCTGGATGTTGGATACCACATTATAACGGACAACGGACTAAGGACAAAGGACAACTGCCACCGCCACTGCTACAGCGTTCAGAGCAATAAAAAAGGGAAGCCTTCCAGCCTCCCCTGGTCGTGGAGATAGCCGGGATCGAACCGGCGACCTCGTGAATGCCATTCACGCGCTCTCCCAACTGAGCTATATCCCCGTGCAATTCAAATATCGGCTGCAGTAGGCTTTTCTTAACAACCCCGCCGGCGCCAGGCAATCTTACAAAAATAATCGCCTACGGGCAAGGTTTTGCGTCCGCCCCGGTTCAGGAAGCCGCGGTGGCTTTAGGGCGGGGGTGTGGATGGCGGCGAGCTTGCGCATAGAGCCCTTCAGCTGAAGATTACGAGCGAACATTTAAATATAACAATATAAGTGGCAAAAGCAACCGAATCCTGGTCGTCTCTGCCACCCGGGAAAGATTCCTGTGCTCTTGTTGCCTCCCCGGTTTGCGGTGGCCGGTTAATACCCCGCAGCGTGACCGTCCTTACGGGATTCGGAAGCGCCGTAGTAGACCTGGTTCTTGGCGTCCCACATTATAGCCTGGTACCCGCCGAATTGGCCCATCGCCCGTTGCAGGTGGTGACCCCGGCGGACCAGCTCGCGCCTCACCTCGGATGCGAATCCCGTCTCCAAATGCACCTGGCCACCATCACTCATAACCTCACCGGTGGGTTGGGAAGAGCCGGAATGAATGAACCGGGGCGCGTCCCCGGCTTCCTGCAGGTTCATGCCGAAGTCTACTAGGGCGTGTTAACACTATCTGAGTGCCTCGGCAATAAGTGCGAAGTGTATG
>CAZULW010000173.1:0-2742 GCA_964621455.1 uncultured bacterium
AACCTGATTCGCCTCGGGCTGGTGTTTATCGGCCTGGTGACCCAGATCGTGCCGGCGGTAGTGACCTACCTGGTAGCGTGGATGATCCTGCCGGAGGGCCCGCCGGAAGAGCACGAGTGATAATTTCCTTCGTCCACCGCGCCTTCGGTCATGTCACTTCCGTCCACAGTAAATCCGGACTGTACCGCCCAGGAACCGCTCGGTATCCACCCTGGTAAAGCCTATCGAGCCCAGGAGGTTTATGAAATCCGCAGGTACAGGAAAGCGCCGGATGGACTCCGGCAGGTACTGATAGGCATAGCCCCGGCTGAACAGGGCGCCCAGTCGGGGCAGCACCCATGTCAGGTACCACCGGTAGAATCTCCGAAAACGGCCCCGGTCGGGCAAAGCGAATTCCAGGATCCCGAGCCGTCCACCGGGCACCAGGACCCGGTAGACCTGTTGCAGTCCTTTCTCAAGGTAACTGAAATTGCGCACACCGAAGGCTATAGTGACCGCCTGGAAGGCGTTGTCCGGGAAAGGGAGGGATTCAGCCTCGCAGCAGACTGTAACAAGTAGCGGGAACTTGTCTGCGGCCAGGGGCAACATGCCCGGGACGGGGTCGGCGCCCACTACGCGGCATAGGGGCTGGCTCCGCCCGATGTTCAGGGCCATATCGCCGGTGCCGCACGCCAGGTCCAGTACGCGCTCACCCGGTTGTACCTCAAGGATAGCCGCGAGACGCTTCCGCCACCTGATGTCCATTCCCATAGTAAGCATCCGGTTCAGGAAATCGTACCGGGGAGCGATTTCACCGAACATTCGGCGGACAAACCGCCGCTTGCCTTCGCCGTAATGGATGAAGCGCGCCATGGACTATTTTACGGGAACCGGCCTCAGCGGGCCGCGAATAAGCGTCAGGGTACGCGGGCTAATGATCGCTCAGAGTGCCGCGTCCAGCCAATAGCCCAGTGCGAGCAGAACCCCGGTCATAAAGTGTATGCCGATGGTGGAGACATTCACCTTGAGCAGTTCGTAGGGCAGCTTCTGCCGGTCCGCGTCGGATTGGTTCCACCTGGTGACCCACTCCCGGCCCCACCTGATGGCATAGGCCACCAGAATAACCGGCAAAAGCGATATCAGGGCGAAAGGTGTTGCCAGGGCGGGCCGCACAAATCCGATAATCCCCAAGGCCAGGATAAGGGCGAAGCTGAGGATATTGAAAGTGACATAATAGCGCATGGGCCGCTCGTAATGCACCAGGTCTTCGCTGGTGTCAGCGAGGCGTACCACCCACGTATTCTTGCCTACGGCTTTATCGGCCGGCAGGTCCTGAAACTGGTTGATCCACACCACCAGCATGATAAGGATGCCTATGGGTAGAGAGGCCAGGAGGGGGGCCAGCCAGGCCCATCCCCCGCCGGTGGCCTGTAGGTGGGGCGCCGTCATGACGAAATGGGTGCCCAGGACCATCACCGGCCCGAAGCCCAAGGCGACGGCCGGCTCACCCAGGCCGTGGTAGCCGAGCCGAACGGGACCCATGGTATAAAAAAGACCCAGGGCGACGCCGACGATCCCGATCCACAGCAAGGGCCCCATGCCGAAGGGTGAACCGGTGAGGGCGGCGTTCAGTCTCAGGCCGATGGCGATAGCTCCCAGGAAGCTGACCATGGCCACCAGCAGCACTTTCCAGGGGGGCATGAGCCCGGCCTGGATCATGCGGCTGCCCCCGGTGAAGGGATTGAAGAGCTTATTGACCTCATCGTTGCGGCTGGTGTGATCGAAGTAGTCATTGGCCGTGTTGGTGCCGACCTGGGCCAGCAGCGCCCCCAGCAGCACCCACCAGAAAGTGGGCCAGCTCCAGGCTTCCGATGCACCAGCGGAGGACAGGCTGCCATAGGCAATGACCCCGCCCAGCACCACCGGGACGAAGGTGGCCGTTAAGAAAGGCACCCGCACGGCCCGGACCCACAGCCCCAGGCGCCGCAGAAAGGACAGCGCCAGGTCTTTGACGGCACCCACCTGGTTATCGGGATATTCCCGCCACTCGAATTTCTCCTCAACGTGAAAATCCACGTACTTGATGACCGTGGGCTTAACCCGGTAGTAGCCCACCACCTTGTTTGCCAGCAGAAATTCATCTTCCATGAATTCCTGGAAGGCGGTGGTGGTCTCCAGGACCAGCTCCCGGGCCTTCTGCTGCTCCGCTTCATCTTTGATCTTGTAACACCGGCCGTCAATCTGCAGGCCGCGGATACCCTCCTGCCCCTTGGGCCAGATAACCAGCTGCACCCGGGGGTTGACCCGGATCTGCTCCGCCTTACGCGTGGGATGGAAGGTGAAGAAGACCAGGTCGTGGCCGTCCCGGGCGAAAAAGACGGACGCCCCGGAACTGTTGCCGTCCACCGAGGTGGCGATGAACATGCGGTCGGCATCATCCAGGATGGTGCTAATTTTCCTGTCAAGCTCTTCGCTGTGCGCTACAGGTATAGTCATCAAAGCTCCTCTTTAGGTGTTTTACGGACAGTCACAAATAAAGGGCGAGCGAGGAATGTCTCTGCGCCCATGATATCTGCTCTCATACAAACGGCACCTTCGGGTAAAAAAGGGTTGCTGATTGGCGATAATTATCGCGTAAAGATCTAAAGACGGTCAACCTACTACCATTTACTTCTTTCATGGAGCTGGAATTTACATCCAGAACTTCCCCTGGGGGCAGCCCATTTCACCGGCGCTGCGGGGCTATTCCTGTATTAACTTTAA
>CAZULW010000174.1:0-2600 GCA_964621455.1 uncultured bacterium
GAGGGTACTCACCGCCGTAGGACAGCTCAAAAGCTTTACCGCCAAATTCGAGGTATACAGGCACCCTTCGATATACTGGTTGCCACTACTCGCGATATAGAGCGGCATAAAGACAACATCGGTCTCATTTATCACACCATCCTCGAAGAGGGGAAGGAAGTGTATGCCCGCTGAGGATCGAATGCCTGGAAGTCCCCCGGATTGGCTACACCGTGCGCGTAGCGACCTTAACCTTGCGGGCTTGTCCCGGCCAGAAGGGGTTTTACTTGAGGACTTATGCTTCCACGCTCAGCAAGCCGCGGAGAAAGCACTCAAAGCAGTGCTGGTTGCGAACTCCGTGGCTGTGCCAAATATTCATAGCATCAGGAGACTCATCGACCTCTTGCCGGCGAAGCCTGACATACCAGGGGAGGTTCAAGACGCGGCCGGTCTCACGGACTACGCTGTTTCGAGCCGATACCCCGGTGATTTTGAGCCCGTTGACGAGGATGAACATCGCGAGGCTGTTCGGTTGGCCGAAGCTGTCGTCTCATGGGTTGCAGATCTCATAGGGGAGGAAGAAGAACATTAAGCCATGATAATTTGGTTGAGTGTCAGTGCAAATTAAAAGCTGAGACCTGAAATGCACACGAAGCCGACGAGCTGTCCGCCCTTCTCGTGAGGGGGAGCACTGCCGCCATCCGGCGTATCCGCCAGGATCGCCCTGCGCAACACCGGCATGTCGCCTTCTTATCAATAGTGAGGGGCACCACGCGCCTGCCCGTTTTTCCCTTGCATTTCGCTCCTGGGGCCATGAACTTTTTTTATGAATTGTTATAGATATACATTCCCCATGACAAGACGACTTTCCACTCTTGTGCTTCTTTCCCTCCTGATATTCCTGCTGGCGGGTTGTGGCGAAAAGCCCGAACGGCATCTCGATCTGGGCCTGTGGTACTACCAGAAGGGTCTGGTGGACGATGCCATCCTGGAATTCAAGGAGGTGATACGCCTGCTGCCCGCAGACCCCCGCCGCCTGACCAGCCGGGAGCTCAACGTGGTGACACGAGCGCACTACAACCTGGCAGTAGCGTACGCCAAGAAGCAATGGTATGAGCTGGCCTTGCTGGAGGCGGAAAAGACCTTCGAGCTGCGGCCCACGCCGGAGAACTATCAGCTCCAGGAGTTGATCCGCCAGCGGAAGGACCTCGAGTCGTTGAGCCCTGCGCCCGCCACCACACCCGGCTAGCGCCCCATGCTCACACTGGACTCGGTTTGGAAGTCCACCCCCGACCAACCCCACGCATATATTCTTCAGGACTGTACCTACACGTTCGAGGCTGAGCGTATCTATGCCATCCTGGGGACATCGGGGGTGGGTAAAACCACCCTTCTGAGAACGCTCAACAATCTGACCCCCCTTGATCGGGGACGCATCCTGCTGCGGGGCCGGGATATCGCCACGCTCCATCCCGGGGAGGTGCGGCGGAGCGTCAGCATCCTTTTCCAGACCCCCGCTTTTGTAGGTACCACAGTGGTCGAGAACCTGGCCTTTGCCCGGCGGTTCGGTCACCGGAACGAGGTGGACTTCGGTGAGCTGCTGGAGTGGGTTCACCTGGACTCATCCTTCCTCCATCGGCCGGTTGCCAACCTGAGCGTCGGCCAGCAGCAGCGGGTCTGCCTCGCTCGAACCCTGGTCACCCGGCCGGAAGTGCTGCTGCTTGACGAACCCACCTCGGCCCTGGACGACGCCACCGCCGAACGCATTCTGGACTTGGTCAGGGAGATCAGCCGCAAGGAAAAGCTGCTTACCATTTTCGTCACCCACCGCAGATCGCACGCCCGGAAGCTGGGCCAGGTTGTCCTGGAGCTCGCCAATGGCAAATTGGAAGTATTCTCCTAGTGGCACCCTTTCAGCTCAGCTTCGGCGACGTCGCCCTCTCGCTGATCCTCATGGCACTGGCCATTGCCCTGTCGCGCCTGCAGGGGCTGGGAATCGAGAAGAACCTGGCCATCGGCACGGTCAGGGCCTTCGCCCAGCTGACACTCATCGGGTTCGCCCTCAAGGTCCTGTTCCAGGTGAACTCGCCCTGGCTCCTGCCGGTAGTGCTGATCGTCATGCTCTCGGTTGCCAGCTACGAGAGCGTACGGCGCCAGCAGGTGAAGCTCCCCCGCTTTTTCCTGATCACGTTCGGCACATTGACACTGGCCCTGGTGGTCAGTATGGGGGTGGTGGCGGAGCTGATTATCCGCCCGGACCCCTGGTACAACCTGGTGGTGATCATCCCCCTCAGCGGCATGGTGCTGGGTAACGGGCTGAACATCGTCTCCCTCTCGGCTAACCGCTTTGTGAGCGATATGCGGCTGCGCCGGGATGAGGTGGAGGTGGCCCTTTCCCTCGCAGCGCCGCCCCGCAAGGCGCTCCATCCGGTCTTCAAGAGTGCCGTGACCGGCGCATTGATCCCCTCGATTAACGCGCTGATGACAGTGGGATTGGTGCAGCTGCCGGGCGTGATGACCGGGCAGATCCTGGCCGGCCTGTCACCGGTGGAAGCGGTGAAGTTTCAGATCGTCATCATGATGATGTGGATCACCACCGGTGTGATTTCGGGGGTGGTGGC
>CAZULW010000175.1:0-2336 GCA_964621455.1 uncultured bacterium
GCCTCGAAGCCCTGCTCGGCCTTGAACTCGTTCCAGAGGGCTTCCTCCTGCCGGGCCGATTCTATTGCCGCCCGCCGGGCCTCATCCAGCGAGTACTCCACCAGAACGAAGTAGGTGCCGTCTTTGGCGATAAAGGTTTCCTTGATCATTGAGCCGGTGAGGGTGGCATCGGTGACACCCTTGCTCACCGCCTGGGTGAACTCCAGCGCCTCGGCCCGCTCGCCGACACCGCTCTCCTGCATGAAGTCCTTGACCAGCGACTCCACCTTGGTTTTCACCGCCGCCGCCACCTCCTCACGGGCCCGCTGGGCGGCTACCGTCTTGGCCAGGCTGGGATTCTGCTTCCTGGCCTGCCCCACACCGTATATTATGCCCTCCGCAATGGGCCGCTCGAGAGACCAATCAGGCATATCCCGACTCTCCCGGGCCTCGGTGGTGCCCGAGACCATCTTCCCGGCGCAGCCCGCCAGGACCAGCAGCGTCCCTCCAAGGGCCGCCAGCATAATGGTTCGATTCATGGTTCTACTCCTTCTCGCTTATGATGTGAAGTTGCACAGCTTTCTCAATCCGCTGGCTTAAGGGAATCTCTGACAGCCAGCGCTGGAAATCGGTGAAACTTTCGTCCCCTGCTGAAAAAGTGACGTAGCCTTCTGGTATATCTACTAAGCCGGTTAGATCAGCGATAGGCTGTCTGGTAAATACTGCGTAGATAGTCTCGTTGGTGGTGGGAGCGCCGGGGTCGGCGGCCACCCGGTAATGCAGGCCCCTGCCTCGCTCCTGCCGCGTCGGCATCTCCAGCCACGTACCGGCGGATACGGCGTTATCCGGCATGGCGGCGTTGGGGAGCATGAGCATAACCGAGTTGTCGCTGAGGAAGTCGAAGACGTACAGGTAGCCGTCAGCGCTGGGTCGGGCCCGGATAATCAGCTCATCCCCCGCTTTCAGCAGCCGTTCGTTCACTTCCAGGTCCAGGCGCAGGGACGGGTCCCGTTCACCCTCCACCGGCACCACCCTGGCCTCCAGGACGAGGCGGTAGCGGTAGGCGCTGCCCTCCAGCGGCTGCAGGTTGGTGGACAGGATCTTCTCATCCACCAGGTGCCCCGTGACCGATGAGAGGGCGAAAGTGCTCCAGGTGGACTTCTCAAAGGGCACGCCGGCGGTTTCGTCCATGACGTCACTCAGCAGGGAAGTGAAGGATACTTTGGCCGGCAGGGCCTGCTCCAAGCCGGCGGCCCGGGCGGTCTGTAGGACCTGCTGTCGGGCCTTCTGGGGAGAAACAGAACCCGGGAACACCAGCGAGGTATCCACCAGGAACCAGCCCGGAGTAACAGTATAGTCCATCGCTCGGACGGCAGTCCGGTCTTCTAAGGCCCTTTTACCAGCTTCAGACGCGACTCTTTCATCCAGGATGTCCGTCTCCGCCGG
Source organism: uncultured bacterium (assembly GCA_964621455.1). GTDB lineage: Bacteria > Fidelibacterota > Marinisomatia > SCGC-AAA003-L08 > TS1B11. The sequence goes on from CAZULW010000175.1 coordinate 1,426, forward strand.
GGTGGGAGCCATTCCCGGTAGGGGTACCGCCTCGCCCCCCTCCAGCTCTACGAAGGCCCGCTCTGCTGCAGCCTGGGCCTCGTCTGGTTCCTCGCCTTCGGGACCATTATCACCGGGCCGTGAAGCGCAGCCCACCAGTAACAAGGTTGAAATGGCAACAATAGGGATAAAACGCATCAGTACTCCACTATAATCTGGTCTAAAGCTCCACCCATGAGCTGGGGCGTCTGCTCGCGGTTGAACAGCCGCCGGGCCAGGTAGGGCACGTTCTCCATGATATAGCCGAAGACCTCCTCCGAGGTCACCGTGCCGTCCCGGTCCCCGTCGGCCTCGCCCCGGATGCCCTTCAAGAAGAAGTAGGTGAACAGCCCGTGCCCTTTCTCCCGGTACCAGGAGCTGATCTGATTCCCCGATGAGGAGGTCAACACCACCCCGTTCTTCAGGTTGGCGGCGGGATTCTCCACCGAGATGAAGATGGGCGAAGCCTGCTGGATGAGCATGCCGGCTTCGCTGCCGCCGCTGAAGCAGGCATCCACCACCACCGTCACCGACCGGGCCTTCAGCTCGTTGAGCTGGCGATAGAACTGCTCCAGGCTGTAGCCGGTCTGGGCGGCGTAGCTGGGATCGGCATCGTGGGGGACGAAATAGCCGGAGGCGCTTTCCACGTCCGGGGCGCCGTGCCCGGAGTAGTAGACGAAAACGTCAGATTCTCCCGGCTTGATGTAGTTGGCCAGCTGCCCCTCGAAGATGCGGTTGAAGGCCGCCTTGGTGGCCTCCTGGTCCACGGCCATGATGATGTTCTCCTCCCGGAAGCCCATAGCCTTGACCAGGTAATCCCGCATGAGCCGGGCGTCGCGCCGGGCAAAGTCCACCCGGGGGACGTCCTGGTGAGCATACTCGGTAATCCCGAT
>CAZULW010000176.1:0-2270 GCA_964621455.1 uncultured bacterium
CGGGCACCTGCGGCCTGGCGGGCACAGGCATGCGTATTTTTGTTCTTTTTCACTGGATCACCATGACCTTGGCGTCATGAAGTTTTTCGGCCCTCTGAATTGCCTCAATGGCCTTATCCAGCGAGAATCGGGAGGTGACCATCGGCCGACAGGTCCATTCGTTTGGCGGCCAGCAGTCTAATAACGTTCGGGAAGACGGCCCCGGTATGACCCACTGAACCATGAATGTGAAGCCGCTGCCACTGCATGCGCAGGACCGAAACTGGTACCTTTTTTGCACCCATACCACACTGCACAATCTTACCGCTGGGGTCGAGAATCTCTTCGAAGACCGGATAGGTCTTGGGACCGGCAGCTGCTGCCTCGATACACATCTTAACACCTTCGCCGTCAGTCTCTTCTTTGATGATATCAGCCGGACGCTTGCCCCCCTTTTCCGCTTCGATGGGGTCAAAGGCAAAGTCTGCCCCCATCTTGCGAGCCATTTCCCTTCTTCCCTCCGACGGCTCCATCACGATGATTTTGGCAGCGCCGGCCGCCCCGGGTCAGGGAAATCCCCATTAGACCCACGGGACCACATCCAGCCACTACCACGTGGCTACCTGGCAGGAAGCCGCCCGCCGAGATGATAATCCCGTTGTAGGCGACAGAGCAGGGCTCTACCATGGCGCTGATCTCAAATGCTTTCTTTTCATCGCCATAAGCCTCCGCGATACTGTTTATTTTCCAGCAGTATTTCTCCTCTGTAGCCACATATTCAGCAAAAGCTCCCTGACGGGTAAACCCAATTTCTTCCAAATTGGTGCACTGGTCGAAAAGTCCACTGCGGCAGGCCGTACAGCAACCGCACCAGGACATCTCTTCCACGGAGACCATGTCGCCAACTTTAAGGGAGTTAACTCCCTTGCCCAGCTCAACTACCCGGCCGGACCATTCGTGGCCGAGCACGCAGGGGAACTTGCAGTGGCCAGGATAAGCAGTGTATCCATCTTTGTCTTTCTGGTACATGTGGACATCGCTGCCGCATACACCGGTGGCTTTGACCTTGACCAGGACCTGGCCGGCGCCAGGTTTGGGCTGCGGTATGTTAACCATCTTGACAGTGGGATTATAAAAAGCCTGCTGGCCGTTGTAACTGCTCCTTGTGGCCAGTTCCGTTTCGCTGAACCGATGTCCTTCACGCGGTTTCCAATCTGCCTCCAATAGAAGCGCTTTCATGATCTCATCTCCTTTTTTTTAGGTTCCGGTTTTTACGACTACTGTATTCGCTTTATCCCCCGGTCACATTGATTCGTCTATTTCGCTCAGCTTGACGGGACGGTTCTCCTTGAATGACTTCTTGGCCGCGTATCCCATGATAACCGGAATGCGGCCGTCAATGCCCGTCACCGAAGGAGTATTTCCCTGCTGAACGCACTCAACGAATTCCTTCATCTCCGCAATAAAAGCGTCGGTGTAACGCTCTATGAAGAAATGCAGAGGTACCGAGGAGTGAACACCTTCACTGTTGCTGTAAACTGTCCTGTCGAGTGTGTTGTTAGAAACCGTCACCATACCTTCCGAACCAAAGACCTCAACGCGCTGGTCGTGACCATAAACAGCTCTTCTGCTGTTATTAATGATGCCGATAGTGCCGCTGGTAAAACGAAGTACGCTCACCGCAGTATCAATATCGCCGGCTTTGCCGATTTCGGGATCTACCATCACTCCACCGGTCGCGTAAATATCACTGACTTCACTGCCGATTAAATAGCGAGACATGTCAAAGTCATGGATAACCGAATCCAGGAAGATACCGCCGGAAACCTTAATGTAATCAATGGAGGGAGGCGCAGGATCGCGGCTGGTAATGCGCAGGATATGTGGTGTGCCAATCTTGCCTGAAGCAACTATTTCTCGCACTCGCTTGAAACTTGCATCAATGCGCCGCATGAACCCTACTTGTAACTTAACCCCTGCTTTATCTACGGCCTGAAGAGCCCTGTCTATCTTCGCTAAATCAAAATCAATCGGTTTTTCACAGAAAATATGTTTACCTGCAGCGGCCGCCTCTTCAATCATCTGCGCGTGCATGTTGGTGCTGGAGCAGATGATAACTGCTTCAATGTCTGCATTGTCCATGATTTCCCGATAATCTTTCCCAGCGCTGATTTCATCCGCAGCTCGGTTGCACACTTTTGAGCAGCCTCCAGGCGAATATCTGCTATGGCGATGACGTTGGCACCGGGCACTCTGTAAGCCAGGTGTTCTGCATGCACTTTTCCTATCCT
>CAZULW010000177.1:0-2198 GCA_964621455.1 uncultured bacterium
CCCTTGCCGGGGGTGACCCCGGCCACGACCCGGGTGCCATACTCCACCATCTGGGCGGTATGAAAACTGCCCTCACTGCCGGTAATGCCCTGAACAAGCAGCCGCGTATCGTTATTGACCAGAATACTCATGCTAGTCCTGAGCCGGGCCGAAGGGCCTGTCCTGAGCCGGGCCGAAGGGCCTGACTTCCCTGTCCCGTAAGGGATCCTTCGGACGCGGCTTTGACGGCTGTCCGGGCCGCTTCTTCCAGGGTCTGGGCCACGAGGAATTCCAGGGGGGAATCCTCCAGCAGGCCACGCGCCTCGGAGGCGTTGGTACCTTCCATGCGCACTACCACCGGGACGCCCACCTTCACTTCCTTCAGGGTGTCAATAATGCCCTGGGCAATGCGGTCGCAGCGGACGATGCCGCCGAAAATGTTGATAAGTACCCCCTTGACGTTGGCGTCGCTGAGCAGGATGCGGAAGCCGTTGGCCACCGTATCCGAGCTGGCCACTCCGCCTACATCCAGGAAGTTGGCCGGCTCGCCGCCGTGGAGCTTGATGATGTCCATGGTGGCCATGGCCAGCCCCGCCCCGTTGACCATGCAGCCCACGTTGCCCTCCAGTTTAATGTAATTGAGACTGTATTTGGAGGCTTCCACCTCCTGGGGATCTTCCTCGCTCAGGTCCCGCAGGCCGGTCAGGTCGGGCTGGCGGAAGAGGGCATTGTCATCGAAGTTGATCTTGGCATCCAGGGCCAGGACATCGCCGTCCTCGGTCACCACCAGGGGGTTGATCTCAATGAGGGAGCAGTCGTTGGTCTCAAAGGCCTGCCAGAGGGCCCGCAGGCACCCGGCCCCCTGCTTGACCTGGCCTCCTTCCAGCTGGAGCGCATAGGCCAGTTTGCGGGCCTGGTAGGGCTGCAGGCCGAGACCGGGGTCGATCCATTCCTTGACGATAAGCCCCGGGTTCTCGACGGCCACCTTCTCGATCTCAACGCCACCCTCGGTGGAAACCATCATGACGTACCGGCCGCTGGTGCGGTCCAGCACGATGCCGGCGTACAGCTCCCGGGCGATGGGTATGGCCTTTTCGATAAGCAGGCGCTGAACCTCTTGACCTTCCGGTCCGGTCTGGTGGGTAACCAGGCGCACGCCCAGCATATCGCCAGCGATACGGCGCACGTCATCGGGGCTGTCGGCCAGTTTCACGCCTCCCCCTTTACCGCGGCCGCCGGCGTGGATCTGGGCTTTCACCACCACTCGCCCGCCGATTTTCTTCGCGGCTTCCTCCGCCTCATCTACGGAAAAGGCGGGATAACCCTCCGGAATGGGCACCCCGAAGTCGCTGAATATCGCCTTGCCCTGGTATTCGTGTATTTTCATGGTCGCATAATTGATTATGGGTAAATAGTCGTGCCCCCCTCACCTGCCAGGGCTTGCTCAATGGTGTCGATATTAGTCATTACAACCTTCACGCCCCCCTTAGTGATAAACTGTATAGCTGCCTCCATCTTGGACCCCATGCTCCCTGGCGGGAAGTGGCCCTCATCCAGGTATACCTGCGCCTGCCGCATCGACATCCGCCTGATAGGCTGTTGGCTATCGGTGCGAAAATAAAGATAAACCTCCGGCACATCGGTCAGAATATACATCTCCTGAGCCCCAATATCCTCCCCTAGAACGGCCGCGGTCAAGGCGAACTGTTCGTGGATGTCGCCGGTAGTCTCCCCCGGTGCCAGGGCGTTCCCACCGAGGGCGATGAGTACGGTAGTATCTGTGAGGACCGGTCCGGGCATTCTCAGGTAGTTGTTAATCCGCTAATGAGATCGCCAAGGCCCCTAAAAGAACCTTGATAAAGTATAATAGTAACAGAGTGTGGCTATTTTAGCGTCGATTAGGGTGGGAATACCAGAGAAAGTAGGCCTGGCGGTTGGGCGTCAGCCTCACCAAAGGCGGGATCAGCCGGGCGTGCCCCACCGGTGGCGGGATTCGGTGACGAATGTGGTGGGGAGCAGGCACAGCACCGTCATTACGAGGTTCGCCGGAAGGCGGACCGTGGCAAACTCAGGGGGCAGTGAAAAAAGTCAGCGATCCCGTATCTCGGCAGGTCATCTAGATCGCCACGGGCTTCGCTCTCGCGATGACATGGTAGCCGATTGCAGCTCCGGCGGTAGGACTCGAACCTACAACCTAGTGGTTAACAGCCACCCGCTCT
>CAZULW010000178.1:0-2131 GCA_964621455.1 uncultured bacterium
GGCGTGGTACCGGATTGATCAAGAGAACCTGCCCGGCGCGCTTCGTTCTCTGGCTGAGGCTATAGAATCATGTTGTCAAACACCCCCTCGAACTATGGAGCAGGAAAAATGAAAACAAAGGAAGAAATACGTACTCAAGTAAAAGACGCTTATGGCCGGGCCATAACAAAGAGCACCGGCTGCTGCGGGCCGGCCCCCGACGACACCTATGCCCGCACTATTGGCTATGCACCCGAGGAAGTGACCGATGCAGCTGGGGCGGCGGGGGCTTCCATGGGCTGCGGCAATCCCCTGGCCTTCAGCGGGGTGCGTACTGGCGAAACCGTCCTGGACCTGGGTTCGGGGGCCGGTATGGACCTGTTGATTGCCGCCGAAAAGGTAGGGCCGGACGGCCGGGTCATTGGCGTGGATATGACCCCCGAAATGATCGCCACCGCCCGGAAGAACATCGCCGCTTCGCCCCACCGGAATATCGAAGTGCGCCAGGGCATCATCGAGGAGCTGCCGGTAGAGGATGGATCGATGGACTGGGTGATCTCCAACTGCGTCATTAACCTTTCACCCGGGAAGGAAAAGGTCTTCACGGAGATCTACCGGGTGCTCAAGCCCGGCGGCCGCTTCAGCATCAGCGATATCGTTGTCAGCGAGCTTCCGGACACCCTGCGGGACAGCCCTTTCCTTTACAATTCATGTATCGCCGGCGCCATCAGCGAGGAGGAGTACCTGGCCGGACTGGATGCCGCCGGACTGGTTGAAGTCAAAGTCAGTGGACGTTTTGAATTTTCAGCTACACTCTTGAGCTCAACTGAAATACAGGACCTCTTCGGCCAGGCTGGCACCGGGTGCTGCGGGACCGAGCCAATCAATGCTTACCCTGATATCGAACGGTTGACTCAGGAACTGGATGGTAAAGTACAGAGTTTGAATTTCGTGGGGCGTAAGCCGATTAGCACCCAGTAAGCCTGAAATGGTCAGAATCCATGGGAACCGGCGTTGACGTTCTTGTGGCCGCTGACAGCGCCTGCGCTGTATAATAGGGGAAACAGATACCGGGGTGATCAAGCGGCTTTCCCTTGGCAATGAGCAGTTACGGCTCTATTTTTGACCCATGCAGAAGACCCTCATCACTCTCCTGATCGTCCTTGTTGGTTCCTTGCACGCGCAGTTCGCCGAGGTAACGATCCGGACGGACGTCCAGCGGCTGAAGGACCGGGAGCGGCAGGACCTGCAAGGGCTGGAAGAAGCAATCCAGCAGTTCTACCTCAGCTCGCCCTGGGAGCAGGAGGTCGCCGATCTGGAGATGTACCTGGATGTGCAGCTGGTGTTCCAGTCCACTATCGACATCGGCAGCGAAACGTACTACCAGGCCCAGGTGCTCATCAGCAACCGTCAGGATCAGCGCTACTTTATAAAAGACGTCAGTTTTCCCTACTCGCCGGGACGGTCGGTGAACCTGTCACCCGTCTTCGACCCGCTGGCCTCCCTGCTGGAGTTTTACGCCTACCTCCTCATCGCCGGTGAACTGGACACCTATGAGATCCTGGCCGGTTCCCCCTACTACACGCGGGCAGCCTCCCTGGCCCTCCTGGGTGAAAGGGATCCCTACGTCAGCCAGGGCTGGTCCAACCGCCTGCGGCTGGAGGGGCGCCTATCGGCCAACCAGGACCTGCGCCGGGCCAAGGCCTACTTCTACCAGGCCTTCGACATCCTGGCGGAGGAAAAGCCCGACATGGCGGAGCTGCGCAAGGCCTTGAGCCGGTTTTACAAGTCCATCCAGGTGGTAGTAAAGCGTGAAGGCCAGGAGCGTCACACTTCCATCTTCCTGTCGGGGCATGCGGAGGAGATCGCCGAGCTGCTGGCCCAGGCCGGCATGCGGACGGAGCTGGCCGAAATGATGATGCTGAACCCGGACTGCGAGCAGATCTACCAGAGCTACCTGGAGGGCGGGAACAACCGCCAAGGCCCGCCCTGAGCCTGGACGAAAGGGACGCCAAGAGCGCGAAGAAAATTGATGATTTGTGGCTGGTGACTGGTGACTGGTGATTGGTGACTGGAAACGAGAGTCCCCTACCGCTACTACTAATCCCATCCACAATGGCTATCTCCTCCTCCGTCAGCCTCCCGCCATCCC
>CAZULW010000179.1:0-2085 GCA_964621455.1 uncultured bacterium
GCCAGAGAACCGATGTCTAACTCCTGCCTCGACAGATCTGAGACAGCCTCCTCTACTAAATGGTCGAAAACCTGACTGGTATTTATCGTCTGTCCACCGCTTACGAATCTGCGCATGGTCGGCTTCATTTTCGTAGAGTCCGGTCTCTTACCCATATGCATACAGCTGGACATGGCGAGCACCAGCAAAATCAACCAGATCCTGTACTGAAAAGACCCTGTAGTATTCATAGGTAACTCCCTCAGCTTAACAGATCGCTTTTCATCTGTTCAAATTCCTCCTTCGTGATTTCACCCATCGCAAACCTCCTCTTAAGTATTTCCAGCGGTGTTTCCGAACCCCCACCTCCCGAGCTTTGTGGAGGCGGTGTCCCCTGGATTCGCTCCTGCCTGTTGGGATCCTGAGACCAAGGCGGTCGAAAGCCCCCTTGACCGAAGATCCGCCATACAACGATCAGCATAATGGCCATCATGATCATTGGGAATATCCACATACCACTTGACCAGAAATCTCCAAATTCCACTTGTTATCCTCCCTCTACTTTATGTTCTAGACCCAGGGCATGAATATACGCCACCCTCCTGATGTCCGCAGCTCAGGTGGGTGGATTCGTTCTTACCAAATTGCCCTATCGATCTTAGTTGATTCCCCGCTACTTCCTACACTCTGACAGCCTCAGCCGTCTTGTTGACGAAATCCTCCTTCTCATCCTCTAACATTCCTGCTGTGCCCTGTTCCGCGAGTTTATGCATGGGGCCTCGTGCTAATAAAGCTATTTGATAGCCTGTCGCGGGGAATATAATAATGTTACATGCACGGGATTAAAACAAATCGCCCCTGGATTATCAGGGGCGTAAGCTCGAGTTAAATTATATCGCCCTCGTCGGAGCTCGGCGATACCAGCAAGTTAGCGAACTTTTTTTATGGCCGATATACCGGTGGTCAGGCCGGATTCTAATAATAGTAAGTCCTTGCTGGCCGGATATATATTATATCGGTTTCCGTGCCCTCAGGCTAATGCCCTGAGTGCCATATTTCAAGGCACTTGACGGATCGGGCACATCCTCGAAGATATTATGTTTCTGTTCGATCACGACGTTCTCAAAACCGGCTGTAGTAACGGCATTGATTAGCTCTGCTTCCAGCAGGCCCCCGGCAATTCACCCGGTCCACAGAGAGATATCGTCCAGGGCCGATTCCGGCACCTCACGGGATACCAGAATGTCGCCAATCTGCAGCCGCCCGCCCGGTTTGAGGACACGCGCCCACTCCCGCAGTGTGTCCAGCTTATCCAGAGTCAGGTTGAGCACTCCATTGCTGATCATGACATCGGCGAAGTCATCGAGAAGCGGTAGCTGCTCTATAAAGGTTTCTCGGAACTCGACATGCGTCATCCCCATCTCAGCAGCACCAGCACGTGCTTTGCTCAACATCTCGGGTGTCATATCGAAGCCAATGACACGACCCCCTGAACCAACCATCCGGGCCGCGATTAGAGCGTCAAATCCCGCCCCTGATCCAGCATCCACCACTGTCTCTCCAGAATGAATCGGGCCCAGTAGGAAAGGATTTCCCGTGCCAGCGAACGATGCGATGTTCCCCTCTGGAATGTCGGCATATAATACCGGATCATAATCCAGACGGTTGGCCGCATCCCTCCCGGTATGAAAATGATAACCCTTTTCGGGATCGACAGCAACGTCAGTGTATTCCTTCTTGACCGCACCACGCAAGTCCTCCACCGATAGCTCCGGAACCGCCTGCAATGTACTCATCTACTTCTCCTTCCTGCGCTCATTGTGTCCTCCATGGTGCATGCATTTTCGACCTGCTGTAGAATCCAACGGTAGCACCGTGATGAACTTAGCGAAATGATAGAAATGACGTTCCTTCGGTTCTGATCCTCAGCCGTTTAGTTGGAGGTAAACGACAAAGGACTAATTCAATTTAGAGGCGCGTTGCTCCTAAATCAAAACGAAACCTTAAAACTCTTGATTGTTCCTATCCAGCCACTCGGGGGAAGTCCCACTTGATCTAAAGGAAGGGATGTGACTTCCCTACTTCAGCAGCACCATCTTGATGGAC
>CAZULW010000180.1:0-2058 GCA_964621455.1 uncultured bacterium
ACAGGGGCAGGTAATGAATGCCCTTCTCAACAAGGTCGAGGAAAAAGTGGGTTCCGAAGGAGACGTCCGGCGTGTAATCACCCTCCCGGTGAGCGATCTCGATGAGGGCCTTGGTGTTATTAATCTCGCTGTACTGGACCGGGATGCCCAGTTGGATGTTATTGCTGCCCCAGCGCCCCGGCCCCATGAGGATGAAGTTCTTCTCCGCCAGCTTCTGGTTGAGCTTGCCTACAAACCGCGCGAGTTGGTGGCGGGAATGATCATTCTTGAGCTGGATGTAGGCCCGGGGGTCACAGTAAACGATATATTCGATGTCGTCCACCCGCCCGTTGCGTACGTAACGCCGGGTGCTGAAAATCCGGTCCCGTTGTGGGACGTTCTTGGGGATGACTACAGCCTCATCTTCCATCCGCGCGGTCATGGGTCGGGTTTGCAGGAGATAGAGATACTTCCTGTCGTGGGAGAATTCGATATCTATAGGACACTCGTAGGCTTCCTTCAGAACCTTAAGCACGTCGCGAATGATATCCGGGAAAGGAGTGTTTTTCAATAGGTTTTCAAAAGTAATCACCCCCCGCGGGTAGCGTTCGGCGGGTATCTCCGCATACGGGGCCTGGAGGTAGCCATCCTCCTCCAGTGAAACGATATTTTCAATCCCGGGCATTTTCTCCGGGCCCCACAGATCCCTGAGGCGGATAATTTCGAAGCTGTTGGTCTGGAGGTTGATAACGTCCACGTGGGTCTGAGAATACCTTTTCTGTTCTTCGAGGGTGGATTCCGGCCTCAGGGTAGGGTTGGAGAGAGCCACCAGCCGGGGGTAATCGTCACCGACGCGGTCCACCGCCCGGGTACCCAGCCCCATCACGATACGCATCAGGCCGTCCGCTGCCTTGATGCGGGGGCTCCAGGTGTAGTCGTTGCGGGAGAGGGCCACCCCGGCATAGGCCGGCAGGAAGTAATGGTCATACCGAAATCCCACCACCTTCTGGATGAGGACACCGATCCTTTCATCATAATCCAGGAGCTCGCGTTCCTGGCGGTAAATCAGGGGGTCCGGGGCCAGGGCGCTGGAAAATACCTCACCGATAGCCGCCAGCAGGTGGGACAGGCGCTGGTCCAGCGAACCCTGGTTGCCCAGGAATACGCTCTTGTACTTGCCGCAGAAGGCAGCTTTAAAGTTGTCCTCCAGGAGGCTTGAGGAACGGACGATGATGGGGTGCTTGCCAAATTTTTTAAGCATGGCCCGGCACTGCTTGGTAACGTACTCAGGAAACTGCCCGTTGCGAAATACATCCTGGATCGCCGGGAATTCGTTCCTGATCTCCTCGGTGGTCTTATACTTCTGATTCTGGTATTTGGTCAGGCCGTTGAGACTGAGGAAATCTTCAAAAACGTCTGTGCGGAGGTAGTACGACTCGGGGATGCGGATGAGGTCTCCGTACCTGTCACCCAGGGTGGATTGGATGATCTTATAGCCCAGGAGCATCCCCGCTGCTTTGCCGCCGATCCGGCCGTGACCGGCGGCGGAACCAATGGCATGATCTACTACCGGCTGCATGTCCCTGACGGTCAGGTAGTGCTTGGCAATCCGAATGTACTCCAGGTGTTCGCTGATGAAATGACGCAAAAGGGACACCCGCAGCCCCATGACCTCCTCCTTGGGCAGGGGCTTCATCAGGGGGATGCTGCAGTACTCGCGTACCTTGTCGGCCAGTATGCCGAAGGAGACATCAGTCAGGTTGGCGATGTTCTCCAGGGCATAGATATAGTCCCGTTTAACCACCGAAAAGATGATCTCGTCGATTCTCTGCTCGGTAAGGTGCTTGCAGGCCGCTTCCAGTGTGAGCCGGCGGATGAGACACCGCTCTTCGGATGACCACTGTTCCTGGCCCACATTGGGACTGATCAAATCGTGATCGTGTTGGAAGGTTTTGGCCTCCTTGCGGGCCTGCTCGTAAATGTCGTCAATGGACACGTACCGTTTTTCGTGGAGGTGCAGCAGCAGCTGGAGGTAGATCCTTCTCTTCAGATGGGGATAGGCGCGGATTTTTTCCCGGA
>CAZULW010000181.1:0-2044 GCA_964621455.1 uncultured bacterium
CGCCAACTTTCCAAACCAATTCCTTCAGGCTTTTTTAATTCCAAAATCTGTAAACCATGTCTATGCCCTGTCACTACTGGATGAGGCTTGAATGTTCCCGCTCCCCCACTCCCTCAGCCGGTTCACAAAGCCCCGGGCTGCATGTCGAGGCACCTTCAGATCCAGCACTACCTGCTGGGAGTACTCTTCACTGAGAATAACACCCACCACCCTTCGCACCTCGTCCTTCACCCTATCCACCAATGGGTATGGCAGGACAAGCCTTATATCAGCCATAGCTATCCAGGGCACCGGCGTCAACCCCTCAAGGCTCATTCGCACAGCCCTGGCGTAGGCCGTCATCAGTCCCGGGACCCCCAATTTTGTACCACCGAAATAGCGCCCTACCCAGGCTACCACGTCCACCAGGCCAGCCTGCCGGAGAACGTTAAGCATGGGCACCCCCGCCGAACCGCCGGGCTCGCCAGCGTCAGTGGCAAACTCCTCCGGCTTGTCCGGCGTAACGCCAGTGTAACGGGAATCCTCACCCGATAACATCAACCGGTAGGCGTAGCAGATATGGGTTGCCTCCGGCAGCGAGGCACGCACCTGCCGGATGATCTCCCGCACCTCCTCCCGGCTGGCGGCGGGAAGCGTGCGGGCAATGAAGCGCGATCGCCGCACGCGGTGTTCTACCTGCGGGGTAGGTCGATCGAGGGTGAAAAGGGAAGGCACACCTACTTCAGAATGGTAAAGGTTCGGCGGGTGGAATAGGCGGAACCCAGCGTTAACCGCAAGAAGTAAACACCGGAGGGCCAGTTTTCCATCTGAAAGACCGGGAGGCTGAGCGTCAGAATCTGACCATATTCGGGCTGGTCAAGTCTGCGGCGGTAAACCTCCCTACCCAACAGGTCGTAAATGATTATATTGTGCTCACCCGTAACCAGGTCCTCGGCGACAATGTATTCGATAGTCATTTGATCGCTGCTGCCTGGTGATATAGGATTGGGATAGAGCCGATTCATCGCCAGTTGAAGATCGCTGACCCGCGCGTCAACCACAATGCTGTCCCGTTCCCCGCCCACCACCAAGACAACCTCTGAATCACCAGCCAGTCCGGTGGTGAACCATTTCTCACTACCAACACGATATAGGTTGTAGTCCTGTGTGCTAAGTACCGCCTTGGCTGCATATACCGTCGGCGCCGCCCGCACTTTCAGATAGAGATTTGTTGTCTTGTCCACTTTCAGGACCTGGATGCCTGCCGTACCCGGCCGCAGGTCGTAGAAAGGCAGGCTGAGACGGTCAATCACGATCTCGACCGCGCCGGGGTCGGGCACGTCAAGCGAGTCCTGATCAGCGTGGAAATAGAGGTCGGGGTCGGAGGCGCGGCCATTGAGAAACAACCTGGCGACAAAGTCGGTCCACGCAACGGTGAGATTGCTGCTGTAGGAGGTCAGACTATACTCGATGGCAGCAGTTGCGCCGGTTGACTTGAAGCGCTCCCACGCCTGCTGCATGATGTCGGGCTGGTAGGTATGGGTGAGGTAGTGGCCGAAAATCGCGATGGAGTAACCGTCGGTGTGTGCCATGTTCTGGGTGGGGTTATTCCCTAAAACATTAAAATCATCGCCAATATCAAACCAGTAAATCCAGTCGTTCACATCAGGAAAGGCCACGTCCTCGAACCAGGTGGAGGAGAGTTCGAAAAAGAATCTGTCCGCATCCCGCCAGCCGTACCCAAATTGTACCGCGTGGAAATATTCATGGGCGGCAGTGACCCGGGCCGCGTCAATACCATGAGTATAGTAATACTCGTCCTCGGCGAAATCGTTGTCCATACGCATGTAGCTGATGATTCTGCCATATACATCGACGCCATCCGGCTCCGTAAGCCCATAGGTGCCACCGTTGTACTCCTGAAGGTAAACGTCATAGACGCTGTCATCATCGGCAGGAGCGTGATCGAAGCCCAGCGCCAGCAGCAGGTTCCTGGCCGAGTCCAGGGCTGCCGCCACCTCCACGACCCAATCTGGGACGCCGGGTATCAGGGTAGAGGTGGTAT
>CAZULW010000182.1:0-1863 GCA_964621455.1 uncultured bacterium
TGAGCATGAGTCGCCTCATCGCCAGAGAGCTTCTGGAACCATTATCCAGCAGCAACTCTCTGAAAATGGGGTGTGGATTAAAACACAACGGTTTCAGAGCGAGCACAGCTGATGCTGAAACGCCGTCTGGAATCATTTAAGTATGAGGAATAGAACAACGTGAAGAACATCTATGTTGGAAACCTACCCTTCAGCGCCACAGAAGCCACGGTCAAAGGTCTGTTTGAAGAATACGGCCCGGTGACTTCTGTCAATCTGATCACTGATCGAGATACCGGGAAACTCCGGGGTTTTGGCTTCGTCGAAATGGACGACGCCAAAAATGCCGATTCCGCTATCAAAGCCCTGGATGGACAGGATTTCGATGGTCGGCCCCTGAAAGTCAATGAGGCTAAGGAGCGTGAGGAAAGATCCCGACCAAACCGCTACTAGGTTTAAAAACCGAGTCAGGTCTGTTCCGGCCTGACGCTAATTGAGGGGGGGGGGAAACCAACAAGTTGGCCCCCCCTTCTACTATTTAATTCCGATACTGTGTTAAGCCAGCCTGCCGCAGATGGCCTCATCCGTTGGCTACGACCATGGGGCTACGTCGAGGTATTGTGATCCTTGTTCGGTGTCAGAGCAATGTGGACCAAAATGGACTAAATCTTAAGAGACACTTCTGCCACTCCATCAAGATGCCTTTGTCCCCGACGCTTTGGGTCGGGGGGTGCTGTTGAAGTAGGGGGAGGGCCATCATTCACCACACAACACACCTTCTGCTGCAAAAACCGAAGGAAAGTTACAGGTTACGTGCTGTATCGCCGAGGAAATGTGGCGAATTGCAGGTGAGATTTGTAAAAGAGGCTGAAAGCATGCGCCCGGCAGCGGCTGAACTCCGCCTGCCTGAGGAGGCCCTTCGTCAACGCCCCAACTGTACGATTCCTTCCTGATAGTCACAGGTAAAGGGAAACCGGCTGAGCAGGTCACGTCCCAGCACAGAAGGAAGTCTTAAAATACGCGCAGCCTCTTCTGGGGGTAACTGCTCCAGATCGTGTTTTGCCACCCACAGGTCTTGCCTGAGCACCATGTCCCTTTCATCCGAGGCAAGGGTAATCTCCACATCCCGTAACAGGAACGAACGCACACTCCCTCCAAGGCCGACGATAGGCATCAAAGCTGGTTCTAGTGATTCGGTTGGAATGCCCAGGAGTCTTGAATCACGGTCGAGGAGGGTAGTACGGGACGCTCCGGTATCTGCCAAAAGCCATACCAGTCCTTGAAAGTTTGTTGAGCGCAAATGGACGGCAAAATAGGGCGCATCTCCTATAAAGCGGCCCTTTATGATCACAACACCATCTCGATGGGCTCGCGGGTGATAAACTCAACACATGTATGTGCCGGGTCGGATAGCTTGGACAACAGGCCTTCCAGTTCCGGGTCGCTGGTCACCACCTGACGATTTCTGACACCGATCCACTGGTCTGTATATCGCTCCAGAAGAGCTTCCAGATTTTCGTTGAGCCATACATGATCGGCTTCAAACTCCAGCAATTCATCGGACAGCTGCTCTTTCATCTTTTATGACCTCCAACGATCTTCTTTCAACAGGTCTTGGCTAACACCTGAATATACGACAATTGGCTGGGATAATCCGCATAGTAGCTGTCAAAATATTATCCAGGTCTAGAACCGCCAGGGCCTGTCCTGAGCCCGCCTTCAGACGGGCTTGGCGGTAAAAGCCTCTGCGCCTCTGCGGTTCCTTTCTTCTTGGCTGAGGGCTGTCCTGTCCGGCGTAGCAGAGTGTAGACGGATCGCTGTCCGCCTTTCCCCCTCGCCTTAAGGAGAGGGGGCGACACGCAGTGTCGGGGGTGAGGTGGCGCA
>CAZULW010000183.1:0-1842 GCA_964621455.1 uncultured bacterium
CTGCCACTTTCCCCTTTATTCACCCCGGCCCACCTCCCCATTGACTCCCCGCTATCTCCGCTTTATCTTTATTCATGCCATTCGCCCCCATTTTCCCCACCCCGTTCCTCACCTGGCTGTTTTTTCTGGGAGCCATCTTCGCCCTGCTGGCCGTCTCGGAATGGGTAGCGGCGCTGGCGGCGGCTACCGCCGACACCTGGGGCACGGAAATCGGCGGCTGGTCCGGCAGCGGGGCCCCGCCGCAAGGCGGGACTAGTCCCGCAGGAAGCGGGGCGTGCCTGGGCCTGCCCTGGCTGGCAGTCTGATCAGGGACGGTACGGTGATGCGGCAGGAAGAAGCGCAGCTGCCGATACCCACCCGCCGGCAGCGCCAGGCCGAAACCCATCCCCTGGCCCCCCTCATGATCCTGGCCGGGGCCGGCACCGGCAAGACCACCACCCTCATCCGGCGTATCGTGCACCTTATCGAGCATGAAGGCATTCCCCCCGGTCAAATCCTCGCCCTGACCTTCTCGGAGAAGGCCGCGGATGAGCTGCGACAGCGTATCGATGAAGCCACGGGGGCTCCCCGAGGCGGGCCTCCCCGTGCCGTCTACGGCCAGGGCTACGCCCAGGGACAAGGCCAGGCCCTTACGGCCGCCACCTTCCACGCCTTCTGCTACCAGGTGGTCCTGGAGTTCAGGCCGGATTTCAGGTCCCGGCGGTTGATGACCGATGGCGATATCCTGTTCCTCCTCCGGGAGCATTACCACGAGCTGGACAACCTGCGGTCGGCAACCTTCCGGCGGGAGCCAGTCACTGCGATCAAGGCTTTCAAGGTCTTCTTTGACCGCCTCCGGGACGAGCTCATCCAGCCGGAACAGTTCTCCGACCTCCTGACCCGCACCCAAAAGCAGCTCGCTGAGGAAGCCCGTCTGGCCGCTCGTCCTGAGCCGAGTCGAAGGACCGGACAGGCCGCCGAGCAGTGGGAAGAAATCCATTACCAGCTTGAAGACCACTGTGCCGTCTTTCCCCGGTACCAGAAGTGGAAGGCCGCAGAAGGGCTGGTGGATTACGGGGATATGGTCTACCAGTGCTGGCACCTGCTCCAGTCTCAACCAGAGGAGCTGCGAACCCTCCAGGAACGGTACCGCACCGTCATTGTGGACGAGTTCCAGGATAACAACTACGCCCTGAATATGGTCGTAGGGCACCTGGCGGAAAAGCACCACAGCATTACCGTGGTGGGCGATGACGACCAGTGTATCTACAGCTTCCGGGGCGCCAGCGCTTATAACATCCGGGCCTTCCGGCGGCGGTACCAGAAGACGCCGGGCTATGCCGAGATCGTCCTGGATGAAAACCATCGCTCCACCCAGCCCATCCTGGACCTGGCCAACGAGGTCATCATACACAACACTGGCCGGCAGAGCAAGAACCTCCGTGCCGGTCGAACCGACGGGGAGACACCCCTGCCCGAACTGGCGGTGGGCAGTCGCGCCGCGCAGACACCCTGCCTGGCGCAGGTCATTACCCGAATGGTGGCCGAAGGGGAGGCTGCCCCCGGCGATATCGCCGTCCTGGTGCGGACCCACCGGCAGGCCGGGGAGGTGGCAGCGGCCCTCACCGACTACGAGGTACCCAACCAGTACCTGAACAGCGTCCGCTTCTTCCAGCTTCCGGCTATCCGGACGGCCCTGGCGTGGTGCGCCGCCGTGGCCGATACACCCGGCGCGCCTATGGGACTGTATCGCCTGCTGAGGGAACGCTGCGGCCACCTGGCGGCCAACCTGCTGGAGGGCGTCTCACGCCTTCTGGACGGCGAGCAGACCGAGGACAACCTGGCCCTGGCCCCGCCATCCCC
>CAZULW010000184.1:0-1783 GCA_964621455.1 uncultured bacterium
GTTGCGCGTCGATAAGGGCGGTGTGCTCCGGGTTTACTTCCGGGATGAGGAGCGGCACGTCCCTGTCCATGCGGAAGGTGCTGGCATTGGAAATGACCGGTATCCCCGCCCGGGCAAAGGCCGGTTCGACTGTTCGGGCCGGTTCCCTCGGCAGGGCTGAAAATACCAGGTCCACCTCGTCATCGGGTTCCATCTCCCGGACGATGAGGTTATCCGCGTAAGTAGGGCGGGGGACCGGGACCTGCCAATTTACCGCCTCCCGGTAAGGCTTGCCCGCCGAACGCTCCGAGGCGTAGAGCGCAGTCACCTCGAACCAGGGGTGATGCTCCAGCAGTTCCACGAACCGCTGGCCCACGGCCCCGGTGGCACCCAGGATACCGACGTTCAGTCTAGATGCCATCGTTCTCCTCATCAAGCTCCGCGTGAATGGCGTTAACGGCTTCGCGCGTGTCCTTGGCCTTCAGCACCATGAAGGCTGTAGGGGCGTATTGCAATACGCCCTTACACGAGGATATTACATTAGCAGGAATCACTAGTTGCCCCCGTTCTCCTCATTGAGCTCCGCGTGAATGGAATCAACGGCTTCGCGCATGTCCTTGGCCTTCAGCACCATGGAGATGGAGTATTCGGATGAGCCCTGGGCAATGGCGATCACGTTGATCTTGTTCCGTCCCAGGGCGGTAAAGATTTTGCCCGCGATGCCGCAGCGTCCCTGCATATTCTCACCTACGACGGTGATGACGGCTACGTCCGGAACCACCCGGATACGGTCGATGCGGTGATCCTTCTCAATCCAGTCCGCGAGGGCATTCTGCAGCGAAGCCACCGTCTGCGGCACCTCCTGGTTCCTGATTACAAATGTGATGTTGTGTTCCGCAGAACTCTGGCTGATCATGAGAACACTGGTCCCCTCTTCCCTCACCGCCGAAAAGATCCTGGCGGCGATGCCGGGAACTCCGACCATCCCATAGCCTCCAACCGTAATCACCGATACATCATCAATTGAGGTGGTAATGAGAATATTCCCGCGCCGGCTCGGTTCAGAGCAGATGACAGTTCCGGGCTGTTCAGGATTGAGAGTGTTCTTAATTCGCACGGCTACATCCGTCTTTAACAGTGGCCATAAGGTATGGGGATGAATCACAGCGGCACCGAAGTAAGCCGCCTCGGCTGCCTCACGGAAGGAAATTTCGGATAGCAGCCTGGTCCCACGGTGGTAGCGCGGGTCGGCGGTAAAAATCCCGTCAACATCGGTCCAGATCCAGACCTGTGCCGCGTCCAGGCAGGCTCCCAGTAGGGTGGCTGTCAAGTCCGAGCCGTTGCGGCCGATGGTGGTTGTCTCCCCCTGCTCGTTGCTCCCCAGAAAGCCGGTTACAATCGGAATCACCCCTTTCTCAATAAGAGGCGCTAAGGCCTTGCGTGTCAGGTCTTCGGTAGTGGCAAAATCAACCCGGGCCTCCTGCCAATTGCTGTCGGTCCTTATGATAGCCCGGCTGTCGATGTACTCGCAGCTTACGCCTCTTGCTTCCAGCGCTTTAGTTACCAGCCGGGTTGAGAGGCGTTCGCCGGTGGAGAGTATAAGATCCCGCGCCTGGCCGTCCCCGGAAGAGCTGACCGTATCTATGTCGGCCAGGGTTGCGCGAAGATGGGCCTCGTAATCGGCCAGGGAAGCGCCTGCCAGACCCAGCTCTCTCGCCAACTGGAGATGAAGTCGCTCGATTTCATCCCTTTTACTCTTGAGCGACGCCGGATCAGCATTGACCTGCACCAGCAGGTCGGTGAC
>CAZULW010000185.1:0-1774 GCA_964621455.1 uncultured bacterium
TGGCGACAGCATCATCATAGTGCCCGAATATAAGCCAGCAGCAGGGGGCTGTCGTTCGCCTGGTGCGCGAGAGGGGAGAAAAACCGCCAAGACGCCAAGGCCTATCCTGAGCCCGGCTCTCACCCAGCCGCTCCCGTACGGCCCTCAGACGTTTTCCAATACCAGGGTATGCGGCTTTATTTTTCATTATTATGGATTTTAAGGTAAAATGGTTTTACATTTCATACCCTGAGCCAGCCTCAGTGTATGTTACAAGATACACATGTATAACACGGAATGTTGGGGTGCAGCTGAAACCAGTCTATAATGCCAATCCTGGTCGGAGGAAGGCCACTTCCCCCCTTATCACGGGAAACGATGAGGGAGACCGCCAGCGTTTTCAAATCTTATGTATCATTAACAACACCGGCCCGACGAAAATCGCCAGGGAACTGGGTCTCAAGCCCCAGACGGTGTCAGGGGTCATCCACCGGCGTTATAACATCAGGCGCGTTATCCGGTACCTGGAAGAACTCCCCCACCAACTGGACGCTCCGGACCGAATAACCGGTGTAATTTTGATAATTACAGGACTCAATACCTTCATTTAATGGAATATTCCGGCCGACAGGCACCAGGCAGGGAATGCTTCGCCCGGGGATTGCCCTGGCATCCTCAAAGCCGACGGTCACCGACCAGGCCGACAAGCACTTCGCCACCTGGTAATGTGACATTTGTAACAGCAGGATATTAAATTGCAATTATTCTTTAATCGCTGAAAGATTGCCATAAAGTCGCGAAGGTACTGGTAAGCGATTTTGGTGAAAATGTCTTCGTGTCTGTGCTGGTGTCAAAACTCTAATTCCTTAACGCAGCAGGGGAAACTCCCAGGGGCGGCGCCATGAAGCTTGGTCATACCTGCTTCAGCCCGGCTCCGGAACCGCATCAGGCCATTAATACCCCCGGCTGGCACCACATTCCAGATGACACCCTCGCCAGGTGGTCGATACCTGGCAGAGCTAAGAGCAGTTAAAGCCCGTCATGTGCCCGGAAGGTGAAGAGGTGAAAGATGTTCAATCTGCCCGATAAGTTGACAGGCTTATTCACACCGCCAGTCTTTGAGGACAAGGAAAAGAAGCGCATCGCCGGACGGCTCAATATTATCCTGCTGTGCGGATTGGGCCTGGTGGCGGCGGCCGGCATTGTGAGCGTCGCTACCTCTCCAAGACCTATCCCCCATTTTATCACAGCCTGTGCGCTGCTGGGCGGGCTGTCGGTTCACCTGCACCTGTATCGTAAGGGATACATCCGACTCGTCAGGCTGCTGTTCCCGATCACCGCCTGGGTCATGATTACTCTCCTGGTCCTCTTCTCCGGCGGGATCAATTCTCCCAATATCATCGGCTACATCTCCCTCATTCTGGTTGTCGGTCTGATCTTTGGCATGCGCAACGGGACAGGATCTACCGCCACCATGTATGAGGGCATGCTCCTGATTAACCCGGACGGCCGGATCGTCCAGGCCAACCCCGCCGCCGAGCGCATCCTGGGGCTGGAGCGTTCCGAAATCGAAGGCCGCAGTTACGTCAGTCCAGAGTGGGAGATTCTCCGCCCTGATGGCACGTCGATGCCGCCGGAGGAGATGGCCGCCCCCCGCGCGATGAAGGAAAAGCGCCCCGTCAATGACGTAGTGATGGGCGTCCGGCGGCCCGATGGCTCTATCTGCTGGATCAACGTCAATGCCGCGCCGATCATGGACGCGGCCGGACAGCTGGAGGCCGTCGTCGGCACGTTC
>CAZULW010000186.1:0-1762 GCA_964621455.1 uncultured bacterium
GGTCGCCTGGTTCAGGGGAACGCCTTCGTCCTTCCCGATAAGGACATCATCTTCGATCCGCACGCCACCCCAGTCCGGGAGATAGATTCCCGGCTCAATAGTTACCACCATATCTGCTTCCAGGGTATCATTGCTTTCCCTGGATAGACGCGGCGGCGTGTGAACTTCCAATCCCACGCCGTGCCCCGTGGAGTGGGGGAAGTATTCGCCGTATCCCTTTTCGGTAATGTAGTCCCGGCAGGCGGCATCCACCTGCGAGGCTGGTACGTGGGCCCGGGCGGCGGCAACGCCCCGGCGCTGGGCTTCCAGTACCGTGCTATAGACTTCGTGATGCCTGTCCGTGGCCTCGGTAATACAGACTGTGCGGCTCATATCCGCGTGGTAGCCGCCGTAGCGGGCGCCGAAGTCCAGCACCACGAAATCGCCGGAGTCGAGCGATTTGCCGGAAGGGCGGCCGTGGGGAAGGGCTCCGCGCCGGCCGCTGGCAACGACGGGATCAAAGCTGTCGCCCTCGCTGCCATAGTGCCTGATAAGATAGGCCAGTCTGGCGGCCACCTCGCGTTCGATGGTCCCCGGCCTCAGGTAATTCTTGATTTCCTCAAAGACCCTGTCGGTGATACGAACGGCTTCCATGAGCGCCGCCAGCTCCTCCTTGTCCTTGATCACCGCCAGCCCCGCCACCAGCTGCGTGGTCTCCACCCACCGGACATGGGGGAACAGTTCATCCCAATCGCTGAACCGGCTGACGGGCACGTGGTCGGCTTCAAAGGCCAGGCGACAGGGCCTCTCCAGCAGGCCCTGCTCGTGAATGAAACCATACAGCCCCTGGCCCTTTCTCCAGGTGTCGCCGGTGTCAATGTGAATCTGGAAATCGGGCACCTGCAGGCGGGCCTGCTCCTGGTAGCGCCCGTCCGAAATGAAATGCCGGCCGTCAGGAAGGAACAGCAATATACCCGCAGAGCCGGTGAAGCCGCTCAGGTAGCGCACGCTGGTGAGGTTGGTCACCAGCATGCCGTCGGCCTCCAGGTCCTTCAGACGCTGGCGCAGTTGCTCCTGGCGCCGCTGGAGGGAGGTCACCCCAGGTCGACTCAGGTCAGCATCAGCCGGGCGAGGAGGGCGCGAGGACTGCCCGGCTGGCGGATTCGCCAGGCCAGAAGAGAATCAACGGAGCAGGACCTTGCCGCTGCAGCAGGAGCGGAGGTATGGTCCTCACGAGCCTTGACTATTGCCCGGGGAGCGGCATGTTGCTGTTGAAGATGTCCACATCAAGCTTCCATTCCCCATTTTCGCGTTTCCATACTACCACGTATTTACCCTGATCCCTTATGGCCTCACCCTCTTCAGGCTGTATCGTGAGCGCATACTCGCCAATCTCATATGCCAAGTCTCGCGCTACACGGACCTCCAGGGTTGTGAGCTGCAAATCACCACTAACGCCGGTATCGAAGTCGCTCTGCTGAGAGTTCTGTATTGCTTCTCTGCCGACAATCATCGGGCCGTTCGGTGGAAGAAGTCTGGCTTCTTCGGTATACAGCGCGGCAAATGCGGCTGCGTCGCCCCTGTTGTACGCGTCTGCGTACTGCTTGATGATAGCTTCAATGGCCTGCCGGACCTCCGCGGTATCCTCGGGAGCTCTCTCACAGCTCACAAAGAGCAGCACGGGTAAGGTCAGGATAAAAGTTGCGAGTGCAACACGGTGGTATTTCATGGCTTTTGTCCTCCTGGATGTTGTTGAAGCAGACTGTATGAGAGCATTGTTCTC
>CAZULW010000187.1:0-1706 GCA_964621455.1 uncultured bacterium
GGGACCAGTCCCGCAGGAAGCGGGGCGGCGGGGGAAGGAACTCATAGCGCGGCGGTTGCCCTGGCCGAGCGGATTTCAGCGCTTCGCAAAGAAAGCAGCGAGCTGGATGCCCCCGACCTTTTGAGTCGGGGCCGGATGATGCGGCGCATCCTGGAGGTCAGCGGGCTTTACCGGCGGCATTTCAGGGCCGGGTTCCTGGAAGACCAGGTGGCCATGGCCAACCTGACCCTCCTGCTGGAGACGGCCCGCGACTTTGCCAGCCGCCACCGCAACAATCCCGAAGGGATCCATTTGGACGGCCTGGCCCGGTTTGTCCAGTATATGGAGGTGATGCAGGAGGCCGACGCCGTAGAAGCCCGGGTGCCCCGATTGGACAGCGCTGAGGCCGTGCAGGTGATGACGGTCCATGCCGCCAAGGGAAGGGAGTTCCCCGTCGTATTTATTCCCTTCCTGCAGAGCGCCAGCTTTCCGGTCAATTACCACCGACCACAGGTGGTTGACACACCGCCCCCCGACTGGCGCCGCTGGCAGCCGGAGCCCGCCCTTGGCGAAAAAGCCGCCCACCTGGAAGAGGAGCGGCGCCTGTTCTACGTGGCCATCACCAGGGCCAAAAGGCGGCTGGTCATCCTTACTACTCCCAAGCGCCGCTCGCCCTTTATCCGTAACTTACCCACTGAATTGGTTAACGAGAGGACCCTCGTGGAAACCGAAACTCAGCAGGAACAGGATCCGGCGGTGGCGGGACTGCGCACGGAACTGAAACAGCGCCTGTCCCGGGAGCTGGCCAGGGGGGCCTACGAGCAAGCGCACCAGCTGGTAGACGCCATTCGCCTGGTGGATGAGCACGAGGCCGGCCTCTCGCCGGACTTCGGTACCCATCCCCTGGGTGAGGAGCTGCGGCGGCGACTCCTGCCCGACACGGCGGGACCTGCCGCGCCAGAAACCCGGCCGGCCGCACTCACCCTTTCCGCCAGCACTATCGGCTCTTATGAGACCTGTCCCCTCCAGTACCGTTTCGCCCGGGTGGACCACATCCCCGGCAGGGAGGAGCGGCCGCAGCTCACCTTCGGGCGTACCATCCACGTCGTGCTGGAGGCCTTTCACAACCCCGACCCCGACTTTACGTCGGGGCCATCGATCCAGGACCTCCTGGAACAGTACTGGCAGAGCGAGGGTTTCACCTACCCCCAGGAGGAGGCCCAATACAGGGAGGATGCCAGGAAGCTGCTGGCAGCCTATCAGGAGCGCCTGGGAGGGACGGAACCGCCGGTGCTGGCCGTGGAGCACCGCTTCACCTTCGACCTAGACGAGGTTACCATCACCGGGAGGATCGACCGGATAGACCTGGATGACCGTGGCCGTGTCGCCCTGATTGACTACAAGACTTCCCGACGCAAGCTGACCGAGAAGGAAGCCCGCCAGGAGCCGCAGATGGCCCTGTACGCCATGTATATCCAGCAGACTGAGGAGATAGACGGCCGGAAAGTGGGACGCGGTGGTATGGAGCTCACCTACTGCTTCCTGCGGGCTGAGGAGCCGGAGGTAACCGTCTCGTTCGATGACCGCGAGCTGGCCGAATTCCGGCAGCGGGTGGCCCAGGCGGCGGACGGCATCCGGCGCAGGGACTTCCCCCACCGCAAGGGCTATCACTGCAACCACTGCGACTACCGGGACCTTATCTGTCCGGCGTGGGAACATCCGAGTGG
>CAZULW010000188.1:0-1705 GCA_964621455.1 uncultured bacterium
GGTCGTAATTTATCAAAGACTAAAATGGTCGTATTTGCACAACCATGCTGAAACTGACACGCAAGACCGAGTATGCCCTCATGGCCCTGGGGCAGTTGAGCCAGCCTGAGGGTGGTGGTATTACAAAGGTGCGAGAGATCGCCGACGCCCATGACATACCCTTTCCCGTCCTGGCCAAGGTGATGCAGCATCTGGCCAGGGCCGGCTTTGTGGAGCCAGTCCAGGGGGCACAGGGGGGGTACCGGCTGAAAGCCCTCCTCGCGGACGTTAGCCTGTGGCAGTTCCTGGAGAGGATGGAGGGGCCGCTCGGGATTGTCGACTGCGTAAGCCTGAGCGAGGACGAATGCACCCAAGTGGACTCCTGCAGTATCCGCAGCCCCATGCAGGTTATCGATCATACCCTCAAGTCGGTATTCACCGGCCTTTCGATCGAGCAGGTGATCCGGCCCTACACGCTCACGGGGAGATCAGTGTAGGAAGCGGGATGTTCATCATGCCGAAAGAACGACGGTCGAAATTATGAGCGGTGAATCCCAGGCTATTGAAAAGCTGACCAGCCAGGAATACAAGTACGGGTTCGTCACCGATATCGAGCAGGAGACCATCCCGCCCGGCCTGGATGAAGACGTCATCCGGCTCATATCAGCGAAGAAGCAGGAACCTGACTGGCTCCTTGAATGGCGCCTGAAGGCCTACCGTCACTGGCGCAAGCTTTACAAAGAGCGGGGCGAGCCCCACTGGGCGCACGTGGACTACCCGCCCATCGATTACCAGAGCATCGTCTACTATGCCGCCCCCAAGCAGCAGCCCACCTACGACAGCCTGGACCAGATAGACCCCAAGCTGCTGGAGACCTACGAGAAGCTGGGCATCCCCCTGGAGGAGCAGAAGCGCCTGGCGGGGGTGGCGGTGGACGCGATATTCGACAGCGTTTCGGTGGCCACCACTTTCAAAGAGACCCTGGCCGAGGCGGGGGTTATCTTCTGCCCCTTCTCCGAGGCGGTGCAGCAGTATCCCGACCTGGTAAGAAAATACCTGGGCTCGGTGGTGCCCTATACGGACAACTTTTTCGCGGCCCTGAACTCAGCGGTCTTCAGTGACGGCTCCTTCGTGTACATTCCCAGGGGAGTGCGCTGCCCTATGGAACTCTCCACCTACTTCCGCATCAACGCCGCCATGACCGGGCAGTTTGAGCGGACACTCCTTATTGCCGATGAGGGCAGCTACGTGAGCTACCTGGAAGGCTGCACCGCCCCCATGCGGGATGAGAACCAGCTCCACGCCGCCGTGGTGGAACTCATTGCCCTGGACAACGCCGAGATCAAGTACTCCACCGTCCAGAACTGGTATCCCGGTGATAAGGAGGGTAAGGGGGGCATATACAATTTCGTCACCAAACGCGGGGTGTGCCGGGGGATCAATTCCAGGATTTCCTGGACCCAGGTGGAGACCGGCAGCGCCATTACCTGGAAGTATCCCGGCTGCATCCTCCAGGGGGACAACTCCATCGGCGAGTTCTATTCGATGGCGCTGACCAACAACTACCAGCAGGCGGACACCGGCACCAAGATGATCCACCTGGGGAAGAACACTCGCAGCACCATCATATCCAAGGGCATCTCCGCCGGCCACGGGCAGAACACCTACCGGGGCCTGGTGCGGATCATGCCCGGTGCGGCAGGCGCCCGCAACTACTCCCAGTGCG
>CAZULW010000189.1:0-1692 GCA_964621455.1 uncultured bacterium
GTTACGGTGGCGGTTGCCAGGAAGCTGCTGGAACAGGGTCGCCTGGACAGACACGCTCTGACTGTCCTGTGCGTCACGGGTAACGGGCTGAAAACGGCCGACCTGATGGGATACAAGGCAGATAACCTGCCTGTCATTGAACCCAGGTATTCGGCATATCAGGCATATATCAACGACCAAAAAAACGAGGACAAGAAGAACCATGTCAGTGCGTATTGAGTTTCTTGGGCCGCTTAAGCAAGTAGTGGGCGGCGAGGAAGTCATCGAACTGGAGGCAGATACCATTGCCGCAGTTATCGAGAGACTGAGCGAGCGGTACGAGGGTGTGTCCGATCGCCTGCTCGAACCAGACGGCGCCCTCCACCATCATATCAATATCTACGTGAATGAAGAGGATATCCGCTTCAAGAAGCAGCAGCAAACAGCGCTGTCACCGGGGGATGTGGTGACCGTCATCTCGGCCATCGCTGGAGGCTAGCATGGTGGCTTATGCCCGCCAGGTCGACAAGCCCTTCGACAAGGCTCAGGACAAGCCCCTGGACTGGTACAATCGCTATGCCCGCCACATTGCCCTGGAGGAGGTGGGAGAATCGGGGCAGGAAGCCCTCAACCAGGCCTCGATCCTGATTATTGGCACCGGTGGCCTTGGCTCCCCGGCCACCTTTTACCTGACGGCAGCGGGCGTGGGTACCCTGGGACTGGTGGACTATGATGATGTTTCTCTGAATAACCTCCAGCGCCAGATCCTTCACGGGACGTCTGATATTGGCCGCCCCAAGGTTCAATCAGCGCAGGAAACACTGAAAGAGATCAATCCGGAGGTGGACATTCACACCTACCAGGAAAAGGTAACGCCGGCGAGCGCCTGGAACCTGATCAATAACCACGACCTGGTGCTGGATGGCAGCGACAACTTTGCCACCCGGTTCCTGATCAACGACGTGTGTGTGCAGGCCGGGAAGCCCCTGGTTTTCGGAGCGGTATTGCAATTTTCCGGCCAGGTAACCACCTTCACCCAGGAAGACGACTGCGGCTGCTACCGCTGCCTGTTCTCCGAAGCACCGCTTCCCCAATACGTACCCACCTGCGAACAGGCGGGGATATTTGGCGTCGTTCCAGGAATTATCGGAACCTTGCAGGCAACCGAAGCCCTGAAAGTAATTCTCACTCGTAGTGGCCACAACGTGGGATCCACCCTCAAGAACCGGCTGTTACTGTATGATGGCAAGAGTTCTTCATTCCGCACTATCAAGCTTACCAGAGACCCCAACTGCCCCGTCTGCGCCAATCCCGATTTCGATTTCCGGCAGGTGAATTATATCGATGCCTGCGCTCTTGACTACTCACTGGCAACTCCGCTGGCGTCGCTCGGCGCGACCGACCCGGCCCTGGCTAGCGAGACCACCAAGCCATGACAGCAGCATATTAATGAGCCTGGAGTGACCGACCAGATACCGAAATGAGCATTCATATCCGCACATCCGTCCCGGCCAGCTCAGCCAACCTGGGACCCGGTTACGATATCCTCGGACTGGCGCTGGACTTGCGTCTCAAGGCCACAGCTTCTCCAGCCAACGAATGGTCCGTGGTCCCCGAGGGGGAAGGTGCCCACCTCCTGGACAATTGTGGTGAGAACCTCATTGCCCGCGCCTATCAGCAGGCCTGTTGGACGAACGGTTGGGAAGCCCGGCC
>CAZULW010000190.1:0-1683 GCA_964621455.1 uncultured bacterium
CCCCAGCCCCCAGAGACCGGCTCTTCACGCGACGTATACCGTCTTGATATTTACGAACTCCTTGATCCCGTAACCTGACAGCTCCCGCCCGTAACCGCTTTCCTTGATGCCGCCGAAGGGCAGGCGGGGGTCTGATTTCACGAAGGCGTTCACGAAGCAGCAGCCCGCCTCCAGCTCGGTGGCAGCGATGCGCTCTCCTCGCTCCACATCCTGCGTGAATACGGCCGCTCCCAGACCGAAGAGGGAATCGTTAGCCACCCGGATGGCTTCCGCTTCGTCTCTCACCGGAATGATGGCCGCTGCCGGTCCGAACAGCTCTTCTTCGTAGGCGGGCATTTCTTTCTTCACATCGGTGAGAACTGTGGGAGGATAATAGGCCACCTTGCTGTCCGGGACCTGGCCGCCGAGCAGGCACCTGGCGCCCTGCTTAATGCTGGCCTGGACCTGCCGGTGGAGCTCGTCCCGCAAGTCGTAGCGGGCCTGGGGACCCACGATGGTGTCCTCTTCCAGCGGGTCGCCCATCTTCCGGGCGCGCATCTGCTCCACAAAGAGCTCCTCAAACCGCTCCCTCAGCGGCTCCACCACCACGAACCGCTTGGCGGCAATACAGGTCTGGCCCGAATTGATCAGCCGGCTGGTGACGCAGGTCGTTACGGTGGCCTCCAGGTCCGCGTCTTCCAGTATCACGTAAGGGTCGCTGCCGCCCAGTTCCAGGACTGTCTTCTTAATCACAGCACCCGCTCTGGCGGCCACCGCCTTCCCGGCCGGTACGCTGCCGGTGAGCGTCACGGCCCTGACCAACGGATGCTCGATGATCCCTGCCACCAGGCGGCTGCCTGCCAGCAGCGTCCTGAAGACGCCCTTTGGAAAGCCCGCTTTGTGAAAGACCTCTTCGATTGCCAGGGCGCAGCCGGGGACATTGGAGGCATGCTTCAGAACCCCCACGTTGCCCGCCATGAGCGCCGGGGCGGCGAACCGGAAGAGCTGCCAGAAGGGGAAGTTCCAGGGCATGATCGCCAGCACAACCCCCAGGGGCTGGAAGGTGACAAAGCTGCGGCTGGCATCAGTTTCAACGGCCTCAGGCCGCAGAAAGGCTTCGGCACCGTCGGCATAGTATTCGCACACCCAGGCGCATTTTTCAATTTCCGCCCGGCTCTCGGTGATGGGCTTCCCCATTTCACGGGTCATCAGGGTGGCGTAATCTTCCTTATCGTCCAATAGTATCCGGGCCGCCTTCTTTATCAGTGCCGCTCTCTCGGCAAAACCGGTCTTTCGCCAGCCGCGGAACGCCTCGTCCGCCCATTCGATGGTATCGTGGATCTGCGCTGGTGTCATCTCCTGGTAGATTTTGATCGTCTCGCCCGTTGCGGGATTAACGGCTTCAAGCTTCATGATGATCCTCCCATTTATATTCTGATGCTCGGCAGGCCCTCGTTAGCAATCGCGTCGGTGTGAACCATCCTCAGGTCCGATTGCCTTCAGGTGATGCTGGTCTGTAACGCCCGGCTCGAGGAGTCTTAAAAAACCGGCCGCTTGTAACCAATCGGAAGCTACAACGGAACGGGCTCAAAAACCCGGCTTACAGATGGGAGTCCCGTTTGAGCCCTGGAAGGGTGGGGCATTGTTCCGGCAACTTTACACAATCTTGCCCGGCCTGCCCGGCATCCTGACGGGCCTGCCCGG
>CAZULW010000191.1:0-1602 GCA_964621455.1 uncultured bacterium
GGGACGCCAAGGACGCCAAGAGATGAGGGAGCGAAGAGATGAACCGCTGAGGCCTGCCCTGAGCATCTCGAAGGGTCGCAGAGGCCGCAGAGAGGGAGTGGCAAAGAGCGGGGAGCGCGCGAGGTGTAGGGGCGTATTGCGATACGCCCTGCTGTGACGCATTGACATGAACCGCCGGGAGCCACTTGCCCCAAGAAGTAGATCATGTGTCTGCAAGCTCGACTACCACCCTCCTTGTTTATCCTTTCCTGTAACAGGGCGCAGCTATATATTTCCGATTGAGAACCGGAATCCGTGAGAGACCGGCGCCATCTCTGTCCGGCAAGGTGAAATCCGGGACCGGACGGATGGAGTCATCAGAATAACAGGCTTGATGAGTAGCATTAGCCCGGAAAGGAGGGCGTAATATGATCACATGCTTCATGTTCGGGAAGTATACAACCGAGGCCTTGAAGGAGATCAGCACTGATCGCACCAAGAAGGCTGTCATTGTCATCGAGGAGCTGGGAGGGAAGGTTACCTCAATGTACGCGCTGCTGGGGGAACAGGACCTGGTTTTTATCGTTGATTTCCCCGACATCAACCAGGCCGTCAAGGCCTCCGTTTCCCTGAGCAATACGCTGGGCATTCCGTTCACCACCTCCCCGGCGGTCACGGTGGAGGAGTTCGATGCCATGATGGCGGAGCTATAGCCGAGACCTGCCTTAATAGCTAATTTGCCGACCCTCAGCACTCTAGGTAGTGGACAGCTACACCCTGCCGGGGTTGAGCGCCTACTACTAATATAGGCTCCATTAACTTTCTTTCAATAAAAGGATCATTATCATGAACCTGAACAGATTCCTCACCTTTGCGAGCAAAGTCACGGTGGCTCATGTAGTCACCTACTTCATCATTGGTGCCGTTGCCTACCAAATCTCGACCAAGCAGTTCTACGAGGGTGCCAATCCCATTTTCGCAGCCTTTATGCGGAGCCAAGCCGAGCCGGGCCTCTGGCGCCATGTCATGACCTGGTTCATTCCTGCCCAGATTCTGCGCGGTGTCCTCATAGCCGCCGTACTGTACCCGCTCTTCAATACATTCAACAGCTGGTCGTTTGGGAAAAGGTTTCTATCCATAGCAGGCCTCTACCTGGTGCTGGGATTCTGGGCGGCCACCGTGGCGGCGCCCGGCACCATTGATGGCATGGTCTACATGCGTCCGGAGATCACGCCCTATGCACACCTGATGGTCCAGTGGGAGATCATTATCCAAGGCCTGGCCCTGGCGGCCTGGGTAGCCTGGTGGATGAGGCCGAAAGCCCAGCCGGATACCGAGGGGAGCAAAGGATAACAGAATAAGGCTCAGCATGAGACGGGAGTTCTATTACCGGCCGTATGTCGTCCAGCATGGGATAACCTTCGCCACCTCCCCAGCGGTCACGGCGGAGGAGTTCGATGCCATGATGGCGGAGCTGTAGCCGAGACAAGTCTGCACGAAATACTATCCAGGGCGTGGCCCCGGTGCGGGGGTGGGGGCGGCTGGCCCCCCGGCATAACCGGGCTCGCCGGGCTCCCCGTGGGCGGGTACGCCCAGGGCCGAGGCTTGACGGCCAGACCCGTC
>CAZULW010000192.1:0-1601 GCA_964621455.1 uncultured bacterium
GGCAATACCAGGCACGGCTGGTCGAAGATTTGAAGGAGGTCAGCCCCCGGGCGACGGGCATGCCGCTGATCTACAGTGCCCTGCTACAGGGGATGCTCGATGACGGCAAGCTCGCCATGCAGCTGGCTCTGGGGATCATATTCCTGCTGCTGCTGGCCGACTTCCGCAACGTCTGGAAGGCGCTGCTGGCCATTGTGCCCCTGATCTTCGGGGTCCTGTTGATGGTGGGGGTCATGGAGGTTTCCGGGATGATGCTTTCCTTCATAGGCTTTTATGCCATCCCCATTATCATCGGTATCGGCATCGATGACGGGGTGCACATCATCCACCGGTACAATGTGGAGGGCAGCCGCGAGCATACTGCGGTGTTCTCCTCCACCGGCCGGGCGATCCTGCTCACGTCCCTGACCACCATGCTGGCTTTCGGCTCCCTGTGGTTCGCCAGTATGGCGGGAATAGGCGACCTGGGTGTCGTCCTGTTCATCGGGGTGGGGGCCTGCTTCGTGGCCACCACGCTGGTTATCCCGGTGCTGTCCGGGATGGGCCACCGGATCGCCAACCGCAAGGGCGGCGCATAGGGCAAATCGGCCAGATCTGTAACTGTGCACAGGCCCCAGGGAGCGATCCTGGGGCCTGTGGGGGTTTATATCTTTTGGAATTGTGACATGTATCCCTTAGATTTTAATGGAAGGCAAATTTATTAATAATCAAAGAAACCAATTATGACTACTGTATATCTGGAAACAACAATTCCTAGTTATTTAGCAGCATATCCAAGTCGTGATCTTATAATCGCAGCACATCAACAGATCACTCATGAATGGTGGCGGACCGCTAAAGATCGTTTTGACATGTATGTTTCTGAAGCTATCTTAGCGGAAATCAGGTCTGGAGACCCTGAAGCAGTATCACGCAAGTTAGAAATAGTTGAGGGACTTCCAGTATTAGAATTATCCGAAGATGTCCGATTTCTTGCTCAACATTATGAAAAAGAATTGGGTCTATATGGTCACGCCAAAGCAGACATTCCCCATTTCGCATTTGCTGTTGCGCATATGATGGATTATCTTGTTACCTGGAACTGCGCTCATATTGCCAATGGGGAAATAATCAGGCGTTTGATAAATGTAAATTCAAAAATAGACCGTTTTACGCCCGTAATTGTCACCCCTGAGGAAATTCTTGAATCATCAGGAGATAATAGCTATGAAGAATGACCCCATCGTTGAAGAAGTGAGAGAAGCAAGGCAAAAAATATTTGAGAAATGTGGTAAAGATTTAGATAGACTTTTAGATTGGCTGAAGGGAGAAGAAAAGCAGGATTCGGGTAGGATCGTTTCCTTCGAGGAACTTCAGAATAATCAACATTCTGAATCTGCCAGCTAACCACTCGCTGAAGCGACGCGGCTGAACACGATCATCAGCCGCCACCCTCCAACCCTTGCCTGTTTTACGAAAATGCCATAGAATCAGGGAGCGTATTCCGGTACATTAATCGACAAATAGATCGTATGGATACCGTCACAGTTTCACATAAATTTCAGGTGGTGATTCCCCTCACGATCCGCCGTTCGCTAGGCATCCGGCCCGGCCAGAAGGTC
>CAZULW010000193.1:0-1601 GCA_964621455.1 uncultured bacterium
CTGGCCGATACCCTCTATCTTGATAACGTCTTTATGAAAATGACCTTCCCATTATTTGACATCACCATCGGGAAGCAGCAGATCTCCCTGGGTACCGGCTATGCCTGGAACCCGGTGGATATTTTCAACATCAAGGAGCTGCTTGATCCCACCTACGAGCAGGCCGGCGTCACGGCCCTGCGGATGGAGCTGCCGCTGGCGGACCGGTTCGGATTGGACCTCATCCTGGTGCCCGAGGATTCGTGGGAGAATTCCGCCAAGATGGTTCAGGGAAAGATAGGCTTGGGCAGCTTTGACCTGACGGCAAACATTACTGAATACAAGGCCCAGAACCCGATTTGGCGTTTGCCGATTAAATCCTTCACCGGCCGCCCCTCCCACACCATCCGGCAAAGGATCGGCGGGTCTATCGTAGGAGAGGTTCTCGGTATCGGCATCTGGGGCGAGGGTCTATGGGATCTGAAGGATCAATCCATCGATTTCAACGAGTACCTGATCGGCTTTGACCATACCTTTGATTTCCGGACCTACCTCATGGTGGAGTACTATCACAACGGGGGCGGCGTGGCTGATCGGGACAGCCTCAAGTTCGACGACTTCCTGTACTCTCTCAGCGGCCAGTCCCACAGCCTGATGCAGGATTATGCCTTTGTGGTCGTCCATCATCCCCTCACCGATCTGATTTCTCTGGGACTGCTCGGATTCGCCAACCTGAATGACCAGAGCTTCATGGTGGCCCCCAGCCTGGATTGGAGCGCCTTCGAGAATGTGAATATCAGCCTGCTGGTCTCGCGGGCCCAGGGCGGCGAAGATTCGGAATTCGGCCTGCAGGAGTGGGGCCTTCGGCTCCGACTGCGAGCATATTTCTAATTAAAGATAAAGACATTAACCACAGAGGACACAGAGAAAGAAGTAGAAGATGGTTTTGATTCTATAAGAATAATAATATCTCTGTGATCTCCGTGATCTCTGTGGTGAAAAAAACAAAACAGAAGGAGTATTCCCATGCGTGATCGATTATTAACTGCCATCGCCACCTACGTGGTGAAGCGGCCCTGGTGGACCCTGCTGTGGATCATGATTGTCACGGTTATATGCGTCTGGATGATTACCAATTTGGGCTACTCCACGGAATACACGGACATGATGCCCCAGGACGACCCCTCCGTGATCGAGTTCAACACTATCACGGATGAGTACAACGCTACCTCAACGTTGTATATGGTGGCCGAGGGTGACGAACAGGCCCTCAGGGCGTTCGCCGACGAAGTGGTTCCCCGGATCGAGGCCCTGGATCAGTACGTCAGTGATGTGGTCTACAAGGCGCCCCGGGATTTCATGGCCGAGCACGCCCTCATGCTCATGAAGTCCAGCGACCTGGAGAACAGCCGTACCCTGTTCGAGGACCCCAACCTGGTGGGCTTCCTCACCAACCTGAACGACAGCTTCGAGAAGGAATACATCCGGAGCGAGGAGAAGATCTCCAACCGGGAGCAGGAGCAGGGGGCGGTGAGATTCCTGGACGGCATCCAGACCTGGGTGGAGAAGTTTGACGGGGCCCTGGAAGGCCGGGTGGAGGGCGCCGGCGCGGCCGCCAGCGA
>CAZULW010000194.1:0-1501 GCA_964621455.1 uncultured bacterium
GCAAAACGGTGGACGACCGCACGCGGGTGCTGGATATAGTCCTGGACTTTTCCACCTTCGCCGGCTGGCAGGTGCTGCCCCTGATCGCCATTTTCTCGCCCTGGCTGGATTTCGCAGATTTCCACCTGCCCGCCTGGGCCGGGTGGATCGGCGTGGCCATCTTCGCCGGGACCGTGGCGCTTTTGTGGCGGGCTAATACCGACCTGGGGCGCAACTGGTCGCCCAAGATCGATATCCGGGAAGGCCAGGCCCTGGTCACTAGCGGCGTGTTCCACTATATCCGCCACCCGATTTACGCCGGTCTGTGGCTGTGGGCCATCGCCCAGCCCCTGCTGCTGCAGAACTGGATCGCCGGGTTTGCCCTGCTGGTGTTGTTCACCCCCCTCTACCTTATCCGTACGCCCCGGGAGGAGCAGATGATGCTGGACCACTTCGGGGACGAGTACGGTGCCTACATGAAGCGCACAGGCAGAGTCTTCCCCCGGCTCAGGAAGTAGCTAACTGTCCGCTGCGGCCTGCTCATTCCAGCAGGCTCTGAATATCCATGAGATAGATCGCCACCCTGCGGCTGCCCTCCGGCATATCCCGGCTGGAGGAGAAGCTGATGGTGTGGCCGTCCGGGGAGAAGGAAGGGAAGGCGTCGAAGGCGTCGTTGTAGGTCAGGCGGGTCTGCCGGCCCGTATCCATGTTCATGAGGAAGACCTCGAAGTTGTAGGGCGGCAGCAGCTTCACGAAAACGAAATGCACGCTGTCAGGCGAGGGGTGAGGCGACCAGTTGACGCCTTCCTCGTGAGTGATTCTCTTCAGGTCGCTGCCGTCGTGGTTGATTGTATAGATGGTCATGGGCATGCCCCGCTGGCCCTGGTCCTTAATGTCCCATGCCCGGAAGATGATGTGCCGGCTGTCGGGCAGGTAGAAAGCCCCCCCCTCCTGAATTTCAGGCGTGTTGGTGATCTGGAACTCGCCGGTGCCGTCGGGCCGCATGCGCCACAGGTCCATCCGGCCCTCGAGCATCCGCCCGAACAGGACCCACTCCCCGTCGGGGGAGATTGACACCTCGGCCTCGTAGAGCTCATTTCTCGTCAGCCGCCTCAGGTCTGAGCCGTTGGGGCGGCAGGTGTAGAGCTCGGCTCCGGCGGGATAATTGGCCGGGTCGGAGAAGTCACCCCTGGGTAGTCTGGGATTATCGCGGGTGGATGTGAAGATCAGGCGCTGGCCGTCGGGAAAGTAGTAGGAGCAGGCATCGGCCCCCAGGCTGTTGATGCGCCGGATATCCGTGCCGTCCAGACGCACGGTGTAGACGTGGTACTCGTCCTCCTGCTCTATGAGCCGGGCGTTGAGGATCAGGCGCTGGCCGTCGGGGGAGAAGTAGGACTCCGCCGCCGAGTAAAAGCCAGGCACCACCCGCACGGGGAGCTCCACCGCCTCTGTAGATACAGCCGGGGCTTCCCGCTTGCCGCCGCAGCCCGGACAGACCAGGAACAGGGGCAGGAGAACAAGG